>NZ_BAAAKI010000004.1:82248-145458 GCF_039527675.1 Luteococcus sanguinis
CGGCGGCGAACGGACCGCCTCGGGCGGGAACAGCCCGACCCTCGCCCGCGTTATTAGACTTGACGCATTCGCACCGCACCGCCCCCCGGGTGGCTGCGAGGCGCAGACCAGGCCGCAAGGCCTGCAACCGAGGAGTATCCATTGTTTGAGCGGTTCACCGACCGGGCCCGGCGCGTTGTCGTGCTGGCCCAGGACGAAGCCAAGATGCTTAACCACAACTACATCGGCACGGAGCACATCCTGCTCGGCCTGATCCACGAGGGTGAGGGCGTCGCCGCCAAGGCCCTGGAGCAGATGGGCATCTCGCTGGAGGCCGTGCGGTCCGAGGTCGAGGAGATCATCGGGCATGGCCAGACGGTGCCGACCGGCCACATCCCCTTCACGCCGCGCGCCAAGAAGGTGCTGGAGCTCAGCCTGCGTGAGGCCCTCCAGATGAACCACAGCTACATCGGCACCGAGCACATCCTGCTCGGGCTGGTGCGCGAGGGTGAGGGCGTGGCCGCCCAGGTGCTGATCAAGCTGGGCGCCGACCTCAACCGGGTCCGCAACACCGTCCTGCAGCTGCTCAGCGGCTACCAGGGCAAGGAGGCCGCGACCTCGGGTGCGCCCGACGTCGGCCCTGCCCCCAGCTCCGCCACCGTGCTCGATCAGTTCGGCCGCAACCTGACCCAGGCGGCGCGCGAGAACAAGCTCGACCCGGTGATCGGGCGCGAGAAGGAGATCGAGCGCGTGATGGTAGTGCTCAGCCGTCGCACCAAGAACAACCCGGTGCTGATCGGTGAGCCCGGCGTCGGCAAGTCGGCGTGCGTCGAGGGCCTGGCCCAGGCGATCGTCCGCGGCGACGTGCCCGAGACCCTGCGCGACAAGCAGATCTACACCCTCGACCTCGGCGCGCTGGTGGCCGGCAGCCGCTACCGCGGCGACTTCGAGGAGCGCCTGAAGAAGGTGCTGAAGGAGATCAAGACCCGCGGCGACATCATGCTGTTCATCGACGAGATCCACACCCTCGTCGGTGCCGGCGCCGCCGAGGGCGCGATCGACGCCGCCAGCATCCTGAAGCCGATGCTGGCCCGCGGCGAGCTCCAGACCATCGGCGCGACCACGCTGGACGAGTACCGCAAGCACATCGAGAAGGATGCTGCCCTCGAGCGCCGCTTCCAGCCGATCCAGGTGGCCGAGCCCAGCATCGCGATGACCGTTGACATCCTCAAGGGGCTACGCGATCGCTACGAGGCGCATCACCGCATCACGATCACGGACGAGGCACTGGCCGCGGCCGCCAACCTGGCCTCCCGTTACATCCAGGACAGGTTCCTGCCCGACAAGGCGATCGACCTGATCGACGAGGCTGGCGCCCGGATGCGGATCGAGCGGATGACCGCCCCGCCGGACCTGCGTGAGTTCGACGAGAAGATCGCCCAGGTGCGCATCGAGAAGGAGGCCGCCATCGACGGCCAGGACTTCGAGCGTGCCGCCTCCCTGCGTGACGACGAGAAGAAGCTGATGGCTGCTCGTGCGGAGAAGGAGGAGGCCTGGAAGCTGGGCGAGAACGACTCCCCGGCGCAGGTCGGCGAGGAGGAGATCGCCACGGTGCTCTCCAGCGCCACGGGCATCCCGGTCTTCAAGCTGACCGAGGAGGAGTCGGCCCGACTGCTCCACATGGAGGACGAGATCGGCAAGCGCTACATCGGCCAGGCCGACGCAGTGAAGGCCCTCTCGCGCTCCATCCGTCGCACCCGCGCCGGCCTGAAGGACCCGAAGCGTCCGTCCGGTTCGTTCATCTTCGCCGGCCCCTCGGGCGTCGGCAAGACCGAGCTGACCAAGGCGCTGACCGAGTTCCTCTTCGGTGACGAGGACGCGCTGATCACCCTGGACATGTCCGAGTACTCCGAGAAGCACACGGCGAGCCGCATGTTCGGTTCCCCGCCCGGCTACGTCGGTTACGAGGAGGGTGGCCAGCTCACCGAGAAGGTGCGCCGCAAGCCCTTCAGCGTGATCCTGTTCGACGAGATCGAGAAGGCCCACCCGGACATCTTCAACTCGCTGCTGCAGATCCTGGACGAGGGTCGCCTGACTGACGCCCAGGGCCGCGTGGTCGACTTCAAGAACACCGTGATCGTGATGACGACGAACCTCGGTTCGCGCGACATCTCGCGCTCGGTCTCGCTCGGTTTCAGCCGCGGCGGGGACGAGGAGTCGAGCTACGAGAAGATGAAGGCGAAGGTCTCCGAGGAGCTCAAGCAGCACTTCCGCCCCGAATTCCTGAACCGCGTGGACGAGGTCGTGGTCTTCCACCAGCTCACCCAGGCGGACATCGAGAACATCGTCGACCTGATGGTGGCCCAGATCGAGGGCCGTCTGAAGGACAAGGACATGGGTATCGAGCTCACGCCCGCCGCGAAGGCTCTGATCGCCAAGCGTGGTTACGATCCCGTGCTGGGTGCCCGTCCGCTGCGTCGCGCGCTCCAGCGCGACATCGAGGACGTGTTGGCCGAGAAGATCCTGTTCGGGGAGCTGAAGCCTGGCGAGATCGTGGTGGTCGACGTCGCCCCGGAGGGCTCGGAGGATCCCTTCACCTTCACCGGTGCGGCGAAGGCCGAGGCTCCGGATCTTCTCCCCGCCGAGTTCACGGCACCGTCCAGTGACGGACCCGCGAACGATGCTCCGGGCGAGACGGCCTGATCCAGACGCACGAAGAGGGCGCCCCCACTGGGGGCGCCCTCTTTTCGTCGTCCGGGTCCCGGTGACCGGGCGGCTCAGCCGGCGAGAGCGTACTTGCCGATCAGCAGCACGACCATCGCGAGCAGCACCAGCCCATTCCACAGCCAGGTGCGGTCGGGGCCACCGGCATTGGCCTGGCGTACCGCCCGCGCGTCCAACCAGGCGACCAGGATGCCGACGACGAAGCCACCGGCGTGGGCCTGCCATGCGATGCCAGGGATCAGCAGCGGAATGGCCGCGTTGATGGCGAGGATGAACCACAGCTGTTGGGTGGACTGGCCGACCAGCCGCTGCAGCACGAGCAGGGCGCCGAACAGTCCGAAGACCGCACCGGAGGCGCCGACGACCCGGGTGAACCACAGGTCGCCGCCCGCCGGCGCGAGCAGGATGAAGGCGGTGCCGCCGCCGATGGCGGCCAGCAGGTACAGCGCGGCGAAGCGAGCCCGGCCGAGCGCGCCCTCGATCGCCTGGCCGACGGCCCACAACGCCCACATGTTGAACAGGATGTGGGTGATGGCGGTCGGGGAGTGGGCGAACGCGGACGTGATGATGCGCCAGGGCTGCGTGCTGGCCTGGACGGGTGTCATCGCCACGGCTTCGTATACGCCCGCCACCAACATCTCACCCAGCCACACCAGGACGCAGATGGCGGCGATCGACATCGTCACCACCGGCTGCTCGCGTCGGCGGACGACCTGCGCGCGGGGCTGGGGGACGGGTGCCTGCTGGCTCGCCGCCGACCCGGCGACAGGCGGACCCCAGTTCGTCCAGCCGGATGGCAGCTGTTCGCCCTGGGAGGGGTGGGGCTGGCCGTACGTGGGTTGTCCGTACGTGGGTTGTCCGTACGTGGGCTGGCCGTGCGTGGGTTGGCCGTAGGTGGGCTGGCCGTACGTGGGCTGGCCGTACGGGTGCGCCTCGTGGCTGGGCGAGCCGGTGGCTGGCTGCTGGCTGTAGGTGGGCTGGGTGGGCGCTTCCCAGGAGTCGGGGCGCGACCAAGGGTTGCGCTCGTCGCCGGAGGGCTGCTGCTCGTTCGTCACCCCACCAGACTACGGGTGGGGTCCAGAACCCAGACCAGGCCAGCGTGGTGCGCCATGATCGCGAGCTGCACCTGGTCTGACTGGTCCAGCTTGGTCACGATGTGGCATGACGTGCGCCGCGCGTCATGCCCGCACGGCCGCGGCCTGCGGGACGGACGTTGACCTCCGGCGGAAGACCACGTCTGCCAGCTCCTGGGGGCGATCGCGGCGCCAGTGCGCCTGTTCCTGTGCGGCCCAGACATCCCACCAGGCGTCGAAGCCGCCCTGGTCGCGGGCCAGCGCGACGCGCTTGCGGGTGGTGGCGTCCAGATCCAGCCAGATGGACCAGTCCGCCAGCCGGTGGGAGGCGGGGGTGATCGCACCGCAGCCCTCGATGACCATCGGCCGGGAGGGGTCGAGTTCCACCCATTCCCGGACCCTCGAGGTGGTCCAGTCCCAGCGCGGGAAACCCGGACGCACGTCGCGCAGCACTTGGTCGCAGACGATTCGCGAGGCTTCGGCCAGCCCATGCCAGCCGGGGTAGAAGTCTTCCAGGTGCACCACCTGCACCGGGCCGACTGGCCCCCGGCCCAGCCGCTCGGCCAGCTGCGCGGCGAAGGTCGTCTTGCCCGCGCCCGAACCACCATCGACCAAGATCCGCAGCGGGGGATGGGTCAGACGCCGATGGCTCATGAGAAGACCGTCCACAAGGTCCCGGCCCGCACCGCGGCCCCGACCGCCAGCACCCCGATCGCGATCGAGATCCCCGTCGCCACGGCGTCCGCCATCCCGACCCGGGACGGACGGGCCCACGACCGCACAACCCCCGGGGCCCCGAAGCCCCGGGCCTCCATCGCGGTCGCCAACCGGGTGCCGCGCCGGATCGCGACCACCAGCAGCGCGAAGCTCATCGTGGCCCAGCGGCGCAGCCGTCCGGCGTCCCCCAGACCGCGGGCGCGGCGGGCCTGCTCGATGGCACGCCAGTCGGCCTGGAGGAGCCCGAGCATCCGGAAGGCGGCCAGGGTGCCGAGGACGAACCGAGCCGGCAGCCGCAGCACCTGCGCCAGGCCGTCGGCCAGCCGGGTCGCGTCCATGCCGCCCAGCAGAGCCACGGCCGGGGTCGCCAGTGCGAAGACGCGGACGAACATGGCCAGGGCCAGCCAGCAGGAGTGCTCGGAGATCGTGGCCGGGCCCCAGTGCCACAAGACGCGACCGCCCACCTCGCCGTAGAGCAGCATGCTGACCGCGCCCAGGGGCGCCAGCAGGAACAGTGGTGCCAGTCTGCGGGCCAGCCAGCCGGGACGGACGCCCGCTGCCAGCAGGACGACCAACTCCAGCACCAGGCCGACGGTTGCGCTGACCCAGTCGACCGAGACCACCAGGCCAAGACCCACCAGCACGGCGCACACCAGCCGGACCGCGGGGTTCACGCGCTCGATCGGTCGCAGCCCGTTCATGCGGCGCCCATCTCGATCCGGTGCTGGCCCAGGGTGGCGATGAAGTCGGCATCGTGGGTCACCGAGACGACGGCGCTGCCACCTTCCACCAGCGCGCGAACCAGGTCGGTCATCGCCAGCCAGGTGTTGCGGTCCTGGCCGAAGGTGGGTTCGTCCAGGAAGACCACGCGTGGCGCGGTGACCAGCACGGTGGCGACGCTGAGGCGGCGCTTCTCACCGCCCGAGAGCGTGAAGGGGTTCACGCCACGCAACTCGTCCAACCGCAGCAGGGCCAGCACCTCGTCCACGCGTTCGGTGATGCGGCCCTCGTCCCAGGGGCCCGGACCAGCGGCGGCCAGCGCGCGGAGGCCGACGGCCACCTCGTCGTCCACCCTGGCTGCGACGAACTGGTGCTCCGGGTTCTGGAACACGGTCCCCATCCGGGTCAGCAGGTCGGTGGAGGCCCAGCTGGCCGGGTCGTCCATGCGCGGACGAACACCGCGGCGCAAGAGACGGCGCGGTGGCTGGTCGGGGCACAGCCCGGGCGCCGCCACCACCCTCCCCCCGAGGGCGGGCAGGAGCCCGGCGAGGGTGAGGGCGAGCGTGGACTTGCCGATTCCATTGGGTCCGGTGACCATCGTCGAGGTCGCATCCGGAATGACCACCTGCAGCCCGCTGCGGGCCGGGGCGCCGGCCAGGTGTCCGATGGTCAGGTCGCGCCCTTCCAGCAAGGCGGTGTTGGAGGGCGACACGATGTTGGAGGGCGGCGCGGTGGTGGAGGGGGCAGCCGTGATCGGCCCTGGCTGGAGCGGTTGGGGCAGCGGTGCTCCCGGCACCCACACCCCGGCGTCCAGCAGGTCCTCACGGTGCCTGTCAAAGACCTGGGTCGGAGATCCGTCGGCCAGCACCCCTCCGCCGGCGGCGAGCACGACGACCCGGTCGACGAGATGCGCCCACACCTCGACGCGGTGCTCCACCACGACGAGCGTGGTCCCGCGGTTGGCGACCAGGCGTCCCACGGCCTCGGTCACCTCACCGACGCCGGTGGGGTCGAGGTTGGCCGTCGGCTCGTCCAGCAGCAGCACGCCGGGGAGCATTGCCAGGGCGCCGGCCAGGGCCAGGCGCTGCTTCTGGCCACCAGACAGGTGGGAGGTGCTGCGATCGAGCGGGACCTCCAATCCCACGGCCGCCAGCGACTCGTCGACCCGGCGCCAGGTCTCTTCCGCGCCGACGCCCAGGTTCTCGCAACCGAAGGCCACGTCGTCCCCGACTCGTTCCAGGACGACCTGGGAATCAGGGTCCTGCATCAGCAGACCAACGCGACCCCGCTGACGGGTCGGGTGGCGTCCCTCGACCAGCAACTGGCCCTGCTCGGTGCCCTCGTCCGGGCCGCCGAGCACCCCGCCGAGGGCGTGCAACAGCGTCGACTTGCCGGCGCCGGACGCGCCCAGCAGCAGCACCCGCTCGCCGGACTCGATGTCCAGGTCAAGCCCGCGGACTGCCCAGTCGTCCCGGCCGGCATGGCGCCAACCCCAGTCGCGCGCCGTCAGACGCACCGGTTCATGCCTCGCGGCCGGACGGGAAGCGCGAGAGCACGCCGGTGCGGGCGAGGGCGCGGGTGAGCACCCACGACAGGGCGCCCGCCAGCAGGGCTCCGGAGATGATGAGGCAGACCAGGTAGGTGATGTTGAAGCCGAGGCTCATCGCGTGGTTGCCCAGCCCGAACTCGAGAATCCAGGCACCGACGCCGGCGCCGGCGCCGGCCAGCATCGCAACCGGCAGCCGCCAGGCGCGGTACAGGAAGAGCGCGAAGACCAGCTCGGCGCCGAAGCCTTGCGCCAGACCCGACCACAACGTGGAGATGCCCCACTTGTTGCCCGGCAGCACCGAGACGGTCGCGGCCAGCACCTCAACGAGCATCGCGGCGCCCGGCTTGCGGATGATCAGCCCGCCGAGCGGGCCGCCGATCAGCCACACGCCGACGATCAGTCCGCCCAGGCCGGGGAGAACGGCCGACAGGGGGTCGAACAGGTTGGCGCCGGTGTAGTTGAAGGCGATGAAGATGAGTCCAACGGCGATGCCGAGGACGGCCGCGACGACGATGTCGACGACCCGCCAGCCGGAGCTGGAGTGCAGCGCCGTGGTCTCGTCCGCTGCTGCGGTGGTGCGGGTGGTGGTGCTCATGTCAGTGCCCTTTCCGTGGGTGGGGGGCACGGGTGGTGGACCGACTTGGTCCACGTGAGATTGCCTCCCTGCGCTGGCATGACCCAGATCAGGTTCGACGGTCGAAGGCGCTGGCCTTCCTCTCAGCCCGGTGCTCCGGACTCCCGTGTTCGTCGTCCAGCATAGGACGCAGAGCAGCTCGCTCGCATCCGTGACCGCTCTCGCGCGGCGGTGGTCGCTCCCCGTGATGCAGCTGATGCCCTTGGGTTATCCTGCTGACCCGGAGGGATTGGCTTGGTCCCGTCGCTCAGTGCTGAGGGGAACCGCAATGGAACAGCTGACTGCCTTCAAGGCTGACGTCATGCGCACGGGCACCACGCCCAGTGCCGCTGGGGTGGTCAAGGCGTTGGCCAGGAACCGGAGCCTTCGGGCCATCGCCGGTGTGCGGGCCTGCCAGGCGCTCTCCCAGATGGGGGGCGCGGGTCGTCTCGGGCTGCCCATGGCGAAGGTGCTGATGCGCACCACCACCCACGCGGCAGGCGTCGACATGTCCTGGCGCACCCAGGTGGGCGCCGGACTGGCCCTCACCCATGGCTACGGGACCGTGATCAACCCGTCCGCGACGATCGGCAACAACGTCACCATCTTCCACGGGGTGACCCTCGGCCAGAGCGACCGGATCGCCGCGGACGGCACCCGGGAGAAGACCGGTGCCCCCGTGATCGAGGACGAGGTCTGGATCGGCCCCAATGCCGTCGTGGTGGGTCCGGTGCGCATCGGCCGCGGGTCCCGGATCGCGGCGGGCGCCTTCGTGACGCGCGATGTCCCGCCCTACAGCCTCGTGGTGGGCAACCCCGCAGAGGTCGTGAAGTCGGGTATCGCTCCCGACGTGGAGAACCCGGCACCGATTGCCGGCTCCTCGGCGCCGACCGTCCGCTGAGCGGTCACAGGGTGACCATCGGCCCTGCCTGGTGGGCCAGCCCGTCGGCCAGCAATCCGGCCAGCGACCGCTCGGCCTGTCCGCGGTCGTGCCAGACCTCCAGCAGCGCCTCCACCGCCACCCCGTCCGGGTGCTGGCGGACGAGGTCCAGCAGCACCCCACGGCATTGACGATCCGTGCCCTGCCAGGCCTGTCCCTTGCGCGGGGGCCCGTCGTGGGCGGGGTGGCCGAGCGTCCGCCAGCGGCACAGTTCGGCCACCGGGCACTGCTCGCACCGCGGGGATCGTGCCGTGCAGACGACCGCGCCCAGTTCCATCGCGGAGGCGGCCCAGCGGGCCGCGGTCGCGTCGTCGTCCGGCAGCCACTGCTCACCGCGGCGCCACTCGGCGGCGGTGGCCGACGCGGACGGGAACTGCTGCCCGTCCTCGATCCGTGCCAGCACCCGACGGACGTTCGTGTCCAGCACCACCGCCCGTCCCCCGAAGGCGAAGGAGGCGATCGCAGCGGCCGTGTAGCGGCCCACCCCGGGCAGGGCCAACAGCGCGTCCAGGTCGTCGGGCACCTGCCCGCCGTGCTCGGTCGCGATGGCGGTGGCGGCCTGGTGGAGTCGCAGCGCGCGTCGGGGGTAGCCAAGCCGTCCCCAGGCTGCGACGGCGGCACCCGGTGGTTCGGTGGCCAGGTCGTCCGGGGTGGGCCAGCGTTCCATCCAGGCCGCCCACGGCACCAGCACCCGGGCCACGGGGGTCTGCTGCAGCATGAACTCGCTCACGAGCACTCCCCACGGGGTGCTGCGGCGCCACGGAAGGTCGCGAGCGTTGAGGGCGAACCAGTCGTTCACCCGCCCCACCACCTGCGGACGATCGAGCCCTCCTCGGTCGGGATCCGTGGCAGCGCTCATGAGCGCACACAGTAGTGCCCGGCGTGCCGTCGCCGGCCAAAGGGCGTCACCCACCTAGCATCTCGGCATGAGCTCGATTGTGAACCCGCAGGGTCCCGAGACGCCCGACACCTATTGGAAGCGCCGCGCGGCCGTCATCGCGCTGGCCGTGGCGGCACTGGCGCTGCTGTGGTGGCTGCTGTCGGCCCTGTTCGGTGGGTCCGGCAACGACGACCAGACGACCTCCGCGGTGCCGGTGAACACGCCCGCGCCCTCGTCGACCATGCCCTCGTCGACCATGCCCTCGGCAAGCACCTCGGCAACCCCGAGCGCATCCGGCGCCGGCGCCGCGTCGGCCACCGCCACCACCTCGGCGAGCGCGACGACAGCTGGCAGCGCCACTACCAGCCCGGCCTCAAGTGCATCGGCCACGAAGAGCGCCACCGAGTCGGCGCCGGCGACGCCCGAACCAAGCCGCGCCGAAGACGGCGCCTACCTGTGTGACCCGGCCGACATCGGGCTGCAGGTCACTGGCGAGCGCAACCCGACCGCAGGCAAGGCCACCCAGTTCAACCTGGCGTTCACCAACTCGGGTCCGCGCACCTGCCGCCTCGACTTCAGCCAGAACCGCCTCTCGGTGGTCGTCACCTCCGGCGTTGACACCATCTGGCGCTCCTCGCACTGCTCCAGCTGGGTATCGCAGGCGCCGATCACCGCCAAGGTGGGCTCCACCACGAACACCAAGGTGACCTGGCCGGTGAAGCGGTCCGCGCAGAACTGCACGCTGAGCACCACTCCGCTGAAGGCCGGCACCTACCGGCTCACGGCGAGCGTTGACGGCGGGCCCAGCGACACCTTCGTGATGACCGTGCGGGCATGATGCCTGTCCGGGCGTGATGCCTGTGCGGGACCGGGCGGGCGTGATGACTGTGCGCGGCTGAGCTCAGCCCAGCTGTTCGGAGTAGACCTGCTCGGCGAGCCGGGCCAGGCCTTCCCGCACCATCCGGGCCCGGGTCTCGCCCACTCCCTCGACCTCCTGCAGGTCGGCGGTGCGGGCCCCGAACAAGGTTTGCAATGAGCCGAAATGTTCCACGATCCGGCGGCCCACGCCCGGAGGAACGCGCGTCAGCTGAGCCATTTGCCGATAGCCGCGTGGGCTCAGCCGGGTTTCGAGGTGGGTGCTCCCGTCAAAGCCCATGGTGCGCGCGACGCTGGTCAGGTCCAGCAGGTCGGAGTTGCCGAGGGACGACAGCGCCGCCACCCGGAACTCCAGCTGGTCGGTCTCGTCGGGGCGGTAGTCCAGCTCCAGTGCGGTGGTCAGATTGTCGGTGCCGAGGGTGAGCTCGTGCAGCTGGAGTTCCAGCAGCCGGCCGTCGACGCCGAGTGCGGCCACGTAGGCGCGCATCTCGATATCGAGGCGGCGCATCATCTCCAGACGCTGTGCGACCAGGGCCACGTCACGGACGGTCACCTGATCGTGGACCTCGAGCATGGACAGGTTGCGAGAGGTCTCGACCAGCCGCTCACGGTAGCGCTGCAGCGTGGCCAGTGCCTGGTTGGCCCTCGAAAGGATCTGCTCGGACCATTCGATGGTGTGGCGTTGCCCGTCCAGGAAGAGCGAGATCACCGACATGGACGCGCTGACGGTGACCACGGCCAGACCCGTCTGTTGTGCGACCCGGTCGGCGGTGCGGTGCCTGGTGCCCGTCTCAACGGTGCCGATGTCGCCGTCGGGCACGAAGTGGACGCCCGCCGCGATGATCCGCTCGAAGTCGGAGGAGAGCACGATGCCGCCGTCCATCTTGGACAGTTCCCGTAGGGCCGTGGGGGTGAACTGGACGTCGAGTGCGAAACCACCGGTGGACAGCTTCTCGACCTTCTTCGTCGAGCCGAGCACGACCAGCGCGCCGGTGCGCCCGTGGACGATGCGTTCCAGCCCCTCGCGGATGGGGGTGCCCGGCGCCAGCAGCGCCTGGTAGCGACGCAGTGTGGCGTTGTGGTCGGCGGTGGGCATGGTCTTGATCCTAGGCGCTCGTCGGGGCTACTCGGTGCCCTGGCTGGACGAGCGGCTGGTGCGCCGCAGCCCCAATGCACCAAGGGCTTCCACGACATTCGCGGCCTCGACCACCCGGAGCCCGCCCAGGTTGGGGACTCGTTGGGTGGTGTCACGTGATCGGGCCGGGACGATGGCGAGCTCGAAGCCCAACCGCGCGGCTTCGGCCAGCCGCCGTTCCAGCCCGGGGACGCGGCGCAGGTCACCGGCCAGGCCGACCTCCCCCACCGCCAACAGACGCTTGGGGAAATTGCTGCCCAGATGGGCCGATGCGACCGCGACCGCGATCGCGAGGTCGGCCGAGGGGTCGCCCACCCGCGCGCCGCCGACCGTCGAGACATAGACGTCCCGGTTCGCGAACCGCATCCGGGCCTGGGTCTCGAGCACGGCCAGGATCATCGCGACGCGCGCCGACTCGACGCCGGTGGTGGTGCGTCGCGGATTCTTCTCCGAGGCAGACGGGGCGGACAGGGCCTGCACCTCGGCGAGCAGCGGTCGTCGTCCCTCCATCGTCACGGTCACACAGGTGCCGGGCACCGGTTCGTCATGGTGGGTGGTGAACAGCCCCGAGGGGTCGGGCACCTCGACGATGCCGCGCTCGCCCATCTCGAAGCAGCCCACCTCGTCGGCTGGCCCGAAGCGGTTCTTGGCCGCGCGCACCATCCGGAAGCCCGAGTGCCGGTCACCCTCGAAGTTCAGCACCACGTCCACCAAGTGCTCCATGGTGCGTGGGCCGGCGATCGCACCGTCCTTGGTGACGTGCCCGACGATGACCACGGCCATCCCGCGGCGCTTCGCGGTGCGCACCAGCGCTCCCGTGACCTCGCGCACCTGGGTGACGCCTCCGGGGGAGCCGTCCGCCTCGGCCGTGCCGATGGTCTGCACCGAGTCAACCACCACGAGGCTGGGCTCGACCTCCTCGATGTGTCCCAGAACGGTGCCGAGATCGGTCTCGGCGGCCAGGAAGAGCTCGTCGGTCAGCGCACCGGTGCGGTCGGCGCGCAGCCGCACCTGCGCTGCGGACTCCTCGCCGCTGACGTACAGCGTCCGCCGACCCGCCTCGGCCCATTGGTGAGCCACCTCCAGCAACAGCGTCGACTTGCCGACGCCCGGTTCGCCGGCCAGCAGGACGACCGCGCCAGGCACCAGACCGCCGCCGAGCACCCGGTCGAGTTCACCGATGCCGGTGAGGTGACGCGTGGTGGCGTTGGTCGCGACCTGTGAGATGGGGATCGCCTTGGCCGAGGGCACACTGGCCGCCACCTGGGCGATCTTCGGGGCGCCCTTGGCGGCGACGCTGCCCCAAGCCTGGCACTCACCGCAGCGCCCGACCCATCGCACGGTCGTCCACCCGCACTCGCTGCACACGTACTGCTCGGTCTGTTTCGCCACGTCGTGCACCCTATGCGAGGGCTCTGACAGTTCTTGCCGGTGGCCTTCTCCAGCCCTCCGAGGGACGCCAATGCGGGCCGCCCCTGAGGGGCGACCCGCACAGCCAATTGGTGATGCTCAGATCGTGACGATCCCCTTGCCGGGAACCTCGAACTGCACCTTGTCGATGCCGGGCATGCCGTTCGGGGCGCTGAACTCGATGCGCACTCCGTCGACCTCGTCGCCGATCTCGACGCCGAGCCAGTCGGCCACGCGGCTGGTGGAACCGGCGATGTCCATCTCCACGAGCTTGATGTCACCCTCGAGGGCGCTGGGGAGAACGTCCTCGTCCGACAGCCATTTCACGAAGTAGGGCAGCTGCGGGTCTGCCATCAGGCCCTTGATGCCGATCTGCTGCCACTCGAGCAGGCGACCGTCGGGGAAGTGGCGCGATCCCATCACGGCCTGGCGCTCGAGGCGCTCCTCGACCGGCGCGAGGTCGTCGACGGTGACGGCCCAACCCATCCAGCCGCCTCCCATCTCGGAGCGAGCGCGGACGGCCTGGCCGTAGACGGCCTTCTCGGCGGCCGGGTGGTCGAGCACCTCGACGACCTCCAGATAGCGCCCTGCCGCCAGCGGCAGCAGGTGCATGCGAGTGCCGAATCGGGGGTGGAAGCCACCGTCCTTGAACTGGGCGCCCAAGAGTTCCCCGAGACGATCGGACGTGGCCTGCAGGCCCTCAGGGCCGGCGGCGAAGACGAGATGGTCTACGTGCATGCGCTCATTCTTTCCATACGGCGGGCCAAGGATGAAATCGGGGCCCCTGCTTGGGGCGTTGCGCACACCCAACTCGCGATGTGACCCAGATCACACTTCGTAGCCGGTTGTCGTGGCCGGGATGACAGGCGTCAGGCCGAGGCCTTTGGGTTCAGGGCGAGCATCGTCGCCGGGTGCAGGCCAAGTTGGGCGTCGCGGAAGTCGGCCGCAAGGCGTGCCAGTTCGGCATAGGCGGCTGGGCCCATCAGCTCGGTCAGCTCGTCCGCGCACGCGAGGTAGAGCGGACGAAAACCCACGTGCGCCATCGAGTTCGAGGTGCAGTACCAGTCCAGGTCGGCACCGCCTGCCCCCCAGCCCTCGCGGGTGTACTCACCGATGGTGATCTCCAGCCAAGGGGTCCCGTCGGCACGCTCGGCGTGGCGATAGGTGCGCCGAACCGGGAGCTGCCAGCACACGTCCGGCTTGGTCTCGATGGGGGACATGCCCTCGCGCAGTGCCAGCCCGTGCAACGCGCAGCCGGCACCACCCGGGAAGCCGGGACGGTTGGCGAAGATGCAGGCTCCGTCCACGACGCGGGTCTTGCGCGCCGGGTCATCACCGGGCGCGACGTCCTCATCGGGCTCGTCGACCGCCCAGCCCTCCGCCCCGTCCGCGTGGTGTTGCCATGTCCGCGGTGTCAGCCGCTCGACGGCCAGTGCCACCCGCTGCTCGTCCGCAGGTTCGCTGAAGTGGGCACCGAGCACGCAGCAGCCGACGTCGGGCTGCGATGCCTCGATCCCCGGGCATCCGGAACCGAAGATGCAGGTCCAGTTGGAGGTGAGCCAGGTCAGGTCACAGCGGTAGGTCTGGTCGGGGTCGGCAGGGTCGTCGAACTCCGCCCAGAAGCGCGGGAAGGAAGTCATCACCTCGGTCATCCCCGCCAGAGTATCCGGCTATTTTGGAGCCGTGAGCCAGACGTCAGCGCACGACACAGGCGCCCAGTCGCCCAGCCCGGCGAAGGTGGGACTGTCGACCACGTCGGTCTTCCCCGAGCGCACCGCAGCCGGTTTCGAGGTGGCCGCGCAGCTCGGCTTCGACGGGGTCGAGGTGATGGTCGGCATCGATCCGGTGGCCGCCGACATCGACGCGGTCGAGCGGATGCGCGACACCCACCAGATCGGGGTGATGGCGATCCACGCGCCCTGCCTGTTGGTGACCCAGGGCACCTGGGGCACCGATCCGTGGAGCAAGCTGGAACGTTCCGCCGAGGCTGCCCAGCGGCTTGGGGCGGGCGTCGTGGTCGTCCACCCGCCCTTTCGCTGGCAGACCTCCTATTCCCGCACCTTCATCGACGGGATCCGCAGGCTGAACCACGAGACCGGCGTCATCTTCGCCGTCGAGAACATGTACCCCTGGCGCACCCCCACCGGCGTCTTCCAGGCCTACACGCCCGGCTGGGACCCCACCGAACTCAGCTACGAGCACCTCACCCTCGACCTCTCGCACGCGTCCACGGCGAGGATGCAGTCGCTCGACTATGTCGAGGCGTGGGGCCCGCGGCTGCGTCACGTCCACCTCACCGATGGGCAGGGATCACTCAAGGACGAGCACCTGCTGCCCGGCGAGGGTGACCAGCGTGCCCACGAACTGTTGGACGCGCTGCGCACCAGGAACTTCGACGGACATGTGGTGCTGGAGGTCAACACGCGTCGGCATGGTTCGCGCCCGGCCCGGGTCGAGGCACTGGCGCGGACGCTGGCCGACATCCGCACCCATCTCGGGCAGGCCAGGTGAGCCCGCGCACCCGGCTGCTGGTCGAGGTCGCGATCGTCGGTTCGGTGTCTTTGGGGGCCTCGGCGATGTACTCCGTGCTGCGGATCATCGAACGGCTGACCCGTCACGTGGCGCTGAACCAGCAGACCTCCTCGATCAACACGGCCGCCACCCCCGATCGTCCGTGGCTCTCCCTGCTCTACCAGGTGGCCGACCTGCTCACGCTCGTCGCGCCGGTTGCGCTGGCGCTGTACCTGCTGGCATCGGTACGAGTGCCCGCAGAGGGTTGGCGCGGCTGCATGGGCCTGACGAGATGGCCGCAACGACGCGACTGGCTGATCGGTGCGGTGCTGTTTGCGGGCATCGGCATCCCCGGGCTGGGGCTCTACCTGCTGGCGCGTCAGCTCGGCCTCAACACCACGGTGCAGGCCGCCAACCTCGGGGAGCACTGGTGGACGGTGCCGGTGCTGGTGCTCGCTGCCGCCGGCAACGGCCTGCTGGAGGAGGTCTTGATGGTGGGCTACCTGTTCACCCGCTTTCGCCAGGCCGGGTTGGCACCTTGGGTGGGTTGGCTCGTCTCGGCGCTCGTGCGTGGCAGCTATCACCTCTACCAGGGCTTCGGTGGCTTCGTCGGCAACCTGGTGATGGGCCTGGTCCTCGGCTCGATCTTCCTGCGGACGAAGAGGGTCTGGCCGCTGGTGCTGGCCCACTTCCTGCTCGACGTGGCCAGCTTTGTCGGCTACTCCTTGCTGGCCGGAAGGCTCAGCTGGCTCTGAGCTTCGGTCGGCGTGCGAACAGGCCGATGGACCGACAGGATTCCTGTCAGTCGTCCCCCGTAGAGTTGGCCCATGCGCGTAGGAGTCTTTGGAGCAACAGGTCAGGTCGGCAGCGTCATGCGGACGCTTCTCGACGAACGCAAGTTCCCGCTCGACGAGATCAGGTTCTTCGCCTCGTCCCGTTCGGCCGGCACGAAGCTACCGTGGAAGGGAACCGAGGTCGTCGTCGAGGACACCGAGGGTGCCGACTTCAGCGGTCTCGACATCGCCCTGTTCAGCAATGGCGGCTCCAACTCCAAGAAGTACGCGCCGCTGGTCGCCGCCGCGGGTGCGATCGTGGTCGACAACTCCTCCGCCTGGCGGATGGACCCCGAGGTTCCCCTCGTGGTCGCCGAGGTCAATCCCGAAGACGCGCAGAACGCGCCCAAGGGCATCATCGCCAACCCGAACTGCACCACGATGGCCGCCATGCCGGTGCTCAAGCCGCTGCACGAGGCGGCCGGGCTCACCCGTCTCAAGGTCGCCACCTACCAGGCCATTTCGGGAACTGGTGGCACGGCGGTCCAGGTGGCGGCCCGCCAGTTCGCCGCCGGTGTCGAGTCGGGGCGACTGACCGACCTGCACCTGGACGGCAGCGTGATCGACTTCGGCGACCCGGCCCCCTACATCAAGCCGATCGCCTACAACGTCCTTCCGCTGGCCGGCTCGATCGTGGACGACGGCTCCCTGGAGACCGACGAGGAGCAGAAGCTGCGCAATGAGTCGCGCAAGATCCTGCACGCCCCCGAGCTGCTGGTCGCCGGCACCTGCGTGCGCGTTCCCGTCTTCACCGGCCACTCGCTCAGCGTCCACGCCGAGTTCGAGCGCAACATCACCCCCGAGCAGGCCACCGAACTGCTGTCGACGGCGCAGGGGGTGCAGCTGATGGACGTCCCCACGCCGCTGGACGCTGCCGGTGCCGACCCCTCCTTCGTCGGTCGCATCCGCGTCGATCAGTCCGCCCCCCAGGGCAAGGGCCTGGTCCTCTTCGTGTCGAACGACAACCTTCGCAAGGGCGCGGCGCTCAACGCGGTGCAGGTGGCCGAGCTGTTGGTCCGGCGATGACCCACGCGATCGTCGGAGTCGGCCAGATGGGGGAGGCCATCCTCTCCGGTCTGGTGAGTGCGGGCTGGAACCCGGCCGACATCACGGTCACCGTCCGTCGCGACGAACGCGCCCAGGAACTCGCCCAGCGCTACGGCGTCCGGCGGGTGCAGCTGGCGCAGGCCGCACGCCACAGCGAGGTGCTCGTCGTCGGGGTGAAGCCGCACGACGTCGCCCGGTTGCTGGACGAGGTCACCAACGACCTGCGCAAGGGAACGGTCGTGGTGAGCCTGGCGGCTGGCCTGACCACGGAAACGCTGGAGGAGCACCTGCCCGGCGGCACCCCCGTCGTCCGCGTGATGCCAAACACCCCGGCCCTGGTCGGGAAGGGTATGAGCGGCATCTCGGGCGGGCGCCATGCCAGGCCCGAGCACGTCGAGCAGGTGCGCCAGATGATGGCGGCCGTCGGTCGCGCGGTCGTGGTCCCCGAGCACCAACTGGACGCCCTGACGGCGGTGTCCGGCTCCGGGCCGGCCTATGTCTTCTACGTCGCCGAAGCGATGGTGGAAGCCGGGGTCCAGCTCGGGCTTGCCCGTCCGCTGGCCACTGAATTGGCCACCCAGACCCTGCTCGGCGCCGCGGAGATGCTGGCGCGCCCCGGCGTCCACCCCTCAATCCTGCGCGAGAATGTCACCTCTCCCGGGGGCACCACCGCGCAGGCACTGAAGACCCTTGACGACTACCGCGTCCGCGCTGCCTTTGCTGCTGCGATGGAGGCTTGCCGCGACCGCTCCGTCGAGCTCGGCGAGCATTGAGCGAGGCGTCCGATTTCCGCGGCACGCGCCACACGGGTAGAGTCGGAGGGTCGCCCTCTCGCAAGTACGGGGCAGCCACAAGTTTCGGCCATCCCGGCCAGTCACGACGAAGAAAGGTCCCACAGTGGGTTCTGTCATCAAGAAGCGCCGCAAGCGGATGGCCAAGAAGAAGCACCGCAAGCTGCTGAAGAAGACGCGCATCCAGCGTCGCCGCGCCGGCAAGTAAGGTCGCGCGAAGTCTCCATGGCAGTGGACATCTAGTCATGTCTGCCCGCGAGACCCTCGGCAGGTGGCGCTCCCGGCTGGGCACGAGGCAGGCTGGGGCCGACCAGCCCTCACCCGCAGTCTTCCCTGAGGCTGCGGGTTCTGCCATGCCCTTTGGCGATCCGCTCGCGCCGCAGGGTTTTGCTTCGCACGAGGAGCGACGCGTGGTGGTCATCACCCGTCAGGGCTGTCACCTGTGCGAACAGGCGATCGCCACCATCGAGCAGGTGGCGCCCGGGCAGTGGTCCGCGGTGGACGTCGACCTCGACGAGCAGCTGCGCAACCGTTACACCGATCACGTGCCGGTCACCTTCGTCGACGGCCACTTGGTGGCCTACTGGACCCTTGACGAGGGCCTGCTCCGGCGAGCACTCGCGGGCGACCGACCCGCCCCGCCCGCGCTGTAGGCTCGACGCTGGCCCACCAGACCCGGCTACCCGAACCAGCCACGACCAGGAGTTCCGACCACCGATGAGCACCCCCGGAAACGGGCAGATCCCGCAGGCGACGATCGAGCGCCTCCCGGGCTATCTGCGCGTGCTCACCGACCTCGCGGACGAAGGGGTGGCCCGGGTGAGCTCCAATGCGCTGGCCGAGGCCGTCCACGTGCAGCCAGCCCTGCTGCGCCGCGACCTGTCCTACTTCGGCTCCTACGGCACCCGGGGTGTCGGCTACGAGGTCGACACCCTGATGTCCGAGATCGGCGAACTCGTCGGCACCCGCACCACCTGGCCGGTGGTCATCGTCGGCGCCGGCAATCTTGGCCGAGCGCTGGCCCGCCACGGCGGGCTGCTGCACCGCGGCTTCCAGGTGGTCTCGATGGTTGACACGGACGAGACCCGGATCGGCGCCGAGGTCGGCGGCATCGCCGTGTTGCCCGACGCCGAGCTCGAGGAGATCGTCCGGCGCACGGGCGCGCGCATCGCCGTCCTGACGACGCCCGCCGCTGCTGCCCAACAGGCTGCCGATCGACTGATCGCGCAGGGCGTCACCAGCATCCTGAACTTCGCACCGATCACCCTTGAGGTGCCCGAGGGCGTCACCGTCCGAGCCGTCGACCTCGCCCAGGAGCTGCAGATCCTCGCCTTCCACGAAGCCCACCGCACGGAGCCCGTCCAGTGACACTGTTGGCCGTCAGCATCAACCACCGCACCGCTGGGATCGACGTCCTCGCGCGCGCCTCGATGGACCGTGAGGGCAGCACCCTGCTGGCCCGCCAGTTGGTCGACCAGCCCCACGTCGGGGAGGCGCTGGTGCTGTCCACCTGCAACCGCACCGAGGTCTACGTGGAGACCACGCGCTTCCACGCCGGCCTCGAGTCGCTGGTCGAACCGTTGGCCACCCGGGTGGGTGTCGCTCGATCCGAACTGCCCGACCTGTGCAGCGTCTTCTTCGATGAGGCGGCGATCGCCCACTGCTTCTCCCTGGTGGCCGGGCTGGACTCGCTGGTGGTGGGGGAGAACCAGATCCTCGGCCAGGTGCGCGAGGCCCTCAGCCAGGCCCAGGCCCAGCAAACCTCCGGACCGGCCATCAACCACCTCTTCCAAAACGCCCTGCGCGTCGGCAAGAGGGTGCAGTCCGAGACCTCGATCGGTTCGGCCGGGCGTTCGGTGCTGAGCGCGGCCGTCGAACAAATGGCCAAGCGGGGCATCAGCGTCGAGGGCTCGCACTGCCTGGTGGTCGGTGCCGGCCAGATGGCCGGCCTCGCCGCCCGCAGCCTGGCCCAGCGGGCCGCGCGCGTCGACTGCGCCAACCGCACCTTTGCCAAGGCCGAGCGACTGGCCGCCGAGGTCGGCGGCAGTGCCGTCTCCCTGGACCAGCTGCCTGTCGTCGCCGGCCAGTACGACATCGTCGTGACCTGCACTGGTGCCGCCGGCGGCCTGCTGAGCGCGGAACGGCTCGGTGACCGTCCCGCCCCCCGCGCGATCCTCGACCTCGCGCTGCCACCGGACGTCAACCCCGACGTCGTCACCCGCGACGTCGAACTCATCAACCTCGCCGCCCTCGCGGAGGCCGGGGACGACGACCTGGGCGACCAGGCCGTGGCCCGGTCGCTGGTCGACGGCGAGGTCTCGAACTTCCTGGCGAAGCAGCGCGCCGAGGCGGTCACCCCGACCGTGGTGGCGTTGCGCAAGATGGCCCAACAGGTGGTTGCCGACGAGTTGGCCCGCATCGATCGTCGCCTGCCCGGGGCCGACGACCAGACTCGCGCCGAGGTCGCCCACGCCCTGCACCGGGTGGCCGAGAAGCTGATCCACCAGCCCACCGTCCGCGTGCGCGAGTTCGCCGCCGAGGATTCCCCGGTGGACTACACCGCCGCGCTGCGCAGCCTGTTCTCACTCGACCCGATGCGGGTCGCGAGCGCCGACCCCGCGCAGTGTCCCGTGCTGGAGGCACCCTGCCCCCAGACCCCTGAGCAGGCGGCGGCCGACTACCAGGAGGCACGATGAGCACCATCAGGGTGGGGGCGCGCCGTTCGCCCCTGGCCGTGGCCCAGGCCACGTGGGTGGCATCCCGGCTCGAAGCGGCGGGGTACCCCTCCGAGCTCGTCGGCATCGACACCCTCGGGGATGTCGACCGGAGGCGGTTGACCGAGATCGGTGGGACCGGCGTGTTCGCCACTGCCGTGCGTGATGGCCTGCTCAGCGGCGGTGTCGATGTCGCCGTCCACTCCCTCAAGGACTTGCCAGTCGACCCAGCCCCTGGGCTGGTCGTGGCTGCCACCCCGACGCGTGAGGACGTGCGCGACGTGCTCGTCGGACTTGGCGTCGACGAGTGGCGCGATGGCACCCGGCTGGGCACCGGCTCGCCGCGGCGTGCGGTGCAGTTGGCCGAGCTCGCCCGCGCCCGTGGCGTCGAGGTCGAGATCGTCCCGATCCGCGGCAATGTCGACCACCGGATCGACCTGGTTCGTCAGGGCGAGGTGCACGCGACGCTGTTGGCCGCCGCGGGCCTGCGTCGTCTCGGACGGATCCCCGCCGACCTTGAGGGCATCGGTGAGGTCGGCGTGGCTTCCGGCAGCGTCCGGATAGAACTGCTGGAGCTGTCGATGATGCTTCCCGCCGCTGGTCAAGGCTGTCTGGGCGTCGAGTGCCGGGAGGACGCCGACCCCGCCCTTCTCACCGCGCTGGCTTCCATCGACGACGTCGACACGCACCGCGCCGTGTCCGCGGAGCGCACCTTCCTCAAGGTGCTGGAGGCTGGCTGCCTCGCGCCGGTGGGTGCCTTTGCGTACATCAGTGGGTCACACTTGACTCTTCGTGCAGTTGCTGGGAGAGAGTCCGGTGACGCCGGGCTGGTGCGTGACGAACTCAGCGGCGACGCGCAGGACGCTGTGGAGCTGGGCTCCGCGCTTGCACGCCGGGTGCTCGCACTGCTTGGAAAGGATCTGGATGAGTGAGGCGGCTGAGTCCGGACAGGCGCTGGTGAAGGGACACGTCACCTTCGTCGGAGGCGGTCCCGGCGACCCCAACCTGCTGACCCTGGCGGCGGTCCAGGCCCTGTCGGAGGCATCCGTCGTGCTGTTGGACGACGAATCGCTGCTCCCGCTGCTCGACCACCCGATGGTCAACCTTCCGCGGGACTGCACCGTCAGCTCCTTCGCAGGGCCGGAGCAGTCCCCGGCCCCGCTTGGCGCGCGGGTGCAGGTGATCCGCGAGGCGGTGGCCGAGGGCGACACGGTTGTCCGTCTGATCACCGGTGACCCCTTCCTCGACGGCGGAGTCGCTGCCGAGGCAGCCGAGTGTGCCAATGCGGGCGTCGGGCTGGAGATCATCCCGGGCATCTCGACGCTGACCGCGATCCCCGAGTACGCCGGCGTCCCCCTCGGCGACTCCGAGGTGCAGCTGATCAACGCGACCGACCCGCAGCTGGGCGACGGATCCACCTGGGCTGCCACAGGCACTCTGCTGATTTCCACGCTCGTTGAGCACCTGTCCACCGTCTACGCGCAGGCGCTCGGCTCCGCACGCCGCGACGATGAGCCGGTGTTGTTGGTCGTGCGTGGTGCCTCCACCTCCCAGGCCTCGCAGGTGACGACGCTGGGCAAGATGGTCCGCGCCGCCCGTGGCATGGACCCCTGGGCGCCCATCCACGTCGTCGTCGGCTCTGTCGTGGCTGACCAGTCCCGTGGCTCACTCGACTGGTTCGAGTCCAAACCCCTGTTCGGCTGGCGGGTGCTGGTGCCGCGCACCAAGGAGCAGGCGTCTCCGCTGGTCGACCGGCTACGCACCTGGGGTGCCAACGCCGACGAGGTGCCGACGATCTCCGTGGAGCCCCCGCGCACCCCGCAGCAGATGGACAAGGCCGTGCGCGGTCTGGTCGAGGGACGTTATGAGTGGGTCGCGTTCACCAGCGTGAACGCCGTGCGGGCCATCCGGGAGAAGTTCGACGAGTACGGCCTGGACGTGCGTGCCTTCTCCGGCCTGCGTGTCGCTGCGGTCGGCAGCACCACCGCCGCTGCCCTGCGCAGTTGGGGCATCCGTCCCGACCTGGTGCCCAAGCACGAGCAGTCGGCCGCCGGGCTGGCCGCCGAGTTCCCGGTTTTCGACGAACTGCTCGACCCGATCAACCGGGTCTTTTTGCCGCGTGCCGACATCGCCACCGACGTGCTGGTCTCCGGCCTGACCGATCTTGGCTGGGAGGTGGAGGACGTCACTGCCTATCGCACCGTTCGCGCCGCCCCGCCGCCAGCGCAGACGCGCGAGGCGATCAAGACTGGGCAGTTCGACGCGGTCGTGTTCACGTCCTCCTCGACGGTGCGCAACCTGGTCGGCATCGCTGGCAAGCCGCACAAATTGACCGTGATCGCGGCGATCGGCCCACAGACCGCGAAGACCTGTCAGGAGCATGGCCTACGGGTCGACGTGCTGGCCCCGGAGCCCTCCGCGTTGGAGCTGGTGGACGCGTTGGCCCAGTTCGCGCACCAGCGTCGCCTCGGCATGCAGGAGCGCGGCGAGGTCGTCGTCCGTCCCTCGGAGAAGCGGCGCCGGCGCCGCGCCCAGCCGACATCGGCCTGAGCCTCGACGGGCTCGCCGCACGGGGCCACAATCGTCGCCCAGAGGACGACGCACCGTCCCCGAGCCTTTCGAGGGGGCAGAATGGGGCCCATGGATCGCCCCCGTCGTCTTCGTACCCTGCCCGTCATGCGCGACCTGGTCCGTGAGACCAGCGTCGAGGCCCGCCAACTGGTGCTGCCCGCCTTCGTGGCGGATGGGATCACCGAGCCCCGCCCCATCGCGTCCATGCCGGGCGTGGAACAGCAGACGCTGGACACCATCCGTCGAGTCGCCACCGACTGCGCGCAGGCGGGCCTGGGCGGCATCATGCTCTTCGGCGTCCCGGAACCCCACCACAAGGACGCGAACGGCTCGCAGGCCATCGCCGACGACGGCATCCTGAACCGCGCCATCGCGGCCGTCCGTTCCGAGGTCGGCGACGACCTGCTGGTGATGAGCGACGTCTGTCTGGACGAGTTCACCGACCACGGCCACTGCGGCATCCTCGACGACAAGGGCCGCGTGCTGAACGACCTGACCGTGATGATCTACGCGCAGATGGCCCGCATCCACGCCGAGTGCGGCGCCCATGTCGTCGCACCCTCGGGGATGATGGACGGCCAGGTTGCCGCGATCCGCGAGGAACTGGACGACGACGACTTCACCGACGTCGCGATCCTGGCCTACGGAGCGAAGTACGCCAGCGCCTTCTACGGGCCCTTCCGCGAGGCAGTCGGCTCATCGCTGCAGGGCGACCGCAAGACCTACCAGCAGGACCCGGGCAATGCCCGTGAGTCGATCCGCGAGGTGCTCGCCGACATCGAGCAGGGCGCCGACATGGTGATGGTGAAGCCCGCTTTGCCCTACCTGGACATCATCGCGAAGGTGCGCGAGGTGGTCGACGTGCCGCTGGCCACCTACCAGGTCTCCGGCGAGTACGCGATGGTCGAGGCCGCCGCCGCCAATGGCTGGATCGACCGTGACCGCATCATCGACGAGTCGTTGACCTCGATCCGTCGCGCCGGTGCCGACATCGTCCTCACCTACTGGGCGCTGGAGTACGCCCAGCGGCACGCCCGGGGCTGAGCCCGACCGGATGTCGGGGCGGAGCGAGACCGGCCGTGGGCGCCGGTTCGGAATACCCAGCCAGCTGAACTAGACTCCGAGCCCATGAGCCCGCAGTCCGCCCCACAGTCGGAGGCCCTCTTCGCGAGGGCACAACGCGTCATTCCCGGCGGGGTGAACTCCCCGGTCCGCGCCTTCCGTGCCGTTGGCGGGACGCCGCGGTTCATCGCCTCGGCGAAGGGTGCCTTCGTCACCGACGAGGACGGCAACGAACTGGTCGATCTGGTGGGCTCCTGGGGTCCGATGATCCTGGGCCACGCGCACCCGCAGGTGCTGGCCGCGGTGACTGAGAAGACTGCCCTGGGTACTTCCTTCGGCGCCCCGACCCAGGCCGAGGTCGAACTGGCCGAACTGGTCGTCGAGCGCACCCCCGTCGACGAGGTGCGTCTGGTCAGCTCTGGCACCGAGGCGACGATGAGCGTGCTGCGGCTGGCTCGCGGGGCCACCGGACGTACCAAGATGCTCAAGTTCGCCGGCTGCTACCACGGCCACGTCGACTCGCTGTTGGTCGCGGCAGGGTCCGGTGTCGCGACGCTGGGCGACGCTGCCTCCCGCGCCGTTGCCGCGTCCCCCGGTGTCACCCCGGCGACCGCGGCTGACACCCTGGTTGCTCCCTACAACGACCGCGCCGCTGTCGAGGCCCTGTTCGCCGAGCACGGCGCCGACATCGCCTGCGTGATCACCGAAGCGGCCCCCGGCAACATGGGTGTCATCGAGCCCTCGATCGTGGACGGGGAACACTTCAACGCCTTCCTGCGCCGGGTCGCCCACGAGCACGGCGCGCTGTTCGTCTCGGACGAGGTGATGACCGGTTTCCGCGTCACCCGTCAGGGCCAGTTCGGCGCCGACGGCGTCGCCGCTGACCTGATGACCTTCGGCAAGGTGATGGGCGGCGGCTTCCCGACGGCAGCCTTCGGCGGTCGGGCCGACCTGATGCAGCAACTGTCGCCCGTCGGCGGCGTCTACCAGGCCGGGACCCTGTCAGGGAACCCGATCGCCTCGGTCGCGGGCGCCACCACGCTGCGGCTGTGCACGGACGATGTGTACGCCCATCTCGAGCGCCAGTCGAGCCGGTTGCGCACCGAGGTCGCGAAGGCACTGCAGACCTTCGGCGTGCCCTTCGCCATCAACACCGCGGGCTCGATGTTCTCGGTCTTCCTCGGCACCACCGGCCCGGTGACCAACTACGAGCAGGCGCAGACCCAATCGGCCCCGGCCTTCGCCGCCTTCTTCCACGCCATGCTCGAGCAGGGCATCTACCTGCCGCCGTCGGGCTATGAGTGCTGGTTCCTGTCCGCCGCGCACGACGACGCCGCCCTTGACCGCGTCATTGCCGCGCTGCCGAAGGCCGCGGCGGCGGCCAGGGCGGCTCTGTGACGCGCCGCCCGGCGCCAGCGCGGGTTGCTGGCCTGGGGCTCGTGCTCGCGCTGGCCGCCTGCTCTTCCCCGACCGGGACTGACGCCGAGACCGGTTTTGCGCAGGGGGACGGCAGCTACACCCGGATCGCTCCCGAGCAGCGCACCGCGGCACCGGTTCTGACGGGCGAGGACCTGGCGGGCAGGAAGCTCACCACGGCTGACGCCGCCGGCAAGGTGATCGTCGTCAATGTCTGGGGCTCGTGGTGCGCTCCGTGCCGGCACGAGGCGCCGCAGATCGTCGAGGCCGCAACGAAGACCAAGGGCAAGGCCGTCTTCTACGGCGTCAACACCCGCGACCTGGATACAAAGCGCGCCGAGGCATTCGTCCGCACTTTCAAGATCAGCTACGCCAACTTCTACGACCCCGACGGCGCGATGCTGCTCGATTGGGGCCAGGTGCCGGCCAAGGCGATCCCGACCACGCTGGTGATCGACGCCCAGGGGCGGGTCGCCGCGCGCATCATGGGCGAGACCACCGCCTCCACCCTCGTCGGCACCATCGACGACATCGCGGCAGGCAAGTGACATGGGTGACTTCGCGCGCGATGCGCTGGGCGGTTCGATGTTGCTGGCCGTCCCGGTGGCGATGCTGGCGGGGCTGGCGTCCTTCTTCTCGCCCTGCGTCCTGCCCCTGCTGCCCGGCTACCTGAGCTTTGCCACCGGCCTGGGCGCCGCGGACGTGATCGAGGGCACCGGATCCAAGCGCCGCACTCTTTTGGGCACCAGCCTGTTCGTGCTCGGTTTTGCCTTCGTCTTCGTGCTCACCGGCGCCGCGATGGGCAGCGTCGGGGCGGCGTTGGTGACGCACCAGAAGACGATCTCGATGGTGATGGGCATCGTCACCATCTGCCTCGGCCTGATCTTCATGGGCGTGCTGCCGATCGGCCGACGTGAGGTTCGGCTGCATCGGATGCCGCGCGCAGGCATCGCTGCCGCACCCTTGCTGGGCATGTTCTTCGCGCTCGGCTGGACGCCCTGCATCGGGCCGGCGCTGTCGGTCGTGCTGTCCCTGTCCTTCAACGAGGGCTCTGCCACCCGCGGCGGGGTGCTGGCCTTCTTCTACGCCATCGGCCTGGGCCTGCCCTTCATCGTTGCCGGACTGGCCATGGTCAGGTTCAGCCGCGCGATCGCCTTCGTCCGTCGCAACCAGGTCTGGGTGATGCGGTTGGGTGGCGTGATGATGATCATGGTTGGGCTGCTGCTGGTCACGGGCCAGTGGGACGTCTTGATGCGACACATGCAGGTGCTGGCTGCGAACTGGGAGACACCGATCTGATGAGCAAGACCCCTCCCGCCAGCAGTAAGCCCGGCACCAGCACCCCTGCCATGGGGGTGCGCGAGTTTGGACGCTGGATCTGGACCCAGCTGACCAGCATGCGCACCGCCCTGGCCCTGCTCTTCCTGCTCGCGCTGGCCGCCATCCCCGGATCGCTGGTGCCGCAGACGTCCATCTCGGCCGCCCGCGTTCGCACCTTCCGCACCGACCACCCGGCCCTGGACAAGCTCTACACCCCGCTCGGGATGTACTCCGTCTACACCTCGCCGTGGTTCAGCGCGATCTACCTGCTGCTGTTCGTCTCGCTGATCGGCTGCATCATCCCGCGCATCCGGGTCTATGCCCGGGCGTTGCGCCAGCCGCCGCCCCGGATTCCCTCCCGGCTGGACCGGCTGCCCGAGAACCGGGTCACGGCACTCGTCGGCGACCGGCAGGACGCTGTGGCCAACGCCGAGAAGTGGCTGCGCAGCAAGCGTTTCCGGGTGCGCACCACCGCGGAGGGCATCAGCGCCGAGCGCGGCTACCTGCGCGAGTTCGGCAACCTGGTCTTCCATGTCTCAATGGTCTTCATGCTGCTCGGCATCGCGTGGAACAACCTCTACGGGTTCAAGGGCACCGCGATCATCGTCGAGGGTCAGGGTTTCTCGAACAACATCACCCAGTACGACGAGTACAAGGCCGGAGCCCGCGTCGACACCGACGCCCTGGCACCTTTCACCGTGAAGCTCAAGAAGTTCTTCGTCCGGTTCGAGACCGGTGCCGTGCAGACCGGCGCCCCGCGCGACTTCACCGCCGAGGTGGACGTCACCGCGGACGGCACCACGACCGCCGAGACCGTCCGGGTGAACCACCCGCTGACCATCGACGGCAACCGTGTGCACCTGCTCAGCTTTGGCTACGCACCGCACATCACCGTCACGGACGGCAACGGTGACATCGCCTTCTCCGGCCCGGTGGTCTTCCTCCAGCAGGACGGCAACTTCACCTCCAAGGGCGTCATCAAGGTGCCCGACGCCCGCCCGGAGCGGTTGGCCTTCGACGCCATCTTCGTGCCGACCAGCGCGGGGGAGGGCATGCCCCGCTCGCTCTTCCCGGACGCGCTGAACCCCGTCCTGTACTCCAATGCCTGGGCCGGAGCGCCCAAGACCGAGACAGGCGAGCCGGAGAATGTCTTCGTCCTTGACACCACTGGCATGACGCAAATGACCAGCGGTGACGACCTGCTGCGCTTCCAGCTCAAGACGGGCCAGGAGTACCGGCTCCCCGATGGCAAGGGCACGATCGCGCTGGACGGCTGGTCGCACTGGTCACGCATCCAGGTCTCACGCTCCCCGGGGCTGCCGATGGCCTTCGGGTCTTTGGCGGTCGGCGTGCTGGGGCTGTGCCTGTCGCTGTTCATCCGCCCGCGGCGGTTGTGGTTGCGGGTGCGCGACGATGCAGACGACAACCCCCGGCTCGAGGTCGGTGGACTGGACCGGGCGGATGCCCGCACCGGTCTGTCCGACGACGTGGACGACCTGCTGGCCTCCACCCGCGCCACCAATCCCACCACCACCAACCCCACCGCCACCAACCCCACCGCCACCAACCCCACCAACCCCATCGCCCTCACCGAACAGGAGACCCCATGAGCACCTCGGAGATCTCGGCCCTGGCCATCGTCACGGCCGCCGTCGTCTACCTGCTGGCCTTCATGGCGCATGCCGCCGAGTGGGCCTCGGCGCGGGGGCTGTCGATCGAGGCCGATGAGGCCAACCGCGCGCAGCGGCTGCGGGTGGACATGTGGGGACGCATGGGGGTGGGCCTGACCCTGGTGGCCTTCGCCAGCCACCTGGTCGGCGTCGTGACCCGCGGCATCGCGGCCGGACGCGCGCCCTGGGGAAACATGTACGAGTTCACCGCCTCGGCGCTGCTGTTCGTCGCGATCGCCTACCTGCCGCTGGCCACCCGGTGGGGGATGCGCTGGCTCGGACTGCCGGTCACCCTGTTGTTGGCCGTCGGTCTCGGCCTGGCCGCGACGGTCTTCTACGTCGCCGTCGCCGACCTGGTTCCCGCTCTGCACTCGGTGTGGTTCGTGATCCACATCGTCGCCGCCTGCATTTCGGGGGCCGCCTTCAACGTGGGCGGCGCAGCATCGATCCTGTTCCTGCTGCGGGCCCGCGCCGAAGGCAAGGGCGCCGTGACCACCGGCTACCTCGCCAAGTTGCCCACCGCCAAGAAGTTGGACGTGTTGGCCTATCGCTCGCTGGCCTTCGCCTTCCCGGTCTGGACCTTCACCATCGCTGCCGGGTCAATCTGGGCCGAGTACGCCTGGGGCCGCTACTGGGGCTGGGACCCCAAGGAGACCTGGGCACTGGTGACCTGGGTGGTCTATGCGGCCTACCTTCACGCCCGAGCCACCGCCGGCTGGCGGGGACGCGCGGCCGCGATCATCGCGATCATCGGCGTCATCTCCTTCTGGTTCAACTTCATCGGCATCAACCTGCTGGTCAGCGGCCTGCACTCCTACGCCGGCGTCTGAGCCACCGCCGGCGGGAAGCTCGGCGCGGGGACCGCCAGGCCCGCCAGTAGGCTGGTGTCCATGTACGCACTGATCACCGGAGCATCGGGTGGCCTGGGTGAGGCCTATGCCCGCCACCTCGCCGCGCAGGGCCACGACCTCATCCTGGTCGCCCGCAGCCAGGACAAGTTGCAGGCCCTGGCCGGCGAGTTGTCTGCCGCCCACTCGGTTCAGGTGAGGGTGCACTCCGAAGACCTCGGCGTCGACGGCGCCGGACGGGCGCTGGCCGCGGCACTGACGACGCAGGGCGTCGAGGTGGACGTGCTGGTGAACAACGCCGGTTTCGGGACGATGGGCGAGTTCTCCCAGCTGGACCCCGATCGCGTCCACTCCGAGATCACCCTGAACTGCGTCACCCCCACCGACCTGTGCAGCGCCTTCGTCCCAGCGATGGTCCGTCGCGGCGAGGGGACGGTCATCAACGTCGCCTCCACGGCTGCCTTCCAGCCCATCCCCACCATGGCCGTCTACGCGGCGACCAAGTCCTATGTGCTCAGTTTCAGCCAGGCCTTGTGGGCGGAGGTCAAGGCGCAGGGCGTCAAGGTGGTCGCGATCTGCCCCGGCCCCACCGAGACCTCCTTCTTCGCCAATGCGGGGGATGACTCGGCGATGACACGCCGCCGTACCCCCGAGCAGGTGGTGGCCAGCACCTTCAGGGCACTGGAGCAGGGGCGCCCCAGCGTCGTCGACGGACGCTTCAACGCCGTCCAGGCGACGGTCGCGAAGTTGTCACCGGCGCGCATCTCGCTCCCGATCGCCAAGCTCGCCGTTCGTCCCACCAAGAAGGCCTGAGATGGAACACTTCGACGTCTGCATCATCGGGTCCGGTTCGGGCAACACAATCATCGACGAGCGCTTCGAGGGCAAGCGAGTAGCCCTCGTGGAGCGTGGCGTCTTCGGCGGCACCTGCCTGAATGTCGGCTGCATCCCCACGAAGATGTTCGTGCTGCCCGCCGATCTGGCCCGCTCCCCCGAGGAGGGGGGCCGGCTCGGGGTCGACCTCCGGTTCGAGGGGGTGCGTTTCGAGGAGGTCCGCGACCGCGTCTTCGGCCGGATCGACCCCATCTCGTCCGGTGGCAAGCAGTGGCGCGAGCAGCAGCCCCATGTGGAACTGTTCACCGGCACCGCCCGCTTCGTCGGCATTGACTCCCTCGAGATCGCCATCCAGGGCGAGGACGAGCCCTACCGGATCTCTGCCGACCAGTTCGTCATCGCGGCCGGCTCGCGGGCCCGCTTCCAGGACCTCCCCGGTCTCAACGACGCCCGGGTCGCCGGGGCCGTGCACACCTCCGACACGATCATGCGCCTGCCCTCGCTGCCGAAGAGCATGATCATCCACGGCGGTGGCTTCGTGGCGGCCGAGTTCGCGCACGTCTTCTCCTCCTACGGCACCCAGGTGACCATGATCAACCGGTCGCCCCGGCTGCTGCGCAAGGAGGATGAGGAGGTATCGGCGTTGTTCACCCGGCTGATGGGCGAGCGGGTCAGGCTGGTGCTGAACCAGGACATCAGCGCCTACGAGGCCAATGACGACGGCACCGTCGCGGTGATCGCCGCCGACGAGAACGGGGTCGAGTACTCCTACGAGGCCGAGGTGGTGCTGGAGGCCACCGGCCGCATCCCCAATGGGGACACGCTCAACCTGTCTGCCGCCGGGGTCGAGATGGATCAGGACGGCTATGTCGTCGTCGACGCGCACCAGCGCACCACCAATGACCGCATCTGGGCGTTGGGTGACGTCTGTTCCCACGCCCAGCTCAAGCACGTGGCCAACGCCGAGGCCCGCACCGTGCAGCACAACCTCCTGCACCCCGACGACCTCGCCAGCACCGACCACCGGTTCATCCCGCACGCGGTGTTCAGCGACCCGCAGGTGGCCGCCGTCGGCGCCACCGAGCAGTCACTGCGCGAGCAGGGCCGCCGCTACGTCACCAAGGTGCAACGCTTCGGGGACGTCGCCTATGGCTGGGCACTGGAAGACCAGGAACACTTCTGCAAGGTGATCGCCGACCCGGCGACCGGTCAGTTGCTCGGTGCGCACATCGTCGGCCCGCAGGCTTCCACCCTGCTGCAGCCACTGGTGCAGGCGATGAGCTTCGGGCTGGGCGTGCGGGAGATGGCGCGCGGACAGTACTGGATCCATCCCGCGCTGACCGAGGTCATCGAGAACGCACTACTGGGCCTGGAGCTGGACGCATGACGCGTCGCGTCCTTGCCGCGGTGCTGATGGTGCCTGCCCTGGCCTTGAGCGCCTGCGGCGGCACCGGCTCGTCCAGCACCAGTGCTGACGCAACGACGTCCGCGGCGAGCAGCGCTCTGGAATCGCCAGGCTCCGGCAACGCGGCCTCGGGCCCTACCTCGGCGGCTGGGTCCGCCTCGGTGACTGGCGCCAGCAGCCCGAGCTGCCGCAGCCTGGCCGAGGGCTTGGACATCACCCAGAAGGTCGGCCAGCTGTTCATGGTCGCCACCACCGGCGCCACCTTCGATCCGGACCTGCGCCAGGTGGTGGAGGAATTCGGCATCGGGTCCGTGCTCTACCTCGGGCAGCCACCCAGGGGCGTGGGACAGGTCGCCTCGATGAGCGCGCGCATCCAGACAGCTGCTGGCGCGGTGCCGATCATGGTGGCCGTCGATCAGGAGGGCGGTCAGGTGCAGCGCCTGACCGGAACCGGCTTCGACGACATCCCGAGCGCCGCCGCGCAGTCCGAGCTGTCACCATCCGACCTCACCGCGAAGTGGACGACCTGGGGCAAGCAGCTGCACACCGCGGGCGTCCGCTACGACCTGGCGCCCGTGGCCGACCTCGTCCCGGCTGACAAGACCAGTTCCAATGCCCCCATCGGCCAGCTGAGCCGTGGCTACGGCAGCGACGAGCAGACCGTGGCCACCAACCTCGGCGCCGTCATCGAGGGGCTTCACGAGGCGGGCATCGTCACGTCGGCAAAGCACTTCCCCGGCATCGGACGGGTGGAGCAGAACACCGATTTCGCCGCCGCGACCGACTCGGTCACCACGGGTGACGATGTGGCGACCTTCGCCGCCGCCATCGCCGCCGGCACCGACTCGATCATGGTCGGCTCGGTCAAGTACGACAAGATCGATCCCGGCGTCCATGCCGTGTTCAGCCGCAAGATCGTCACCGAACTGCTGCGCGACAAGCTGGGTTGGCAGGGCGTCGTGATCAGCGACGACATCGGCGCGGCCGAGGCGGTCTCCGACGTCCCCGCCGCCGAGCGTGGCTTGCGTTTCATCGAGGCTGGCGGGGACATCGTGATCAACGCGGACGCCGCCACGATGGACGACATGGTGGAGGCGATGCTGGCCAAGGCCCAGCGGGATCAAGCCTTCGCGGCGACCCTGGACGACCACGTCGAACGCGTGCTCGAGCTCAAGTCGAAGGCCGGCCTGTTGGAGTGCTCGCGCTGAGGCTGGTGGCGCTGGCCTCATACTGCGGGATGAGGCCCGGACCAACCCACGATCGATCCGCGGTGATGCCCTGCAGCACTGGAATGGGCGCATGACGAACAAGATCGCACCCGTGACCGAGTTCAGCTGGCTTCGCATGCTGGGCTACACCGCCCTCACCTGCCTGATCTGGCTGGCACTTGGCCTGCTCATCCCGGCGATCGCCCATGGCGCCGGGGCGTCGTGGATCGACGTCTCCTTCCCCGGCATGGGGCTGGCCCTGGCCTGCGGCATCGCCGGGGAGTACGCCCGCCGCGACCGGGCCCGCAAGCGGCGGCGCTGAGGTGGGCGTGGCCCGGCCCACCGCGCGGCTGGGATAACCTCGTCGGGTACGTCGCGAGACGATCCGATTGACCTGAAGGACGCCATGAACGAGCCGCAGCACCGCTACACCGCAGAACTGGCCGACCAGATCGAGCTGGCCTGGCAGGACCGTTGGGAGGCGGAGCACACCTTCTGGGCGCCCAACCCGGCCGGACCCTGGGCCGAGCCCGACAAGGTCGCCGAGCGCGAGAAGCTGCTCGTCATCGACATGTTCCCCTACCCATCGGGCTCGGGGCTGCACGTCGGGCACCCGCTGGGTTACATCGCCACCGACGTCTTCAGCCGCTTCAACCGGATGCTGGGCAAGAACGTGCTGCATGCGATGGGCTATGACGCCTTCGGCCTGCCCGCGGAGCAGTATGCCATCGAGACCGGCACCCATCCGCGCACCACCACCGAGAAGAACATCGAGACCTACACCCGTCAGCTGCGGCGCCTGGGTCTGGACCACGACGACCGTCGCAGCGTGCGGACGATCGACCCCGAGTACTACAAGTGGACGCAGTGGATCTTCACCCAGATCTTCAACGCCTGGTACGACCCCGAGGCTGAACGGGCCGACGGTGGTCTGGGCAAGGCCCGGCCGATCTCCGAGCTGGTGGAGGAGCTGGCAGCCGGCACCCGCGAGCTGACCGGTGACTTCGCCGGGCGTGGCTGGGCCGAGCTGTCGGCCAAGGAGCAGGCAGACTACCTGGACGGCTTCCGCCTGACGTACGCCGACGAGGCGCCGGTGAACTGGGCCCCGGGCCTGGGCACCGTGCTGGCCAACGAGGAGGTCACCAACGAGGGACGCTCCGAGCGCGGCAACTTCCCGGTGTTCAAGGCGCACCTGCGGCAGTGGAAGATGCGGATCACCGCCTACGCTGACCGGTTGGCCGAAGACCTGGACCGGGTCGAGTGGCCCGAGAACATCAAGGCCCTGCAGCGCAACTGGATCGGACGCTCGAACGGTGCCCGCGTGCACTTCGCCGGCCCCAATGGCGAGGACCTGGAGGTCTTCACCACCCGTCCGGACACCCTGTTCGGGGCCACCTTCATGGTGCTGGCGCCCGAGCACCCGGCGGTCGCTTCGCTGGTGGGCGAGGGCACGAGCTGGCCCGAGGGTACCCGCGACAAGTGGACCGGCGGCGCGGCCAGCCCCAAGCAGGCCGTCGAGGACTACCAGCGCGAGGCGGGACGAAAGTCCGACGTCGAGCGCCAGATGGACGACAAGACCAAGACCGGCGTCTTCACCGGCGCCTGGGCCACCAACCCGGTCAACGGTGCAAAGGTGCCTGTCTTCATCGCCGACTATGTGCTGATGGGCTACGGCACCGGCGCGATCATGGCCGTGCCCTCGGGCGACTCCCGTGACTTCGAGTTCGCGCAGGCCTTCGACATCGACATCGTCGACGTCATCGCGCCCGTCGGCGCCGACGGCACGGCCCAGGCCGACTGGCCGGGCACCGTCGCGCAGGGCGAGGCCTTCACCGGCGCGGGCGTCATGATCAACTCCGCGAACGACGATCTGGACCTCAATGGCATGTCCGTGGACGAGTCCAAGGCGGCCATGATCAACTTCTTGGAGGCCCAGGGCGTCGGCACCGGCACGATCAACTACCGGATGCGCGACTGGCTGTTCAGCCGCCAGCGCTACTGGGGTGAGCCCTTCCCGATCGTCTACGACGAAGACGGCGTCCCACACGCGCTGCCGGAGTCGATGCTGCCGCTGGAACTGCCCGAGGTGGACGACTACTCCCCGCGCACCTTCGACCCGGACGACCGCGACTCCCAGCCCGAGGCCCCGCTGGCCCGGGCCACCGAGTGGGTCAACGTCACCCTGGACCTGGGCGACGGACCGAAGCAGTACCGCCGCGAGACCAACACGATGCCCCAGTGGGCAGGGTCGTGCTGGTACTTCCTGCGCTACCTGGACCCGGCCAACCACGAAGTGCTCGTGGATCCCGCCGTCGAGCAGTACTGGATGGGCCCGCACGCCGAGCCCGTGCCCGGTGCACCCGCTGGAACGCGCGACCCGGGTGGCGTCGACCTCTACGTCGGCGGCGCCGAACATGCCGTCCTGCACCTGCTGTACGCGCGCTTCTGGCACAAGGTGCTGTTCGACCTGGGCCACATCAGCTCCGAGGAGCCCTTCCGCAAGTACTTCGCGCAGGGAATGATCCAGGCCTACGCGTTCACCGACTCCCGCGAGATCTACGTCCCGGCCGCCGAGATCGAGGAGCGCGGCGAGGGCAAGGACACCACCTACTGGTACGACCCGAAGGGTGACGGGGGCGAGCAGGTCACCCGTCGCGCCGGCAAGATGGGCAAGAGCCTGAAGAATGCCGTCAGCCCCGACGAGATGTACGAGCTCTACGGCGCCGACACGATGCGCGTCTACGAGATGAGCATGGGCCCGCTGGACCTGTCCCGTCCGTGGGAGACCCGCGCCGTTGTCGGCTCGCAACGCTTCCTGCAGCGGCTGTGGCGCAACGTCGTGGACGAGGAGACGGGCGAACTGCGCGTGACCGACGCGCCACTGGATGCCACGACCGAGCGGACGCTGCACAAGACCATCGCCGCCGTGCGCACCGACTATGCGTCCCTGGGCTTCAACACCGCCATCGCGCGCCTGATCGAGCTGAACAACACCTTGACCAAGCTCGACGCGGTGCCGCGCGAAGCGGCTGAGGCCATCGTCCAGATGGTTGCACCGGTCGCCCCGCACATCGCGGAGGAGTTGTGGTCGCGCCTGGGCCACGAGCACACGATCACCTACGTCCCCTTCCCGACTGCGGACGAGGCCAAGCTGGCCGACGAGGCGGTCACCTGTGTCGTCCAGATCAAGGGCAAGGTGCGCGCCACCATCGAGGTCGACCCGAGCATCGGCGAGGACGAGCTGCGCGAGCTGGTGCTGGCGCATCCAAAGGTGGTCGCAGCCACCGAGAACGGCATCCGGACGGTCATCGTCCGGGCGCCGCGCCTGGTCAACGTCGTCCCCGCCTGAGCTGGTCAGGGGACGTCGCGAGCTCCGGACATCGGGCCAACCGAGGCCGCGACGCGCGCTGGTGGGGCCCGCCTGATCGGGTGGTGTGTTCTCCCCGGTGTCGAACCTAGGTTGGTGGGATCAACCACCCATTGCACGACTGAGGAGACGACCATGACCGAGCTGATCGCGACCTACCTACAGGACCACCACGCCGGTTCCAGCACCGGAGTCGACGCCTTCGGGCGGGTTGCCGAGTACCACTCCGACGAGCGCGTGCGCTCCGCCGTCGGGCGGATCGCGGACGAGGTCGAGGCCGACCAGCAGTCGCTTGAGCAGATCATGGCCCTGGTCGGGGCAAAGACGTCGACCATCAAGGACGTCGCCGGGAAGGTGGGGGAGAAGGTCACGCGGTTGAAGTTGAATGACCGCCTCACCGATCGGTCCCCGCTGTCGGATGTGGTCGAGTTGGAGGCGCTGGTGATGGCCGTCCACGGCAAGGGCCTGTTGTGGGAGGCCCTGCTGGAGCTGGATGACCCGCGTCTGGACCGCGCCCAGCTGCAGCGGCTGTCGGACCGTGCCGGGTCCCAGCGCCAGGAACTGGACCATTTGCGGCTCACGCAGGTGCACAAGCTCCGCCAGGAGTGAGCGCGCGGGTAGGTTGGGCTCATGCCGAAGATGAATGTCGAGAGCTTCAACCTTGACCACACGCTGGTCGAGGCGCCCTACATCCGTGTTGCCGACCGCAAGGTCTTGCCCGCCGGGGACGTGCTGGTCAAGTACGACGTCCGTTTCTGCCAGCCGAACAGTGACCACCTCGAGATGCCAGTGGTGCACTCGTTGGAGCACACGATGGCCGAGAACTTCCGCAACCATGCGGACTACATCGTCGACTTCTCGCCGATGGGATGCCAGACCGGCTTCTACCTGATCGTCACCGGTGATCACGAGGATGCGGAGATCCGCGACCTGGTCGCCGCGACGCTGGAGGACGTGACCAGGGCGACGGCCGTGCCCGCCGCGAACGAGGTGCAGTGCGGCTGGGGCGCCAACCACACGCTCGAGGGCGCGCAGCAGGCGGCGGCCACGATGCTGGCCCAGAAGGGCTCCTGGGCACAGGTCTACCGTGCGGGATCCGAGCCTGGGGGTGCCCAGCCGACGGGTGCCGGCGCATGACGGACGTCTTGTTGCTGGCGGCGATGGCGGAGGAGACAGCGCCGCTGCTGGCCGCGCACGACTTCCGCGAGGTCGAGGTCCGGCACGGGCGAGCCTGGCGCTGTGAGGAGGGCGGTCGCGCGATCGGCCTGGTCACCTGCGGGATCGGTCTGGTGAACTCCGCGGCCTCGGCGGCTCTGGCGATCCGTGACCACGACCCCAAGGCCGTGATCTCCATCGGGTCGGCCGGGGGGCTGGGTGCCGACGTGCGGGTGGGGGACATCATCGTCGGAGGTTCCTACCGCTACGCGGACGCGGACGCGACGGCCTTCGGGTACGAGTACGGGCAGATCCCCTCCATGCCGGTGAGCTTCGCCGGGGACGAGCACCTGCTGTCGCTGGTCGAGGCCGACGACACGGACGACACCGTGCATGTCGGTGAGATCGTCTCGGGCAACTCCTTCGTCGCCGGGGAGCTGGCCACGTCGCTCCGGACGCGATTCCCCCAGGCCCTGGCCGCCGACATGGAATCCACCGCCATCGCGCAGGTGGCGTGGGGGATGGGGATCCCCTTCGTTTGCGTCCGCTCGATCAGCGACCTGTGCACCCCGAGCGCCAATGACGATTTCAAGGGCAACATCGACACGGTCGCCCAGCGCTCCGCGGACGCCGTCTGGCGCCTGCTCGAACAACTCTGAGCAGACCCGGCTGGGACGATGTTTCATCCTTGCAACATGGTCGAAACATGAGCGCGAGGTCGCCTTCCTACCGTTGATGCATGCAGATCGACCTGAATCCGACAGGCGGCGGCGCCGGGAACTCCCACCTCGTCAACCACGACGGGCGCGACTCCGTTGGAAAACCCCGCCATCTTGGCGTCGAGGAGGAGTTCCACCTCGTCGACCAGACCACTCGCCGGCTCGCACCCCGTGCGCCCGAGCTGCTGGAGTGGTTGGGGGCGCAGGGACATTACGTGGCCGAGATGCAGCAGTGCGTGATCGAGGTGAACTCCGCGGTGGTCTCGAACCTGAGCGACCTGGGCAAGGAATTGCGCCACCACCGGAAGGTGTTGAGCAGAGCTGCTCGGGAGGTCGGGGCCGACATCGTCGCGGCTGGCACCGTGCCCTTGGCGCTTCCCTCCGAGCTGCCGATCACCTCCACCGCCCGGTATCGCCGGATGCTGGCGGACTACCAGTTGCTGGCCCGTGAACAGCTGATCTGTGGAACACAGATCCATGTGGAGATACCCGACCGGGATGAGGCTGCGGCCGTCGCACAGCGCATCGGCCCCGAGCTGCCCACCCTGCTGGCCCTTTCCACGAGCTCACCCTTCTGGGCCGATGGAGTGGACACCGGGTATTCCAGCGTCCGCACCCTGGTGTGGTCGCGGTGGCCAACCACCGGCCTCACCAGTGGGACGTCTTCGGCGGCCGACCTCGACCGACTGACCGACCAGCTCCTCGCCACCGGGGTGATCAGCGACCCGGGGATGATGTATTTCGACGTCCGCGTCTCGCGTCACGTGCCCACCCTCGAGCTGCGAATCTGTGATTCGTGCCCCGATGTGGACACGATCCTGCTGGTCGCCGGGCTCTACCGCGCCCTGGTGGAACGGGAGCTGGCCGCGCATCGAGCGGGTGAACCTGCACTGGAGCTGCCGGCGGTACTCGGCCGCGCCGCGGTCTGGCGGGCCGCTCGCTCTGGGCTGGAGGACGACCTGGTTGATGTCCGAGCTGATGGTCAGGCCCGACCGGCCTCCGAGGTGGTGCGTCGGCTGGTGGACTCCCTCAAACCCTGGTTGGAGGCCAACGGCGACTGGGAGGTGATCGACCACTTGGCCACCTCCGCACTGCTGGTGGGAAGCTCGGCCGCCAGACAGCGACGGGCCCTGCGGCGGCGGGGGCGTCTGACCGACGTCGTCGACCTTCTCGCCGCCGAGACCGCGCACGGTGTCGCCGAGCCTGCCCCAGCCAGCGGAGACGAACTCCTGACCGAGTACCCCTGGGCCGGCTACGACGAAGCCCTCAGCCAGGGGAAGCCGCGCCCGCCCTACCGCGACCCCATCGCTGCTCTGGTCGCGCTTGGCGCGAAGGGTTTGCGCTCTCGGGACCAGGCAGTGGTGCAGCTCGAGCGCGCCGATGGGGTGACCTTCAAGGTCACCGGCCGCGACGAGCCGCAGATCTTCCCGCTCGATCTGGCGCCGCGCATCGTCACTGCGAAGGACTGGGCCCACATCACGGCCGGGTGTGAGCAGCGAGCGAAGGCACTGGACCTCTTCCTGCGCGACGTCTACGGCCCGCGGTCGATCGTCCACGACGGAATCATCCCCGACGAGGTGCTCGATCGCGCGCCCGGCTACCGGTCGACCGGACGGGTGGCGCCCAACACCGTCCGAGCCCATGTCAGCGGTCTTGACCTCGTGAGCTCGGGGCCGGGCCACTGGCAGGTTCTGGAGGACAACCTGCGCGTTCCCTCCGGAGTTGGCTATGCGATGAGCAACCGCTACCTGATGCGAAAACTGATGCCCGAGCTGGCACCTCCGGCGCTGCTGGACTCCCGCGAGGTGCCCGGCCTGCTGCTGGAGACCCTGGCGGCCGCGGCGCCCGGCGGGGTAGCTGACCTGGAGGAGATCGTGCTGCTCTCTTCCGGCCCCTCCGACTCGGCGTGGCCTGAGCACGCCGGACTGGCCCGGGGGATGGGCGTGCAGGTCGTCACCCCGGAACAGGTGTGGTTGGAGGGCGGCCACCTGGTGCGCGGCGTGGGCGAGCGGACCGTGCCCATCCGGGTGGCCTATGTCCGGATGGACGAGGACATGCTGCTCTCCTCGACCGGGCGGGACGGCACGGTGCTGCGGGCCGGGCTCACCGACGCCATCCTGCGCAACCGGTTGCGGCTGGCCAACGCCTTGGGCAATGGCGTCGCCGATGACAAGGCAATCTACTGCTTCGTGCCCCAGATGGTGCGCTACTACTTGGGCGAAGAGCCCATCATGGAACAAGTCCCCACCTGGCTGTGCGCAGAACGCGACCAGTGCGAGGAGGTGCTTTCCCGGCTGGGCGATCTGGTCACGAAGCCCATCGACGGCTTCGGCGGCATGGGCGTGCTGATCGGCCCGGATGCCAGCGACGAGCAGGTGCAGCAGCGTCGTCACGAGATCATGGCCAACCCGGAGCGCTACATTGCCCAAGAGGTGGTGAACCTTTCCACCCACCCCACCTTTGACGGAGCCTACCTGCGTCCCAGACACGTCGACCTGCGCGTCTTCGTGCACCTGCGCGAGCGTGGCGCCACGACCGAGGCCATCACCATGCCGGCGGCACTCACCCGCGTCGGTCCCCCCGGGAACAAGATCGTCAACTCCTCCGCGGGTGGGGGCAGCAAGGACACCTGGATCCTGGCCGATGATGTGCAGTACCCGCCTCCGGCCTCCGGCGGCAGCACCCGCGAGCAAGGAGCGAACTGATGTGCGGAATCTGTGGCGAGGTCCGGTTCGACGGACGGACGGCTGATGTCGCGGCGATCGCGGCCATGAACGCGCAGATGATCCGGCGTGGCCCGGATGCTGGCGGCATCTGGTCGCATGACGCGGTGGCCCTGGGGCACCGGCGTCTGTCGATCATCGACCTATCGGTGCGCGGATCACAGCCGATGACCGACACCGAGCTGGCCCGCGCGGTGGTGTTCAACGGGTGTATCTACAACTATCGGGAACTGCGCGCCGAGCTGGAGGGCCAGGGCTACCGCTTCTTCTCCGGCTCCGACACCGAGGTTGTCCTCAAGGCGCACCACTGTTGGGGGGCCGATTGTGTGGAGCATTTCGTCGGCATGTTCGCCTTCGCCGTCGTGGACCTGGACACGGGCGTGGTCACCCTGGGGCGCGACCGGCTGGGCATCAAGCCGCTCTACTACTCCCAGACCGCCAGCCGCCTGCGGTTCGCCTCCTCACTACGGGCCCTCGTGGCCGCCGGTGACGTGGATCGTTCCATTGACCTGGTGGCGCTGCACCACTACCTGAGCTTCCACTCGGTGGTGCCCGCTCCGCGAACCATGCTGCAGGGCATCCGCAAGCTGCCGCCCGCCACGGTGCGCGTCGTCCAGCCCGACGGCCGCAGCACCGATCAGCTCTACTGGGAGCCCTGCCTCACCCGACAGGAGCAGTACGCGGGGTGGGACGCGCGCGACTGGGGTGAGGCGTTGATGACCTCACTGTCCACCGCGGTGCAGCGACGAATGGTGGCAGACGTCCCGGTCGGCGTCCTGCTGTCCGGCGGGTTCGACTCCAGCCTCGTGGTCGCCCTGTTGGCTGAACTGGGTCAGCATGAGCTCGCCACATTCTCCATCGGCTTCGACTCGGCCGGTGGTGAGTCGGGAGACGAGTACGAGTACTCCGACATCGTGGCCAAGCGCTTCGACACCAACCACCACAAGATCCACATCGGCACCGAGAAGCTGCTGCCGGCGGTCTTGCCCACCGTCGAGGCAATGGCCGAGCCAATGGTCTCCCACGACTGCGTCGCCTTCTACCTGCTCTCCCAGGAGGTCGCCCAACACGTCAAGGTGGTGCAGTCGGGCCAGGGTGCCGACGAGATCCTTGCCGGTTACGACTGGTACCCACCGCTCTCGGCGGTTCCGCGCGACCAGGTCTCGCCGGCCTACCGGGACGTCTTCGTTGATCGCCCACACGAGGCGGTGAACCGCTTGCTCCAGCCCCACCGTCGTCTCGACCACGACCCCACCTTCGCGTTCCTCAGCGAGCACCAGGGCCGCCGGGGTGCCGAGACCGCGCTGGACGCGGCCCTGCGCCTGGACACCCAGGTGATGTTGGTCGACGACCCGGTCAAACGCGTCGACAACATGACGATGGCCTGGGGGCTTGAGGCGCGCGTGCCTTTCCTCGACCATGAGTTCGTCGAGCTGGCCGCGGCTTGTCCGCCGGAGCTGAAGCTGGCCGGGGGCGGCAAGGGCGTGCTGAAGGAGGCGGGACGCCGGATTGTGCCGCACGAGGTCATCGACCGCACGAAGGGCTACTTCCCGGTGCCCGGCATCCGCCACCTTGAGGGCGAGGTGCTCGACCTGGTCCACGACGCCCTGGGCTCCCAGACGGCGCGCGACAGGGGCCTGTTCGAGCCGGGTCCCATTGAGTCATTGCTGGCCGACCCGAACACCACCCGGACGACACTGGGCTCGAACGAGCTGTGGCAGGTGGCACTCTTGGAGATGTGGCTCCAGACCTTGTGAGCGTCTCCACCAGGCAGGAGGCGGGCATCGGCGGCGCGACGCCGGAGGCGAACCCGACCCGCGAGGTCCTGACCGAGCCCTTCCACCTGGCCGGTCGGCCCACCCATGGGGCGTCGGTGGCACCCGATGGTCATGCCGTCGCGCACATCGTCGACGACGGGGGCTATCCGCGCGCCGTGCAGCGCTTTCTCGAGGGGCTGCGGGTGAGCGCCTGGCGCTATGTCAGGCTTCCGGTCGAGGGACCGATCACCCGGGTGGAGCACTCGCCCGACGGACGCTGGCTGGCATGCCAGGTGCTTCCGCACGGCGAGGATCGTCCGCAGGTCTGGGTGGTCACCACCGATCCTCGCGACCCGGACGCGTGGCGCGTCGACGATCCCCGCGACGAGGCCGCGGAGCTGGTGGGGTGGACCGGTATCCAGACGATGCTGGCGGCTGAGCGCGCCGACGGGTTGGGGGAGTCACGGCTGGTGGACCCCTACTCCTTGCAGGTGAGCGTGGCCGACGTGCGCTGGGGTGGCCGGATGCTGGATTCCTGGCAGGGCGCCAGCCTCGTGCGCACCGGAGGTCGCGGTGACCGTTCGCTGCGGCTGGTCTGGGGGCCGATGGACGAGCCCCTGCTGGAGCCCGACCCCGGGTCGGTCACGGATATCGCCACCATCGTGGCAGACCGACGCCCACACTTCGTCGGCGGCCGGGTGCCGCTGGTGAGCCCGAACGGCAAGTCCCCCGAACTCACCGCGCTGCTCCGAAGCGACGTGGGCGCGGACCGCCAGCGACTGCTGTTGTGCACCGTGGACGGGGCGGGCACGCGAGTTCGGGTGGTCGCCGAACGCCCGAATGCCGACCTGGACACCTTCCGGACCAGCGCGGACGCGCGACGCGCCGTGTTGCTGTGGAATGTGCGCGGCGGCTGCAGCGAGGTGCAGGTGCTCGACCTGGACGAGCTGTGCCTCCACCCGCCGATCGACTTGTGGGACGGTCAGGGCGGGGAGCGTCCCACCGTGGCGGGCGAACCGAGCCTGTCGGGTGACGGTCGTCTGCTCGCGCTCACCATCCAAAGACCCGATCAGGACCGCACCGTTGAGCTGTTCGACCTGGCCACGGGTGAGCGGCGGGCGGTGGACGAGCCGGTGGCGGACCCGCGGGCGGTGATGCCGAGCCTGGAGACCTGGCAGGCCGGTGACGGTCTGGAGCTCAGTGGCTGGCTGTACCGGGCGCCAGGAGCGGCGCCGGACGCCCCCGTGCTGGTCCACCTGCACGGGGGCCCCGAAGGGCAGGAAAGGCCCGGGTACTCCCACCTGTACCCCGAGTTGCTGGAGGCGGGCATCACCGTCTTCGCACCCAATGTCCGAGGCTCCGGCGGGTTCGGACGCCGGTTCTCCCACGCCGACGACGTCGGCCTGCGCGGGGCCAGCATCAGTGACGTGGTCGACACCATCGACCACCTTCTTGCCCGGGGCATCGCCTCCCCCGGTCGGGTGGCCGTGGCCGGCTGGTCGTACGGGGGCTATCTGACCATGGCGACGATGGCCTTCAACCCGGGCATTGCGGCCTGTGGCATCGCCGTGTCCGGGATGAGCAGCCTGCACACCTTCTTCCGCACCACCGAGCCATGGATCGCGCGCGCCGCCGTGCCAAAGTACGGTGACCCGCACGACGAGGCGGAGCTGCTGGAGCGCTTCTCCCCGTTGGGTCGGGCGGAGCGGGTGGAGGGGTCGCTGCTGCTGGTGCACGGAGCCAACGACACCAACGTCCCGCCGACCGAATCGACGCAGATGGCTGAGGCGGTTCTCGCGGCCGGGGGCCGGGCGCGATGCGTGCTGCTGGACGGGGAGGGCCACGAGATCGTGACCCCGGCCAACCGGTTCCGGCTCGCTCGGATGGTGCGTGACGAGGTGCTGGCCAGTCTGCACTGAGCTGTGGGGCGTGTAACAAGCACGTTACTGCCGTGGACGTCGCCTGCTGAGCCGGCATCGCGGGAGATACTGAGGGTCATGTCCCAGGAGTCAACCGCAGCCGAGCCGCTGGTGGTCGTCGACCACGTCGACAAGTACTACGGCACGTTCAAGGCGCTGGACGACGTCAGCCTGACCATTGGCCGGGGTGAGGTCGTCACCCTCCTCGGCGCCTCCGGTTCAGGCAAGTCCACCCTGTGTCGCTGCATCAACCGGCTGGAGACCATCCAGTCCGGGACGATCTCCATCGACGGCCAGCCGCTGCCGGAGGAGGGAAACGAGCTCGCCCGTGCTCGTTCCGACATCGGGATGGTTTTCCAGCAGTTCAACCTGTTCCCGCATCTGGACGTGCTGGGCAACATCACCATTGCCCCGGTGCGGGTGAAGCGAGGCGACAAAGGGGCCGCCGAGCAGGAGGCGCAGGCCCTGCTGCGCCGAGTCGGCCTGGCCGGCCGGGAGCACAGCTTCCCGTCCCAGTTGTCCGGTGGCCAGCAACAGCGCGTCGCGATAGCCCGAGCCCTGGCGATGCACCCCAAGATCATGCTGTTCGACGAACCGACCAGCGCCCTCGACCCGGAGATGGTGAACGAGGTCCTGGACGTGATGAAGGAACTCGCCGACGGCGGCATGACGATGCTCGTCGTCACCCACGAGATGGGCTTTGCCAAGGCGGCCGCCGACCGCGTCTGCTTCATGGACGAGGGGCGCATCGTCGAGCAGGCTGCTCCCGAACAGTTCTTCAGCGCCCCTGCCACCGAGCGCGCTCGCGACTTCCTGTCCAAGATCCTCACCCACTGACCCGCCCTGGCGCGGTCACCCCACCAGAAAGGAACCGGTCATGACCGAATCACTCAGCCGGAGGAACCTGCTCACCCTGTCCGCCTCGCTCGGCGCCGCCGCGCTCGTCGCGGGCTGCTCGAAGAAGGCGACCACGAGCACCTCTCCGGGCGCAAGCGCCTCCACGGCATCCGGATCCGCCATCAGTGCCGCGGACTATGACGCGATCATCACCTCCGGGCCGGTGGCCTCGGACGACGTGGTCGCTGCCTGCCCATGGGCGGCGAAGATCAAGCAAGCCGGGCAGATCGTGCGCGGCGGCACCAACACCGGGCAGCTGTTCAGTCTGCTCAACCCCGCCACCGGTCGGATTCTCGGTTTCGACGCCGGCATCGGCGACCTGCTGGCGCACTACATCACCGGGGGCAGCGATGTCTCCAAGCTCTCGACGCTCAAGCAGACCACCGTCGACACCCGCGAGACCATGATCCAGAACGGCACGGTTGACGTCGTCGTTGCCACCTACTCGATCACCCCAGCCCGGGCACAGAAGGTTGCCTTCGCCGGCCCCTACTTCACCTCGGGTGTCGCGGTGCAGGTGCAGTCGTCCAATGACTCCATCACGTCCGTGGAGGATCTGGCCGGCAAGAAGGTCTGCACCGAGACCAACTCCACCGCCATCACCGCCATCAAGGAGAAGATCCCGACGGCGCAGGTGCAGCTGTTCACCGACAACGATTCCTGCGTCTCCGCGCTCACCCAGGGCCGGGTGGAGGCGTACATCCTCGACCAGTCCATCCTGTTGTCGAATGCGGTGGCGAACCCAGGGGTGAAGGTCGTCGGTGAGCCGTTCACGACCGACGCCTACGGAATCGGTCTGACGAAGTCCGATCCGACCGCGAAGGCCTTCGTGAACTCCTTCTTGGAGCAGATCGAGGCCCAGGGGCAGTGGAAGGCGTTGTGGGATCTCTGCCTGAGCGCCTACGTCCAGGGCGACGCCCCTACACCGCCGAAGATCGGTTCGGTCGAGGGCAGCTGAGCCCAGTCGGCGGCGGCAGCACTGCTGCCGCCGCAGTTCGGTTCGCGCGCGCACGCGCGCCGATGAGAGGGGAACAGTCCAGTGGGGACGATCATCCATGACCAGTACCCGTTGTTGCTGCGCGGTTTGTTGACCACGCTGCTGTTGACCGTGATCGGGTTCGTCGGAGCCCTCGTGCTGGGCACCCTGCTGGCCATCTGCCGCGTCAGCCCGGTGCGACCGTTGCAGGTGGTGGCAGGCATCTACGTCGAGTTCTTCCGCAACATCCCGCTGCTCAGCCTGGTCATCCTGATCACCTTCGGTCTGCCCGAGGTGGGCGCGGTGATGCCGCTGTTCTGGTGCGGTGCACTGTCGCTGGTGCTCTCGGGCGCCGCCTTCGTGTGCGAGACGGTGCGCTCGGGCATCAACACAGTCTCGATCGGGCAGTCGGAGGCGGCACGTGCCCTGGGGATGGGCTTCGCCACCCAGCTGCGTTACATCGTGCTTCCCCAGGCCCTGCGCACGATGGTGCAGCCGATGGTGAACGTCTTCATCGGCACCCTGCTGGGCAGTTCCCTGTGCGCGGTGGCTGGCGTCGCCGACCTCACCAACGTCACCCAGCAGCTCAACATCCAGTACGCCGCGGCGGTGGGATTGTTCCTCCTGTCGGGCGTTGCGTATCTGGTGTTGTCGCTGGGTGCCGGCGCCGTGGGTGGCCGTCTGGAGCAGCGCTTCCGCTCCACGGCACCCGTCAGGGAGATCCCGCTCGCGGGGACGGAGATGGCCTGATGTCCGCCACCCATGCCACCCGAGTCCTGTTCGACGAGCCGGGCCCCCGGGGACGGCGCCGCATCCGGATCTGGACCGTGCTGGTCAGCGTCGCGTCCATGGCGGTGGTGTGGCTCGGGCTGTGGCAGTTCTGGTACAACCACCAACTGGACGCGGAGAAGTGGACGCCCTTCCTCGATCCGGCAAACCTGCGTTTCCTGGCGGTGGGTCTGCAGGGTACCTTCCTGGCCCTCGTCACCGCCGCCGTCGTGGCCTTCCCGATGGCCCTGCTCCTGGCCCTGGCCCGGCACTCGGGCGGACGGGTGCTCAGCCGGCTGGCCACGGCCTGGATCGAGTTCTTCCGCTCCGTTCCGATGTTGTTGGTGGTCTACTTCTTCCTGCTGGTCATGCCCCGGATGAAGATCAGCGGTCAGAACGTCGACCTCCCGATCTTCTGGATGCTGGTCATCCCGATGATCCTGGTCAGCTCCGCCTCGACCGCGGAGGTCTTCCGAGCCGGCATCCTGGCCGTCGACAAGGGCCAGAGCGAGGCCGCCCTATCCCTCGGCATGACCGAACGGCAGACCATGCGGCTGGTCGTGCTGCCGCAAGCCTTCCGGCTCGTCCTGCCAAACCTGCTCACCGCACTGGTCTCGCTGCTCAAGGACTCCACCTTGGGCTATGTCGTGAGCTATCCAGAGCTGATGCAGCAGGGCCGGGTGCTGACCGCCTTCACCCACAGCATGATCCAGACCTATCTGGTGGTGGCGCTGGTCTTCGTGCTGGTCAACTACCTCCTGACACAGGCCGCCGACCGCCTGCAGGAGCGCATGGCGCGCCGCGCCTCGCCCTCCCGGGGCGCCCTCGGACTCGGCGCCCAGGCGGTCTCCTGACCCAGGTTCTCTTCGGGCTGGGTTTGGGCGCCGGCCCCCGGGTGAGTGGTCAACGCACCTTCGCGCCCCGGCGGAAGGCGTCCTGGCCCAGGGTGAAGGTCTTGCCGGACACCTTCTCGCCCAGCTCGCGGCTCTCGATCTCGTGCGCCCCCACCCGCACCAGCAGCTGGCGGTTCGCGGCGTCGACCAGGTAGTGGGCATCGTGGTTCGCGACGGCGTCGGCGGTGCCGAAGATGCCGAAGGGAGCGTCGGTGACGAAGGCCAGCACCCATTCGATCGCCGATTGCGGCTTCGTGTTCCGCTTCATCCGGCCCAGCTCCCAGATCGCCTCGGCCTGCGGGTAGGCGGCCACCACCGCTGCGTGGTGACGCGAACCGAGCGGCTTTCCCGCGATCTTGTACGGCTCGATGGACGCGAGGTCGATCGGCTGGCGCATCGCCACACCGGTGGGCACCGCGGACGAGTCGTCCGCGAGCAGGTAGTCGACGCTGACGTCGAAGAGCTGGGCCATGGACTTGAGGTTGGCGACGTCCGGAAGCCCTGCCCCGGACTCCCATTTGCTGACGGCCTGGCGGGAGACCATCAGGCGGCTGGAGAGCTCTGACTGGGAGATCCCGGCCTGCTGGCGGCACTGCTTGATGCGATCTGCGGTGGTGGTCATTGCCGTGCTCCTTCGTGTGGATCGGGTGGTGCCAATGACGCTAGGGCTGGCGCAGGCGGCCAGCACCACCTCGGCCTGCCACTCTCGGCTGCACCAGTGCCACGCTTCGTTGCTCCCTCACTGACAAGGCCTGATGCCCTAGCCCAGGGTCACGGTCCAGCTGGTCACCGGCACGGGGGACTTGCCGCAACTGTCCGGGAGCAGGTTGTGCTCGTCGGAGCTCTGGCGCACCAGCAGCCGCTGTTCGCCGTCGTTCCCGTGGGCCACCACCACGTCGCCGTCCAGGCTGAACCTCCACGCGTCCGGGGTGGTCCGTCCGGTCGTCGAACGCAGCCACGCGTCCGCGGCCCGGAAGGCGTCCGGCAGGTCGCTTCGTCCGCGGTCGTGCTGCTCGTCCAGGGCCAGCAGCCCCGGCTGCAGCGCCGCTCGCCCCAGGTCGACGTCCATTCGCGCCACCACCTGCCGGGAGGGTAGGCGCAGCGCGGTCACCGCGAAGCGGTGCCCACCCAGATGCGTCGACTCCCACACCCGTCCGGGGAAGTCGGCGGCCAGTTCGCGCGCCAGCCGACCACCGAATTGCGCGCAGCATTGGTCTCTCTTGCCATTGGTGCACACCAGCAACACCGGCTCACACGCCGTCAGCCAGGCCGGGGGAGCGGGCCGCACGTCGAGGTCGGGCGTCTGTTCGAGCCACCGCAGCAGGTCATCGGCGGACTGGACGACAGCTGTCGCCACCCACGGCGCAGACCCCGGACCGCCCCCGACGAAGACCCGCCGCTCACCCTCGACCTCGGCATGGTCGGCCGGGTCACGCACCAGCAGGCAGCGTCCGCCGGCATCCGCGCAGTGCTTCTCCAGCGCGGCACCCACACCGGGATCCAGCCGAGACTGGATGAAGGCCTTCGCACCCCATGAGCCGGGCTGCTCCAGCGCCACCCAGAAGCGCGCGGACGGGGCCGTCCCGATCGCCGGGACGGTCAGGTTCTCCACCGAGCACTTAGTCATGACGGCAGCCTACGGAAAAGGGCGCCCCGCCAAGACTCAGCGGGGCGCCCTTCGGGATCGTCGATCAGCCGAAACGACCAGTGATGTAGTCCTCGGTGGCCTTCTGGTCCGGGTTGGAGAAGATCTTGTCCGTCGCGCCGATCTCCACCAGCTGGCCCGGCTTGCCCTGGGCCTCCAGGTTGAAGAAGGCGGTCTGGTCGGACACACGCGCAGCCTGCTGCATGTTGTGCGTCACGATGACGACCGTGTAGTGCTCCTTGAGCTCCTGGATCAGGTCCTCGACCGCGAGGGTCGAGATCGGGTCGAGGGCCGAGCAGGGCTCGTCCATCAGCAGCACCTCGGGCGCCACCGCGATGGCGCGGGCGATGCACAGGCGCTGCTGCTGGCCGCCGGAGAGGCCGACTCCGGCGCGGTCGAGGCGATCCTTGACCTCGTTCCAGAGGTTGGCGCCCTGCAGCGAGCGCTCCACCGTCTCGTCCAGCACCTTCTTGTCACGGATGCCGTTCAGGCGCAGGCCCGAGGCGACATTGTCGTAGATGCTCATGGACGGGAAGGGGTTCGGCCGCTGGAACACCATGCCGACGAGGCGGCGGACCGCCACCGGGTCGACACCCTCGCCGTAGAGGTCGGTGCCGTCAACCTTGACCGAGCCCTGGCAGTGGGCGCCGGGGATGACTTCGTGCATGCGGTTCAGCGTCCGCAGCACGGTGGACTTTCCGCAACCGGACGGCCCGATGAAGGCAGTCACGGTGCGCGGCTCCACGGTGAGGTTGACGTCCTTCACCGCGTGGAAGTTGCCGTAGTAGATGTTGAGGTTGTCAACGTCGATGCGCTTGGCCATTGTTTTCCTGGTCTCCCGTGACTTCTTACTTTTCCTTGAGCTTGCCGCGGTTGCCGATCCAGCGGGCAAGCAGGTTCAGCCCCATCACCAGCAGGATCAGGGTTGCGGCAGCGCCCCAGCCACGGTCGGTGCCCGGGTAGTTCTCGGGCAGTGCGGCGGCATTGGCGATCATGGTGGGCAGGGTCCCCATCGTGTTCCCGAAGGGGTTCCAGTTGGTGTTGCGTGCGTAGTTGAGCAAGATCAGCAGCGGTGCGGTCTCGCCCATGACGCGGGCGATGCCGAGCACGATGCCGGTCGCGATACCGCTGAAGGCGGTGGGCGTGACCACGCTGGTGATCGTCTTCCACTTCGGCACACCGAGCGCGTACGAGGCCTCGCGCAGCGAGTCCGGCACGAGCTTGAGCATCTCCTCGGTCGAGCGCAGCACGGTGGGCAGCATCAGCAGCACCAGGGCCAGCGCCGAGGCGAAGGTTGAGCGCTCCAGGCCGAGCATGGTGATCAGCACGGCATAGACGAACAGTGCCGCGACGATCGAGGGCACACCGGTGAGGATGTCGACCATGAACGAGACGACCTTGGACATCTTCGTGCCCCGGGCGTACTCCACCAGGTAGTAGGCGCCGAGCACACCGAGCGGCACGGCGATGATGGAGGCGATGAAACCCACCCACAAGGTGCCGACCAGGGCGTGGACCACGCCGCCGCCGGGCTTGTTGTCAGGAGTGGCGCCAGCGTCATGCGTCCACCACTGGAGCGAGGGCTGCAGGATCTTGCCAGCCTTGTCGCTGCCGGGGATGCCGACGACGGTCTCGGCATTGCGCGCCTTGGGGTCCCGGCTGACGGTGTCGACCGTGGAGGCGATGAACTCACCGACGGCGGGGTAGGCCCCGCCGACGACCCAGCGGTTGGACGCACCATTGGTGCCGGCCTCGCAGTCGGCGGCGGCGACGCGCTGGTAGGAGGAGTAGGTGCGGTCGGGAGCCTTGCCCTCGACGACGCACACCTTGGTGTAGTCGGGCTGCGCGGTGAACATCACCGGCAGGCCCTTGCTGAGGACGGTGAACAGGATCCACAGCAGCGGGATGATCGCGATCACGGCGGCGGCCCAGACCATGCCCCGGAAGGTCTGGTCCACCACCCCGCGGCGCCCCTTGGGGCGGCTCAGGTCGAGACCGCTGGTCTCTGCCCTCTCCGGGCTGACGACGGACGACATCACTTGGCCTTTCCACGGTCGGCGATCATGCGGGCCAGGGCGTTGACCACGAAGGTCAGGACGAACAGCACCAGGCCAGCAGCGATGTAGGCGCCGGTCTTGGTCGCCGAGTCGAACTCGGCGGCGTTGTTGGCGATCTTGGCGGCGAAGGTCTGGCCGCCGGCGAAGAGCGAGAAGTCGATCTTGGTGTCATTGGTGGTCGACAGGATCAACATGACGGCGATCGTCTCGCCGAGTGCGCGGCCCAGGCCCAACATGGAGGCGGCGATCACGCCGGAGCGGCCGTAGGGCAGCACCGCGGTCTTGATCATCTCCCACTTGGTCGAGCCGAGCGCGTAGGCGGCCTCGATGTGGTCACGCGGGGTCTGGCGGAAGACGTCGCGTGAGATCGAGGTGACGATCGGCAGGATCATGATCGCCAGCACGAGGGAGGCGATGAAGACCGTGCCCGTGGACGAGAGCCCGCGCGAGAACAGGGGGAACCAGCCCAGGTTGTCCTGGATCCAACCCGTGAAGGGGGCCAGGGCCGGGCCGAGCACGCGAGCGCCCCACAGACCGTAGACGACCGAGGGGACCGCAGCCAGCAGGTCGACGAGGAAGCCAACCGTGTTGCCCACTCGCTTGGACGAGTAGTGGGTGATCAGCAGTGCGACACCCACGGCGATCGGCACGGCGAGCAGCATCGCGATGATCGAGGAGATCGCCGTGGTCCAGAGCATGCCGGCGATGCCGAACGCGAGGCGGTTGTCAGCGACCGTCCACTCGTTCGAGGTGAGGAAGTTGACCTCGTTCTTGGCCAGGCTGGGGATCGCCTGCATCAGCAGGAAGATCGCGATGGCAGCGATCATCGCCACGATCAGGAAGCCAGCGCCGGACGCCAGGCCGCGGAAGACGCGGTCGGGGCCCTTCTTCGGGGCTGGAAGCTGGATGTGACGGGGAGCAGGGGCGGTGGTGGCGGTGTCTTCTGCGGGGTGCCGTTGGCCGACGGGCGACTCGGTCGCGTCGTGGGTCAGGGTGGCACCCTCGTTCGCAATCGGTGCGCGCAGCGGGTCAGCGCCGTCCAGTTCGGCCTTGAGGCTGATCCGTGGGTCGGCCGCCACCGGCGAGCTGTCGAGTGGGCGGGTGTCGCCGTCTGAGGTGGGCATCAATTCTCCCTGAGGTGGGCTTGGCCCCCTCGCGTTTTGGCGAGAGGGCCAAGCCCGATCTGGATGACTCGTACTGCAGGGGTCAGCTGATCGCCTGGACGGCGGTCTCGACCTTGGTGCGCAGCGACTCGGGCAGCGGGGCGTAACCCAGGTCGGGCAGGGACTCCTGGGTGTCGGTGCTGACCATGTAGGACAGGTAGTCCTTGAGCAGGGCCGTCTTGTCGGCGTCCAGGCCCTTCGAGCACGCGATCTCGTAGGTGACCAGGATGACCGGGTAGGCGCCAGCGCCGTTGTCGGTGTACTTCAGCTTCAGGCCGAGGTCGTTGCCGGTGCCGGTGACGGTGGCGCTCTCGACGGCCTTGCCGGCGCTCTCGGCGCTCAGCTCGACCGCACCGTCGCCGTTGTCGATCTGCGAGACGCCCAGCTGGGAGTCCTTGGCGTACTTCCACTCGACGTAGCCGAAGCCACCCTTGGTGCTGGCGATGCCGTCGGCCACGCCCTGGGAGCCCTTCTTGCCCTCACCGGCGGTGCCGGCCCACTTCTTCGCCGCCTCCGTCTTCCAGTTGGTGGTGGCAGCGGCGGCCAGGTACTTCTGGATGTTCTCGGAGGTGCCCGAGTCGTCCGAACGGAAGAAGACCGAGATCTTGTCCGACGGGAGGGTCACACCGGAGTTCAGGTCGGCGATCGCCTTGTCGTTCCAGGTGGTGATCTTGCCGTTGAAGATCTGGGCGACGACCTCGGGAGTCAGCACGAGGCTGTCGACACCGTCCAGGTTGTAGGCGAAGGCGATCGGGCCGACGACCATCGGCAGGTTCCAGGCGGCATTGTTCGAGCAGCGGGCCTTGGCCTTGTCGACCTCGATCACACCGTCGCTGTTCGCCTCGCTCTTCAGCGCCGAGTCCGAACCGGCGAAGTCGATCTGCTTGTTGTAGAAGTCCTTGATGCCCTGGCCCGATCCGGTGCCTGAGTACTCGATGGTGCCCTTGTTGCCGCACTCGGCGGCGTAGTCGGAGGTGAGGGTCTCCATGGCGAGCTTCTGGGCGGTGGAACCGCCGCCGACCAGCTTGCCGGTGGGGCAGGCCAGCGCGGCCGCCGCGGCGGTGGCAGTGGTGCTACCAGCAGCGGAAGTGGTGGAGGTCGAGGACTCGGTGCTACCGCCACAGGCGGTGAAGGTCAGAGTTCCGACCGCAGCGAGGGCGGCGAGCTTGCCGAAGCGGATCATCGTCACGTGGGTTCCTTGTGAGGCTGGTCGCGGTTGGGTACCGCGCGGAGCGGTGTTGCCCCTCGGTGGCACACGGTAGGCAGCGGACGTGACCGGAATGGACTGCTTGCGTGAACGCACGGTGAACGTTCCGCCCGATTGGCTGTGGTACGGGAAAAACCTAGTCAGAAGGCAGATTTGTGTGTCTCGTGGGCGACCACGCGTCCGTCTGCGGTCACGTGTATGACGAGCGTCTCGGCCGTGAGCATCGCCTTGTCCTGTACGCCGGCCCCGGCGCGCATCGCAGGCAGCACCGGGCGGTGGCCGCAGACGGCGAGCGCGGTGGCCTGCTCGCCCACCCGTTGGCGCCAGGCTGCGACCAGGGCGACGACCCGGTCCTCGTGGCCGTCCGCCTCCTCCTCGCTGAGCAGCGCGACCCCGCACAGCGGCAGGTCCAGCTTCTCGCTCGCCGGCTGCAGTGTCTGCAGGCACCGGGTGGAGGTGGACGAGAGGAGCTCCTCGACCCCGAAGGCGGCCAGCATCGGGACCAGCCTCTTGGACTGCCGCCGCCCCCGGGTGCTCAACGGGCGCTTCGCGTCCGAACCGCTCCAGTGGCGTCGCAACATCGCCTTTCCGTGGCGCACGATGAGCAGCGTCCCGGTCGGGGGTGCCGCGAGGGCAGCCGTGACGATTTCACGCTCGTCGCGGTAGGTCATCTTGCGCCGGGCCTCGTCGACGTCCATCCACCGCACCTTGGAGACCTCGGAGTCCTTGGCGTGCTTGTGGGCGATCACCTGCCGTCCGAGCCACCAGTGGACGACCTTCTTGTCGCCCTTGACGGAGTACTGGGTGGTGCCAAGCGGCAGCGCCAGCCGGACGACGACGCCGGTCTCCTCCCGGACCTCGCGCACCGCGGTCGCGGGAAGGTCCTCGTCCCACTCGGGTTTGCCCTTGGGCAGGCTCCAGTCCTTGTACTTGGGACGTCGTACCAGCAGCACCTGCTGTGTGCCGTTGTGGGTGCGCAGCACCACCGCACCGGCCGCAACCAGTCGGGTCTTGCGTGACATGGCTCAACGACGCCTGGGGCGGGTTCGGGTCTCGATGATCTGCTGCTCCTGCAGGTCGACCAGGGGCTGGCCGGACTCATCGGTGGTGTGGGGTGTCCACTCGTCGCCCACCAGCTGCCAGGAGACGGTGGACTCGTCGAAGGCCACCTCGAACATGCGCTGGACCTCGCTGATGTGGCGCTGGTTGGTGAGGCTGACCAGCACCTCCACGCGGCGGTCGAGGTTGCGGTGCATCAGGTCGGCCGACCCGATGCCGACGCTGGGGTGGCCGGCGTTGGCGAACCAGAAGATGCGCGAGTGCTCCAGGAAGCGGCCCAGGATCGACCGCACCCGGATGTTCTCGCTCAGCCCCGGCACTCCCGGGCGCAGGGCGCAAATGCCACGCACCCACACGTCCACCGGGACCCCGGCCTGGCTGGCACGGTACAGCGCGTCGCTGACCCGCTCGTCCACCAGCGAGTTGACCTTGATCTTGACCCCGGCCGGCAACCCGGCCTGCTTGTTCTTGATCTCATTCTCGATCTGGGAGAGCAGGCCCGAGCGGATCGAGTGCGGGGCAACCAGCAGGCGGCGGTAGTGAGTCTCCTGCGTCATGCCCGAGAGGTGGTTGAACAGTCGCGCCACGTCGTCGGTGATGATCGGGTTGGACGTGAGCAGGCCCATGTCCTCGTACATCCGGGCGGTCTTGGGGTTGTAGTTGCCGGTGCCGATGTGGGCATAGCGACGCAGCCCATCACCGTCGTCGCGTACCACCAGGCAGAGCTTGCAGTGGGTCTTCAACCCGAGCATGCCGTAGACGACGTGGACGCCGTACTTCTCCAACTTGCGGGCCCAGGCGATGTTGTTCTGCTCGTCGAAACGGGCCTTGATCTCGACCACGGCAAGCACCTGCTTGCCGGCCAGGGCCGCCTCGATCAGGGCGTCCACGATGGGGGAGTCACCGCTGGTGCGGTACAGCGTCTGCTTGATCGCCAGCACCTTCGGGTCGGCTGCGGCCTGCTCGACGAAGCGCTGCACCGAAGTGGCGAACGAGTCATAGGGGTGGTGCAGCAGCACGTCGCGCTGCTTGAGCGCCGCGAACAGGTCGGCGGGCTGGGCGGTCTCGACCTCGGCCAGGTCGGGGTGGGTCACCGGCAGGAAGTTCGGGTACTTCAGGTCGTCCCGGTCGACGTCGGCCAGCGAGAACAGGCCGCGCAGGTCCAGCGGGGCGGGGAGGCGGAAGACCTCCTTCGCGCTGACGTCCAGCTCGGTCTTCAGCAGCTCGAGCATCTTGTCGTCGATGTCGTCCTGCACCTCGAGGCGCACCGGGGGGCGGCCGACCTTGCGGCGCAACAGCTCCTTCTCCAGCGCGAACAGCAGGTTCTCGGCGTCATCCTCCTCGACCTCGACGTCCTCGTTGCGAGTCACGCGGAAGGTGGTGTGCTCGATCACCTGCATGCCGCTGAAGAGCTGGTCCAGATGACGGGCAATGACCTCCTCCAGGGGCAGGAATCGGCCCTCGCCCAACTGGATGAAGCGGTTGAGAAGGGTGGGCACCTTGACGCGCGCGAACTGCCGGGCGCCGGTGATCGGGTTCTTGAGCAGCACCGCCAGGTTGATCGAGAGCCCGGAGATGTAGGGGAAGGGGTGCGAGGGGTCCACCGCCAGGGGGGTGAGGACGGGGAAGATGCGCTCGCTGAACAGCGTGCGCATCTTGTCCTTCTCGGCCGCGGTCAGCTCGTCCCAGCGCAGGATCTCGATGCCCTCTTCGGCCAGGGCGGGGCGGATCTCGCCCTGGAAGACATTGGACTGCTCCTCGACCAGCTCGTGGGTGCGGGCCAGGATCGAATCCAGCAGGTCACGCGGCATCTGTCCGGTGACCGAGGGAACCGCGACACCGGCGTCGATGCGGCGCTTGAGGCCGGCCACGCGCACCATGAAGAACTCGTCCAGGTTGGACGAGAAGATCGCGAGGAACTTTGCTCGTTCCAGAAGTGGGATGCGCAGGCTGTCCTTGGCCAGGTCGAGCACCCTGTTGTTGAAGGCGAGCCACGACAGCTCTCGATCGGAGAACCGGTTCGAGGGCAGTTCTGCGACTGAACCAGGGCGGGTGTCCACGGGTGCTCTCCTAGGAGGTATAACTGGCGTCCTTGGTGACGAGCACAAAACTAGCGGATTCATACATCCGAACGACCCGGGTGCTGGAAGCCTCGACGTACAGGCGCACCCGCCGAACGCCATGCGCCGCCAGATGTGCGAGACCAGCGTTCAACAGCGCACGTCCGATCCCCCGCCCGGACGCCTCGGGAGCCACCCCGATCACGTATACCTCGCCGATCGGCTCACCGGGGAAGGCCGGGTCGGAGGTCTCGATCTTTGTCCAGTGGAAACCAAGCATGGCCCCGGTGTCCTCGTCGCGGGCCACGATCAGCCCCTGCGGGTCGAACCACGGCTCCTGGGTGCGTACCTGGAAGTCGTCCAGGGTCATGTCGCCCTGCTCCGGGTGCTCGGCGAATGCATCCGCGTTGACGTCCACCACGGCCATCGCGTCGGTCGGGACGAAGGCACTGAGCTCGACGCCCTCGGGTGTGGGCTCATCGTCGACGGGATGCTCGACAAGGTCCCGTTCCATGATCAACAGTTCGCGGTCGAGGGTGGCGCCGATCCTGCCCGCGAGAGCCCGCGCGCCGTCTCCGTTGTCGAAGGCCCACCAATTGGGCTCCTTCTCCACCTGCTGGACGGCTTCCGCGAGCGCCGTGCCGACGCCCTGCCGACGGAATTTCGGCGAGACCACGAGCTGCACCGAGTGGGTGTCGCGATCGGCCTGGGCATAGCCCACCAGTGCACCCTGCTCAAAGGCCAGCCAGTGCATCACGTGACCGCGGCCCTGGAGCCCGAAGGAGGCCGCCTCGTTGAGCGGGCTCACACCGTCTGCCTGTGTTGACCGGTCGATCAAGGCGTCGACCGCGTTGCGCTGGTCCGGCGTCAGGGCGCAGGTGCGGATGATGGCGTGCTTCACCAGCACCAAGCTACCCTCGCGCGCAGCTTGCGGCGACCCATTCAGCTCAGCGGACGGTGCACACCTGCTCACCCGGCCTGTCAGCCTCACCCACTATCGTGGAGCCGTGGAAGCGCAGCCAACCCAGAACGGTCATCCGCAGCCCTGCGGCCAGCCGGTCGTGGCCGAGCGCACAGCCGCATTGCTGCGACTGCTGGGCGCTGGCCTGCTGGCCAGTATCTTGTCGCTGCTCTGCTTCCTGATGACCTCGCGGACACTTCTGCGCGTGGGTGACCAGTCACGCCTGTGGCCCACGGCGGTCAACATCTGCGCGACCGTCGCGGTGCTCGTCTCGCTGTTGCAGTGGTGGGTGTGGCACCAGGCCCAGCGCGAGTGGCTCGGGGTCAAGGACGTGGCATTGGCCGGGTGGATCGCGCCGTCGCGCGCGACTGCCTGGGTGGCCGCGGTGGCTGGCATTCTCGGATGCATCGCGGCCGCGCAGCTGGTCCGCACGACGGCACCGGCGGAGCACGCCCATTGGTGGGCCCTGACGGGCGGCATCTTTTTGGTACTCGGCGTCGCCTTCGGCTGCCTCCACCCGATCAAGGGCGCCGGCCCCCGTGGCGTGCTGCCCCGGGTCATCAGCCGCAACCTGGACCCGCGGCGTGCCACCCGGCTGAGCGATGCCGATGCTGACACGCTCGTGCTGAGGCGCGGGCCGACGAGCTGATCGCCGGTCATTGCGCGCCCAGTCCCTGACCGGTGAGTCCCTGACCGACCAGCCACTGAGCGACCAGTCACTGAGCGACCAGTCACGGTGACCGCATGCTAGGCGCGGCCGAGGAAGGTGACCGAGGTCAGCACCAGCGCATCGCGTGTCTCGTCCGTCGAACCGGGCGGGGTGGTGCTGACGATCTCCGCGGTGACGCCGCCGCGCGCCTCGCTGCGGGGAATGCGAACCTCCTGCGATGCGCTCGACTCGTCGTCCAACTCCTGAACGAAGAAGGCATCGCCCTGGCCGGGGAAGGACCAACGAATCGTCGTCGCCCGTCGGTACTGCGGGTAGAGGTCATGACCATTGGTGATCTTCGAGTAGCCGTTCACCACCCGCACCCCCACCAGCTCGGTCCCCGGTTGGAAGGTGAAGGTGATGCGCTCTCCCACCGCGTCCCCATTGCAGCGCCAGCCGGTGGTCGCGTCGTCGTCCAGCAAGCGGGTGGCGTCCGAGGGCACCCGTTCACCGCCCTGACCGGTCTGCGCGGGGGCCGTGCAGGTGGCGGAGACCTGCTCGGGGACGACCGCATTGACCGCACCCAGCCACGGCGTCGCCTCCGCGGCCGGGGTGGCTGGAAGCTGCGAGGGTGCTGCCGAGGGGGAGATGGGCACCGTGGCCGCCGGCGCACGGCTGGTGGCGGTCGTGGGCATCCACATCTGGCGGGCCACCCAGGCGGCAGCCGCGATGATCGCCACGATCATCACCAGCGCAGCCAGCAGGCGCCACGGTGAATGGCGGCGTGCCGGCGCTGTCGGAGGTGCCGACGCGGGCTCGAAGACCTGGACGCCCACCTGCTTGACCGCGGCGGCGTTGGCCGGCGCCGGCGGGGCCGGTGGTTGCGCGTTCGCAGGGCTCTCGGGGGTGGCGGAGGGTGGCCGGAACCACTCCTCCGGGAAGTCGCCACTCATGCAGGGAGCCTAGTGGCGCCCTGATCCCACGTGGGCAGCTCTCGTGGAAGCTTGGCGTTCCCACATCCGCCGCGTGGGAGGATGGACGTCGAGAGGGAGGTCGGATGGCGCGAGTACACGTGGTGCAGGCGGGCTCTGGCCGCGCCCTGCCGGAGGCGCTGGAACTGCTGGCGCACAGCATCGTGCGGCATCAGCCGGAGCTCTCATGGGACGAGCAGGAAGAGTCGGACCTCGTCCTGCTGGATGCCCGCTCCGACCTGGGCGCCGCCCGACGTCTGGCCGGGGAGTGCGCGCTGGTCGGTCTGCCCCTGCTCCTGCTCGTGGACGCCGCGGGCCTGGCCGTGATCACCAGGGACTGGGGTGCCGGTGACTTCGTTCTGGACAAGGCCACGCCCGCGGAGCTTGACGCCCGCATCCGGTTGTTGCTCACGCGCGCGGGCGACGACGACATCATCTCGTCCGGCCCTCTGGTGATCGACGAGTCGGCCTACACCGTCCAGATGGGTGGGCAACCGCTCGACCTGACCTACACCGAGTTCGAGCTGCTCAAGTATCTCGCCCTGCATCCGGGACGGGTGCTGTCTCGCGAGCAGTTGTTGAGCGAGGTCTGGGGCTACGACTACTACGGCGGCACCCGCACGGTGGACGTACACATCCGGCGCCTGCGTGCCAAGCTCGGCACCGAGTACGAGGCCCACATCGGCACCGTGCGCAATGTCGGCTACCGTTACCAGCCCAACCGCTGAGGCCCCAGCCCCCCAGACCTCAACCCCCCAGACCTCAACCCCCCAGACCCCAGCCGCCCAGACCTCAGCCGCCCAGACCTGGCGACCGGCGCGGTTCGGCCCACTGCGCGGAGTCGATGACCAAGGTCACCGGGCCGTCGTTGACCAGGTGCACCTGCATGTCTGCCCCGAAAACTCCCGTCTCGACGTGCGCTCCCAGCTCGCCCAGGCATGACACGAAGGCGTCCACCAGCGGTTCGCTGACCGGCGCCGGAGCGGCCTCGCTCCAGGACGGACGACGACCCTTGCGGGTGTTGGCGTAGAGGGTGAACTGGCTGACGACCAGCAGGGGGGCACCAACCTCGGCGGCCGATCGCTCCTCGTCCAGGATGCGCAGCCCCCACACCTTGTCGGCGAGCTTGCGTGCCACGGCCGCATCGTCGTCGTGGGTGACGCCCACCAGCACCACCAGCCCGGGGCTGGGCAGGGATCCGACCACCTCGCCAGCGACCTCGACGTGACCGGACAGGGCCCGCTGCACCACGACTCTCATGCCGGTGAGGCTAGCCGGGCACAATGTCGGGGTGGAGATCGAACTCACCTACCGGGACCTGCAGCCCGTCGACATCGACCTGCTGGCGTGGAGCGGCGGCGACGCCCACCTGACCGCGCTGCAGAAGGCGATGGAGCGCTCCTGGGCCGGCACGGTAGAGCTGGTGGTCGCCGAGCTGCCCAATTGTCGGCTGGTGGCCTGCGGCGGCGTCGACTTCGACAAGGAACCCGGCACGGGCTGGCTGTGGATGTTGAGCGTGGACGACGCCTGGCAGTCGCTGGGCATCGGTGCCGCCCTGGTTGCTGAGCTGGAGCGGCGCTGCCTTGACCGCGGTGTCGAGCGGGCGGCACTGTCGGTGGAGCACGACAACCCACGGGCCACGGCGCTGTACCGACGCCTCGGCTACCGAGGTGACCGCACGGTGGTCGAGACCTGGCCCACCGACCGAGGCGTCACCTGGGTGACGAGCTGCTTGGTAATGGAGCACGAACTGGCCGCAGCGAAGTGGCCGGAACAAAGCCAAGCCGCGACTGGTTAGACTCTGCGGGTGGCTCATTTCGACGTCCTGGCGCTGGTGGTCGCCTCCCTGTCGATGGCCCTCGTGTCCTTGGCCGCGCTGGTGACCTTGCTGTTCCCCTCCGCTGCTCGGGTCGGTCGTGGCCGCCGCCGCGACACCGCAGCCACCCCACGCCCCGAGGAGACGACATGACCTTCGAGATTCCCTCTGACCTGAACCCCCAGCTGATGGCGCTGGCCTGGATGATCGGGCGTTGGGAGGGCAGCGGCAAGGGCAGCTGGCCCGGCCACGGCGAGTTCGAGTACGCCCAGCAGGTCGAGTTCAGCACCAACGGCGGCCCCTACCTGCACTATCTCTCCCAGATGTTCGAGGTGGACGGGGACGGGAACCCCGTCCGTCCGCTGATGATGGAGACCGGCTTCTGGCGTCCGCAGATGGACGCCAGCGTCGAGGTCGTCCTGACCAACCCCGACGGCTGGAGCGAAGTGTGGGCAGGCAAGATCGAGGGCGCCAAGATCGAGCTCGTCACCGACGCCGTGATGCGCACCAAGACCGCGGAGACCGAGTACACCGGCGGTCAGCGCCTCTACGGCCAGGTGGAGGGTGACCTGTTGTGGACCTTCGACCGCGCCACCACGAACCACCAGCTCCAGCCCTACCTGTGGGCCCGGCTGCAGCGCGCCTGATGGTCACCATCGAATCCGGTCTCGACGCGGGCCTGGTCTGGCACCACGGCGACCCGATGCGCGAACAGCGCGCCCTCGAGGGCGGAACTGCGGTCGTGGGTCTTGGCAACCGCGGCATCGTGCGGGTCGCCGGACCTGACCGGCTCACCTTCCTGCACTCCCTGACCTCCCAGCACCTGGAGGCGCTCGCGCCCGGCCAGTCGGTCGAGGCGCTGCTGCTGTCGCCAACCGGGCATGTCGAGCACGTGCTGCACGGCATCGACGACGGCGAGCGCTTCTGGGCCTGGACCGAACCCGGGCGGGTGACCGAGCTCGCCGGCTGGCTCGACCGGATGCGGTTCATGATGCGCGTCGAGGTCAGCACGCCAGACGACCTGGGCCTGTTGTGGGTGGGCGAGCAGGTCACGCTGCCAGCAGACGTGGTGTCGCGCACCAGCCTGGTCGGACGTGGCAGGGAGGTCTTCTGGCCGGCTGACCGCGAGGCTCCCGAGGGCACGCCGGCGGGCGTCTGGGCGCACGAGGCCGTCCGGATCGCCGGCGGGGTACCGCGCATCGGCCTGGACACAGACCACCGCACCATCCCCAACGAGATCGGCCTGCTCGGCACCCATCTGAGCAAGGGCTGCTACCGGGGCCAGGAGACGGTCGCGCGAGTCCACACTCTCGGACGACCGCCACGGCGGCTGGTCCAGCTGCACCTGGACGGGTCGATGGACTCCCTGCCGGCCCCCGGTTCACCGCTGCTGCTGGACGAGCGGGAGGTGGGCCTGGTGGGTTCGAGCGAACGCCACCACGAGCTGGGTCCGGTGGCACTGGGCCTGGTGAAGCGCAATGTCCCGGTCGACGCCACGCTCATCGCCGACGGGATCGCCGCCGCGCAGGAGGTGCTGGTTGATCCTGAGGTGGGCCTGCATGTCCGTCCCAGCCTGCGCTGACCTGTTCACGCAGACCACCA
>NZ_BAAAKI010000004.1:145479-161408 GCF_039527675.1 Luteococcus sanguinis
AGATGGCCGGGGGTTTCGCATGTCAGCTGTTGCGTGGGCTGGTGGCAGGCGCAGCCTCAGTAGACGACGACCTTGTCGCCAATGCGGGTCTGGCCGTACAGCCACGCCGCCTGGCTCATCGAGTTCATGTTCACGCAACCGTGCGAGCCGGCGCCGGAATGCCCGATCCGGGCGAACTCGGCGGAGTAGTGCACGGCCTGGCCACCGGAGAAGAACTGGGTGTAGGGCATGTCGACGTCGTACAGGGTTGAGTGCCAGTTGGTCGACTTCAGGTAGATCGAGAAGACGCCGGAACGGGTCGCGAGGCTGGGGCGACCGGTGCGAACCGTCCACGAGCCCTTGATCGAGCCGTTGATCAACCAGTACATGCGCTGGGTGCCCTTGTTGATGCAGATCGTGCGCCCGGTCATGCAGCGGCTGTCCAGCTTCACCGTGGAGGTCTTGACGACGGGCATCTTCACGCGGGAGGCCTTGTCGCGCAGCACGTAGTAGGTCGTCATGTTCATGACGCCGGTGACCTTGAGGCGGTTCTTCGACTGGAAGCTCTTCACCGCAGCGGTGGTCTTCGAGCCGTAGTAGCCGGTGCGCGAGTCGTTGGTCAGGTAGCCGAGCTTGTAGAGCATCGTCTGGAGGCCCTTGACGCGCTCACTGGTCTGCCCGGGCTTTGCGAAGATGGTCGCATCGGCCTTGGCGGCGGCAGCCTTCTTGGCGGCGGCTTCCCGCTCCGCCTGCGCCTTGCGGGCAGCGGCCTCGGCGGCGAGCTTCGCGCGCAGGGCATTGGCCGAGTCGTGGATGCGCTTGTGGGTGTAGCTGTCGACCACGCCGGTGACCTTCAGGCCCTTGGCCTTCTGGTAGGTGGCGACGGCCGACTTGGTGACCGGTCCGTACCGGCCGTCGACGGCCTTGGTGTAGTAGCCGAGGCGCAGCAGGTCGGTCTGGATCGCCTTCACCACGGCGCCGGTCGAGCCGACCTGGGCGACGATGCTGGACGCGACGACGTCGGCCTGTGCCGGCTGCGCCATCTGGACAGTGCCGCCGATCATGGCGGCTGCGGCGGTCGCTGCGACGAGCGAGCGGCGGAACTGGCTGGTCATTGTCGTTCCCTTCAACGGTTGGCGGGTGCTCTCACTGCTGATACGCACCGGCGGGTCCTACGGTTGCACCCCGAGGCAAAGTCGACGAATCCAACCGTTCGACCATCCTGCCACGGGGAGGGGCATCACCGGCCCCCATCCCGGGCAGAGGTGGGGGCCGGCGCGGTCCACTCAGGTTTTCTTCAGGTCTGGTTCAGTTCCGGGCGAACCGGATCAGCCCTGCGAATTTGCCTTGTTGCGGTTGCGGGTCTTGGCGCGGTCGTTGGCCTTGAGCTGCACCTTGCGGATGCGGACGTCCTTCGGGGTGACCTCGAGGCACTCGTCCGCGGCGCAGTACTCCAGGGACTGCTCCAGCGACATGCGGCGCGGGGGGATCAGGCGCTCCAGCTCGTCACCCGTTGCGGAGCGCACATTGGTGAGGTGCTTCTCCTTGGTGGGGTTGACGTCCATCTCGTCTGGACGGGAGTTCTCGCCGACGACCATGCCTTCGTAGACGTCCTCACCGGGGCCGACGAACAGCGTGCCGCGCTCCTGCAGGTTGAACAGAGCATAGGAGGTGACCACGCCGGTGCGGTCGGCGACCAGCGAACCGGTCGGGCGGTTGCGCATCTCACCGGCCCACGGCTCGTGGCCCTCGAAGACGTGGTTCATGATGCCGGTGCCACGGGTCTCGGTGAGGAACTCGGTGCGGAACCCGATCAGCCCACGGCTCGGCAGGACGTACTCCAGGCGCACCCAACCGGTGCCGTGGTTGACCATCTGCTCGAGGCGCGACTTGCGCACGCCGAGCATCTGGCTGACGGCACCGACGAACTCCTCGGGGATGTCGATGGTGAGGCGCTCGGTGGGCTCGTGGACCTTGCCGTCGACCTCCTTGAGAACGACCTCAGGCTTGCCCACGGTCAGCTCGAAGTTCTCGCGGCGCATCATCTCGACCAGGACGGCGAGCTGCAGTTCGCCGCGGCCCTGCACCTCCCAGGTGTCGGGACGCTCGGTGTTGTTGACGCTGATCGAGACATTGCCGATCAGTTCCTGGTCGAGGCGGGCCTTCACGACGCGCGCGGTCAGGTTCTTGCCGACCTTGCCGGCCAGCGGCGAGGTGTTGATACCAATCGTCATGGAGATGGAGGGCTCGTCGACGTGGATCAGCGGCAGCGGCTTCGGATCGGTCGGGTCGGCGATGGTCTCGCCGATGGTGATCTCGGGGATGCCGGCGATGGCGATGATGTCACCGGGGCCGGCGCTCTCGACCGGCTCACGGGTGAGCGCATTGGTCATCAGCAGCTCGGAGAGGCGGACATTGCTGATCGTGCCGTCGCGACGTATCCAGGCGACCTGCTGGCCGCGCTTGATCTCGCCCTCGATGATGCGGCACAGCGCCAATCGTCCCAAGTATGGGGAGGAGTCCAGGTTGGTGACCAGGGCCTGCAGCGGGGCGCCCTCGGTGTAGCTGGGGGCGGGGATGGTGTTCGCGATCGTCTCGAACAGCGGCTGCAGGTTCTCCGAATCGGGCATTTCGCCGTCACCGGGCTGGGTCAGCGAGGCCTTTCCCGCCTTGGCGGAGGCGAAGACGACCGGGAAGTCGAGCTGGTGGGCGGTCTCGTCGTCCACGAGGTCCATGAACAGCTCGTAGGTCTCGTCGATCACCTCGGTGATGCGGGCGTCGGGACGGTCGACCTTGTTGACCACCACGATCAGCGGGAGATTCTTGGCCAGCGCCTTGCGCAGCACGAAGCGGGTCTGGGGCAGCGGGCCCTCTGAGGCATCGACGAGCAGGATGACGCCATCCACCATCTCGAGGCCGCGCTCGACCTCACCACCGAAGTCGGCGTGGCCTGGGGTGTCGATGATGTTGATCAGCAGGTCCTGGCCGTCGGCCATCTCGTGGTGCACCGCGGTGTTCTTCGCAAGGATCGTGATGCCCTTCTCGCGCTCCAGATCCATCGAGTCCATGACGCGATTGTTCACATCCGACCCCTCGCGGAACGCGCCGGACTGCCACAGCATCGCATCGACGAGCGTGGTCTTGCCATGGTCGACGTGCGCGACGATTGCGACATTGCGCAGGTCAGAACGTATGGGCATGAAGGTACCTCGGGTTCTCGTCGGTGGGATAGCCCGTCGAGTCTACTTCCTGCGAAGCGATGCCCCGGACGCGTTGCCCGCTACCTCTCAGGTGCGGGCGCCCGGGGTTGCCGCCCCGGGTTTTCCGGCTCAGCGGCCTTCGGGCTCAGCGGCCTTCGGGCTCAGCGGCCTTCGGGCTCAGCGGTACGCGGCTCAGTGGTTCTCGCGCAGGGCCTGTTCCAGGTCGCGGGGCAGCTCACGTCCGGTGCGGACGCGGGAGTGGCTGCGTGAATAGCCGAAATAGATGGCGAAGCCGATCGCCAGCCACACCAGGAAGCGCAACCAGGTCTCCACCGCGAGATTCAGCATCATGTAGCTGCAGATCAGGGCGGAGATGACGGGCAGCACGGGGGAGAAGGGCACCTTGAAGGGGCGCTTCACGTCGGGCAGCGTGCGCCGCATCACCGGTACGCCGATGCTCACCATGACGAAGGCAGCCAAGGTCCCGATGTTGACCATCTCCTCCAGGTTCCCGATGGGGGTCAGACCGGCGATCAGGGCGATGATGACGGTCATCCAGGCGGTGATGACCCAGGGAGTGCGGAAGCGCGGGTGTACCTTCGCCAGGCTGATCGGCAGCAGGTTGTCACGGCTCATCGCGAAGACGAGGCGGGTGCAGCCGGTCATCTGGGTGAGCACGACCGTGGTCAGGCCCACCACGGCGCCGATCGCGATGACGACCGCCATCCAGGTCTTGCCTTGCTGGGCGAAGGCGTCAGCCAGCGCTCCCGAGGGCTTCATCTTGTCGTAGCGCACCATGCCGGTCACGACGGTGGCGACGGCGCAGTACAGGACGGTGCAGATCACCAGCGAGCCGATGATGCCGCGGGGCAGGTCCCGCTGCGGGTTCTTGGTCTCCTCCGCAGCGGTGGCCACGACGTCGAAACCCAGGAAGGCGAAGAAGACGAGCGCGGCACCGGCGAAGATGCCGCCCACGCCATATGCGGACGGCTCCAGGCCAAGCGCCCATTGGACCAGCGGCTGCTTCCAGCGGTTGGTGACTCCCTCAATGGGCTGCGACGGCGGGATGTAGGGCGAGTAGTTGGCGCGGTTGATGAAGGCCAGGCCGGCGAAGATGACGAACAGCACGATGGCGACCTTGACGGCCACCAGCACGGTCTCGACGCGCATCGACTCCTTGATGCCGATGGTGACCAGCACTCCCAACACGAGCACCAGCACCATGGCGGGAACGTCAACCGTCCCGCCGTAGGAGATGGACGCCGGCAGCGAGATGTCGAAGTAGCCCAGCAGGATCCCGAGGTAGGCGCTCCAACCCTGGGACACCACGGCCGCGGCCAGGAAGAGCTCCAGGATCAGGTCCCAGCCCACGATCCAGGCGATGAACTCACCCATCGAGGCGTAGCTGAAGGTGTACGCGGAACCCGACACCGGCACGGCGGACGCAAACTCGGCGTAGCAGAGCGCCGCGAAGCCGCAGCACAGTGCGGCCAGCGCGAACGACAGCACCACGGCCGGCCCGGAGACCTGGTTGGCCACGCGTCCCGTCATGGTGAAGATGCCGGCACCGACGATGATGCCCACGCCGAAGACCGTGAGGTCCACGGCGGTGAGGGACTTCTTGAGCTGGTACTCGGGCTCGTCGGTGTCGAGCATCGACTGCTCGATCGACTTCGTCCGGAACAGGTCGAGGGACATGGGGGGCCAATCTGTCTGGGGGGCAGTCACATCGTTGCGAGCACACCTTCGGGTGGTCTGGATGTCCGAGGGATGGACGGGGTTTCGTGGCTAGGCTGCAGGCATGGAGCTTCCCGAGACCCATCCCAACCTGATGGCCAGTGCACCGCAGACCCTGCTGCCCTGGGACGGTGCGATCGACGCGCTCGACCAGGGGGCAGCCGCCGTTGACGTGGCGCGGGTCAATCCGGCGTCCCCGCTGGCCTGGGCGATGCTCGCCGAGGAGGCGCTGGAGGCCGGGAACCGCGATGTCGAGGCCTATGCCTACGCCCGCACCGGCTATCACCGTTCGCTCGACCTGCTGCGCCGCAATGGCTGGAAGGGGGCCGGGCCGGTGCCATGGGAGCACGAGCCGAATCAGGGCTTCCTGCGCGCCTTGTGGGCGCTTGCCGTCGCCTCCGGCCGGATCGGTGACAGCGAGGAGCGCGACCGCTGTGCCCAGTTCTTGCGTGACTCGTCCGAGACGGCCTGGCAGGAGCTGGCGGAGCCCCTGCGGTAGAGTTGTCAGGTAATGGCCTGCTCGCGGACGCTCGTCTGCGAGGGGCTTCAACTGTGTCCGGGCTCCGCGGCGAGCTGGACTGGAATCACTTGGAGGGCTGAAATGCCTGGCATCGTGGTGATCGGCACCCAATGGGGCGACGAGGGCAAGGGCAAGGCAGTCGACCAGCTCGGTGAGCGCGTCGACTTCTGTGCCCGCTACTCGGGCGGGAACAACGCCGGTCACACGGTCGTCGTCAATGGCGAGAAGACGGTGTTGCACCTGCTGCCGTCCGGCATCCTCAACGACAACACCACCTGCATCCTCGGCAACGGCGTCGTCCTCGACATGGACGTGCTGTACCAAGAGCTGGACGCGTTGGCCGAGCAGGGCAAGCAGGTTGCGCACCCGCTGATCAGCGCCAATGCCCACATCCTGGCGCCCTACCACCAGACGATCGACAAGGTGACCGAGCGGTTCGCGGGCAAGCGCAGGATCGGCACCACCGGCCGCGGCATCGGCCCCGCCTACTCCGACAAGGTCAACCGGGTCGGCATCCGCGTCCAGGACCTCTTCGACGACGAGATCCTGCGCGACAAGATCTCGGCCGCGATCGCCCAGAAGAACACCTTGCTGGTGAAGATCTTCAACCGTCGCGAGGTGGATCCGGAGCAGGTGTTCCAGGCGCTCGTCGCGCACCGCGACCGGATTCGTCCCCACGTCGTCGACTCGGCCCGCGTGCTGAACGACGCCCTCGATGACGAGAAGGTCGTGCTGTTCGAGGGTGCCCAGGCCCACCACCTGGACGTCGACCACGGCACCTACCCCTATGTCACCTCATCCAATCCGACCGCGGGCGGCGCGTGCACCGGCACCGGCGTCGGCCCCACGCGCATCGACCGCATCGTCGGCATCGCGAAGGCCTACACCACCCGCGTCGGCGAGGGCCCCTTCCCGACCGAGTTGTTCGACGCGGACGGTGAGCGGCTGCGCACCGAGGGCGCCGAGTTCGGCGCCACCACCGGTCGTCCCCGCCGCTGCGGCTGGTTCGACGCGCTGGTGGTCGAACAGGCGGCCACCTACAACGGATGCACAGACATCTTCTTGACCAAGCTCGACATCCTGTCCGGCTGGGACAAGATCCCGGTCTGCGTCGCCTACGAGGTGGACGGCCAGCGGCTGGGCACCATGCCCGTCGACCAGGGCCTGTTCGCCCGTGCGACGCCCGTCTTCGAGTACCTCGAGGGTTGGCACGAGGACATCTCGGGTGCGCGGAGCTTTGACGACCTGCCGCCCAACTGCCAGGCCTACGTCCACCGCCTCGAGGAACTCATCGGGTGCCGGATCAGCGGCATCGGTGTCGGGCCGGGGCGTGAGCAGACGGTCACCATCAACGACCTGCTGTGAGCCAGCAAGCGCCGGAGCCGGCTGGGGAGTCGCTGGACCCATCCGATCTCGACCACCCTGACCGGGACCTGATCGGGCGCACCGAGCTCGTGATGCGCGCGGGAACCCTGATGCTCACCTCGGGCACGAGCAGCCTGCGCGTGGCCGAGTTGATGCGCCGCGTCGCAAAGGCCCTGGAACTCGACACCATCTCGACGCGCATCTCCTTCACCGACATCGGCCTGACCGTTAGCAGGGGCGGCATCTACCGCACACAGGTCTCCGACGTCCCCACTCCGGGCGTCAACGCGCAGCGGATCGCGTCACTGCAGGAACTCTCGCGTGACCTGCCCGTCCCATCGACGCCGCAGGAGGTCGCGCGCCGCCTCGGCGCCGTCGAGCGCTCGCTGCCGCAACGCCCGGACTGGTTGATGGCGGTGTTGGTCGCCCTGGCGTGCGCCTCGGTGGCGGTGCTGGCCAATGGCGGCTGGCGGGAGGTGGCCGCGGTGTTGCCCGCCTCGGCCGTGGGTTACCTCACCCAGCGCTGGCTGCTGCGCCGCAAGTTCAACCTGCTGGCCGTCGTGATGAGCGCGACCTCGGTCTCCTGCGGTGGTTTCGTGCTGGTGAGCCACCTGCTGGACCTGGTGATGGGTGGCCAGAGCCCGCGGATGGCGGCGGGTTTCATCTGCGCGGCCATCTTCCTGATCCCCGGCTTCCCGCTGGTGACCGGTGGGCTCGACCTGGGACGCATCGACCTGCATGCAGGCATCCCGCGGGTCGCCTACGCCGCGATGGTGCTGTTGGCGATGGCCATCGGTGTCTGGTTGCTGACCCGTACGGCCGGGGTCCAACCGGACGTCGTTGCGCCGGTGAGCGGGCATCTTGCGGTGGTGTGGCTGGCACGTCTGGGGGCCAGTTTCTTCGCCGTCTTCGGCTGGGCCATGATGTTCAACTCGCCCGTTCGGGTGGCGATGGCATCGGGGGCGATTGCCATGGTCGCCAATGCCCCGCGCCTGGTCGCCCTGGACCACGGTGTCGCCAACCACGTGGCCACCTTCTTCTCCTGCTTCGCGATCGGGTTGCTGTGTGCCGTGGTGGGGCGCTGGTTCCGAATGGAACGCATCATCATGACCGTCCCCACAGTGCTGGTCTCGATCCCCGGCTCATCCGCGCTCAGGACGCTGGTCTACTTCGACCGGCAGGACGTGCTGCCCGCCGTCGAGAACGGGGTGGCGACGGTGCTGGTGGTGGTCGCGATGGTGGCGGGCCTGCTGGGCGCCTTGATGCTCACCGAGTCCGAGTGGGCCTTCAGCGGCCCGCGCCGCTGAGCAGCCGCGGCCCGATCCCAACGCGACGGCGTGCCCGTCGGGACAACGCAACAGCGCGCCGGACCATGTCCGGCGCGCTGTTGCGTCTGCTGCGTGGTGTCATCCCTGCTTCTTGGGCTTCTTGCAGCCGTCCCGGTTGTCATGGCAGGTCTCGGACGGATCGCTGGTCGCGGTCCCCGCCGGAGCGGTGGTCGCCGGATCCTTCGTGGTGGAGGAAGCAGGCGTCGTCCTGCCCGTGTCCACAGGCGGATCGGTCTCGGCCGGGGCCGTCGTGACCGGAGCGGTGGTGGTCGGCTCCTGGGTGACCGGAGCGGTGGTGGGCGGCTCCTGGGGGACCGGAGCGGTGGTGGTCGGAGCCTGTGTCACGGGCGCGGTGATGGTCGATGTGGCGGGCACGCGGGTGCCGTCGGCCCGGTCGGTCTTCGTCGCGGATGGGGCATTGGTCGCCGGTGCCTTGGTCTTTGCGCTGGCGGCACCAGTCGAGGGCTGGGTGGCACCAGGCCGGGAGCTGTCAGCGGGGCTGGGGGTGACCACCTCGATCCGTCCGGTCGAGGGGTTCACCGTGGCGTAGGGCGAGCTTGAGGCAGGCATCGTGGTGGTCTGGACCGACGGCTGCGCGCCGTTTGACGGGCCGGTGGCGGCCGTGCTGCCCGCGGGAACCGAGGTGGTGGCGCGGGGGGTGACCGTCGGGTTCGGTGCGCCATTGGGGGTGGGGCTCCCGATGGGGTCGGTGGAGCGCGGCTGCGCCAAGTGTCCGGCCAGACCGCCCAGGAGTTCCGCGGATGAGGTCTTTGGCTCGGCACCGTCCACGGGCGCGACCACGTTGACGACCATGCTGGCCGTGACCGCGATGAGGAAGAGGGCGGCTCCATTGCGCGCGAAGTTCACAGGACACCTCATTCTCGTGGGGATGTCGAGAGGGGGGTGTTCCTCCCAACTTCAGGATTCTAGCCGGGTGCAGGGCCCAACCGGGCCCTCCGCCTGGGGCAAGAAGGGGGTTCAGCCACTGGCCGAACCCCCTTCTGCGTGGAAACGCGAGGCCACGGACTACTTGGTCAGCCCCTCGATGACCTCGTTGAAGGTCGCGGACGGACGCATGACGGCGGCTGCCTTGTCGGCGTCGGGGCGGTAGTAGCCCCCGATGTCGGCCGGCTTGCCCTGCACCGCAAGCAGTTCGTCGGCGATCTTCTGCTCGTTGGCGGCAAGCTTCTCCGAAACCGGGGCGAAAGCCGCTGCCAACTCCGCGTCCTCGGCCTGCTTGGACAGCTCCTGGGCCCAGTAGAGGGCCAGGTAGAAGTGCGAGCCGCGGTTGTCGATCTGGCCGACGCGACGAGCCGGGGACTTGTTCTCGTTCAGCAACGTCTCCGTGGCGCGGTCGAGGGTGGCCGCGAGCACCTTGGCGCGCGGGTTGGAGTCGAACTCACCCAGGTGGCGCAGCGACTCGGCGAGGGCCAGGAACTCACCCAGGGAGTCCCAGCGCAGGTAGTCCTCCTCGACGAGCTGCTGGACGTGCTTGGGGGCGGAGCCGCCGGCGCCGGTCTCGAACAGGCCACCGCCGTTCATCAGCGGGACGACCGACAGCATCTTGGCCGAGGTGCCCAGCTCGAGGATCGGGAACAGGTCGGTGTTGTAGTCACGCAGCACGTTGCCGGTCACCGAGATGGTGTTCTGGCCCTTGCGGATGCGCTCGATCGAGGTCTTGCAGGCCTCGACGGGCGACGCGATGGTGATGTCCAGGCCGGTGGTGTCGTGGTCGGCCAGGTACTTGTTCACCAGGTCGATGACATTGCGGTCGTGGGCACGCTCGGGGTCGAGCCAGAAGATGGCGGGCTCGCCGGATGCCTTGGCGCGGGTCACGGCCAGCTTCACCCAGTCACGGATCGGGGCGTCCTTGGTCTGGCAGGCGCGCCAGATGTCCCCGGCGGCGACGTCGTGGCCCATCAGCACCTCGCCGGCGGCGTTGACAACCTCGACGCGACCGTCGCGGTCGATCTCGAAGGTCTTGTCGTGGGAGCCGTACTCCTCGGCCTTCTGTGCCATCAGGCCGACATTGGGAACCGATCCCATGGTGGTCGGGTCGAAGGCGCCGTTGGCACGGCAGTCGTCGATCACGGCCTGGTAGACGCCGGCGTAGGAGGAGTCGGGGATCACCGCGAGGGTGTCCTGCTCGGCGCCCTCGGCATTCCACATGTGGCCCGAGGTGCGGATCATGGCGGGCATCGAGGCGTCCACGATGACATCGCTGGGGACGTGCAGGTTGGTGATGCCCTTGTCGGAGTTCACCATCGCCAGCGCCGGGCCTGCGGCGAGCTCGTCGTCGAAGGACTTCTTGATCTCGGCGCCGTTGGGCAGCGCGTCCAGACCGGCGAAGATGCCGCCCAGACCGTTGTTGGCGCTCAGGCCGGCGGCGTCGAGGTCCTTGCCGTACTTCTCGAAGGTCTGCGGGAAGAAGGCCTTCACGACGTGGCCGAAGATGATCGGGTCGGAGACCTTCATCATCGTCGCCTTGAGGTGGGTGGAGAACAGCACGCCCTCGTCCTTGGCGCGCTGCACCTGCTCGGCCAGGAAGGCGTCCAGCGCCTTGGCGCGCAGCACGGTGCCGTCGACGACCTCGCCGGCGAGCACCTTCAGGCCGCTCTTCAGCTCGGTGGTCTGGCCATCGGCGCCGACCAGGCGGATGGTCAGCGTGTCGTCGGCGGGCAGCACGACCGACAGCTCGTTGTGGCGGAAGTCGTCGGCGTCCATCGTCGCGACATTCGTCTTCGAGTCGGACGACCAGGCGCCCATCGAGTGCGGGTGCGCCTTGGCGTAGTTCTTGACGGCCTGGGGCGCTCGGCGGTCGGAGTTGCCCTCGCGCAGCACTGGGTTCACCGCGGAACCCTTGACGGCGTCGATCTTGGCCTTGTCGTCGGCGGAGGCGGTGTCGTAGTCGGGGATGTCCAGGCCCTGGGCCTGCAGTTCGGCGATGGCCGCCTTGAGCTGGGGAACCGAGGCCGAGATGTTCGGGAGCTTGATGATGTTGGCCTCCGGCGTCTTGGCCAGCTCGCCCAGCTCGGCCAGGTCGTCCGACTGCAGGCCAAAGGCGGCTGCGAGGCGGCCGGCCAGCGAGATGTCGCGGGTCTCGACCTCGACCCCGGCGGTCGAGGTGTAGGCCTCGACGATGGGCAGCAGCGAGTAGGTCGCCAGCATGGGGGCTTCGTCGGTGATGGTGTAGATGATCTTCGCCATGGGGCGGCAATCTCCCTCGATCTCGTCGGTGGACAGACCCGGCCGGGGCCGAGGGCCTGCGCAGTTGGCCGCTGGCACTCGTTGCCAGCCTGCACGCCGAGCTTATCGGGCTGCTCCGGCAGGCGCGAGGTCGCCGCCGGGGGTGGACGTGCCGGCTTTGTGATTCGTGCGTACTGATCCGGGAGTACGGGTCAGCTGCCCGCGGGGACGAGTTCGAGGACGCCCGTGACCTGTTCGTCCTCGGTCTCGATCGACAGATTGACGCTCGATCCTGCCGGGGCCTGGACCGGGTCTCCGGAGATCTCCCCGGGGCAGTTCAGGTCGCCGGCGAAGGAGTCGGTCTCCGAGATGTCGCCGGTGAAGGTCAGCGTCCCCTTGCCCGTGCAGCGGACGGTCCAGGTGTGCGCCTCGATGGCCTTGGGGAGCGTCAGCGTCGCCGTCCTGGTTCCTCCGGTGGTGACCTGGGCCACGGCATTGCCGGCCGGAGTGGGCGCGGGGATGCTGGAACCTGCGCACGAGGCGAGCAACAGGGCGGCCGGCAGAAGCAGGGCGGCGTGACGACGGGTCATGTGTGAACTGTTGCACCGGTGGGTGTCATGTCGGCGCATTGGTGAACCTGATGACAGCGCGTCCTGGCAGGGATTCCCCGAGCTGGCTGAAGCCGAGGGACTCGTGGAGGCGGCTGTCTGGTGACACTTGCCCAGGGGTGGACGCGAGATCAGTCCCCGTGGAGCCCGATCAGTCCCTGTCGATCAGGACTGATCCGGCCTTCGCGGGACTGGTGTGTGGGCCAAGGGCTTGGTGCGAAATGCAGGAGAGACCCTCGACAGGCTCGGAGAACGTGCGGGTGGGCCTGGGGCCGTGAGCGTGGGGCCCGGGGAGCGTGAGCCTGGGGCTCGGGGAACGTGGCCAGGGGCCGGGCGCAGGGGCTCCGCCCGATAGGGTTCGGGCGTGACCACACCCCTCACCGTCCTCGTGATCGGCGCCGGCGGACGTGAGCATGCGCTCGCGTTGGCCATCTCCCGCGACCCGGCCGTGGTGGCCGTCCACGTCGCCCCCGGGAACCCCGGGACCGCTTCCTTCGCGACCAACCATCCCGTCGACGCCCTCGACGGAGCAGCCGTCGCCGCGCTGGCCACTGAGCTGGGCGCGAACCTCGTCGTGGTCGGGCCCGAGGCCCCGCTCGTTGCGGGCGTTGCCGACGCGGTCCGCGAGGCCGGGATCGCCTGCTTCGGACCCTCGGGTGCAGCCGCTCAGATCGAGGGCTCCAAGGCCTTCGCCAAGGACGTGATGAACGCGGCCGGGGTGCCCACCGCGCAGGCCCGCGTCTGCTCCACCCTCGACGAGGTGACCGCCGCCCTCGACGAGTTCGGCCCTGCCTACGTCGTGAAGGACGACGGTCTGGCAGCCGGCAAGGGCGTCGTGGTCACCGACGACCGCGCCGAGGCCATCGCCCACGCCGAAAGCTGCCTGGCCACCGACGGCCACCGCGTCGTCATCGAGGAGTTCCTCGACGGCCCCGAGGTGAGCCTGTTCGCCATCACCGACGGCACCACCGCTCGCTGCTTCGAGCCAGCCCAGGACTTCAAGCGCGTCGGCGACGACGACGCCGGACCCAACACCGGCGGCATGGGCGCCTACACCCCGCTCCCGTGGGCCCCCGCCGACATCGTCGACCAGGTCGAACGGACGGTGATCATGCCCAGCCTGCGCGAGCTGGAACGCCGCGGCACCCCCTTCTCCGGCCTGCTCTACGCCGGCCTCGCGCTCACCTCCCGCGGCATCCGCGTGATCGAGTTCAACGCCCGCTTCGGCGATCCCGAGACCCAGGCCCTGCTGGCCCGCCTGTCCAGCCCGCTCGGTCAGGTGCTCCATGCCGCCGCGACCGGCACTCTCGACCAGACCGGCCCGCTGGAATGGGGTGACGGCGCCGCGGTCGTCGTCGTGATGGCCGCCAACGGCTACCCCGGCACTCCCGACAAGGGCGGACGCATCGTGCTGGCCCCCGACACCGACACGGCGCACACGATTCATGCTGGTACCGCCTTCGGCGGGGGCCACGCTGGTACCGCCTTCGGCGGGGGCCACGCTGGTACCGCCACAGGAGCCGACGACGAGCTTGTCGCCGCCGGTGGACGCGTGCTGGGCGTCGTCGGCACCGGGGCCGACCTTGCCGAGGCCCGCGAGCGTGCTTACGCGCAGGTCGGCGCCACCGACTTCGCGTCCGGCTTCAACCGCAGCGACATCGCACTCAAGGCGGCCGAGGGCCGCATCGACCTGCCGTCCTTCTATGCCACCCAGGAGTCCTGACATGACCGTGCCGAATGTGCTCGCCAACCGCTACGCGTCCACCGAGATGCGCGAGATCTGGTCGCCCGAGGCGAAGGTCGTGATGGAGCGCGAGCTGTGGCTCGCCGTCCTCGAGGCCCAGCGGGACCTGGGGATCGACTTTGGCGGCGACGACGCCCAGCAGGTCATCGACGACTACCGCGCGCACCTGTCCGAGGTCGACCTGGGCAGCATCGACGCTCGCGAGCGCGTCACCCGTCACGACGTCAAGGCCCGCATCGAGGAGTTCAACGACCTGGCCGGCCACGAGCACGTCCACAAGGGCATGACCTCACGCGACCTCACCGAGAACATCGAACAGCACCAGGTGCTGCGCTCGCTGCAGCTCGTCCGCGCGCGCATCGTCACCGCGCTCGCCATGACCAGCGAGCTGGCGGTCAAGTACGCCGAGCAACCAGTAACCGGTCGCTCCCACAACGTCGCCGCGCAGGTCACCACCTTGGGCAAGCGGCTCGCGTCCGCCGCCGACGAACTGCTCGTCGCCCACGCCCGCGTCAGCGAACTCATCGACCGCTACCCGGCCCGCGGCATCAAGGGCCCGATGGGCACCGCGCAGGACATGCTCGACCTGCTGGACGGCGACACCGCCAAGCTCGACCAGCTCGAGACGCGCGTGGTCAGCGCCCTGGGCTTCGCCCAGCGCCTCGACTCGGTCGGCCAGGTCTACCCGCGCAGCCTCGACTTCGACGTCCTGTCTGCCCTCTACCAGGTCTCGACCGGGCCCTCCTCGCTCTGCACCACCCTGCGCCTGATGGCCGGCAACGAACTGGTCACCGAGGGCTTCAAGCCCGGCCAGGTCGGATCGTCCGCGATGCCGCACAAGATGAACGCCCGCTCCTGCGAGCGCGTCAACGGTTTCAACGTCATCCTGCGCGGCTATGTCGCGATGGGCGAGGGCCTGTCGGGGGTGCAGTGGAATGAGGGCGACGTCTCCTGCTCGGTCGTGCGCCGCGTCGCGCTCCCGGACGCCTTCTTCGCGCTCGACGGCATGTTCGAGACCTTCTTGACGGTGCTGGGTGATTTCGGAGCCTTCGAGGCTGTCATTGACGCCGAACTGGAGCGCTACCTGCCCTTCCTCACCACCACCAAGGTGCTGATGGCCGCCGTCCGCAAGGGGACGGGACGTGAGGAGGCGCACGAGGCGATCAAGGAGAACGCCGTGGCCGTCGCGCTGGAGATGCGCGAGACCGGACGCCGCGACAACGACCTGTTCGCCCGCCTCGCCACCGACGAGCGCCTCGGCCTGACCGCCGACGAGCTCGCCGCCCTGGTCAGCGCGCCGATGGAACTCACCGGCGACGCAACCGGCCAGGTCGCCCGCGTGGCGGCCAAGGTCGCGGTGCTGACCGAGGCCGACCCCGAGGCTGCCGCATACCGTCCCGGTTCGGTGCTCTGAGGCACGCCCGCACACCCGGTCCAGTAGGTTTCCCGGCATGGGAGCTGTCTGCTTGGGGCTGACGAACCTGGACCTCGTCCAGCGCGTGTCCAACCCGCCCGAGATCGGCCGCAAGCAGGTCGTCGAGTTCACCGAGTTGTGCGCCGGAGGCCCGGCCGCCAATGCGGCAATCACCGCCGCGGCCCTGCTCGGGGAGTGCACGCTCATCACCGGCCTGGGTGCGAGCCCTGCAGCGGAGCTGTGCCGCGCCGACCTCACCGCGCACGGCGTCCGCGTCCTCGACCTCGCGCCGGCCGGCTGGCAGCTGCCCACCTCGGCCTGCGTCATCACCCCCGACGGCGAGCGCACCGTCTTCAGCCAGTCGGCCCTGGGTTCCAGGCTGCAACTCAGCGACCGGGCGCGCGAGGCGCTCGCGTACGCCGACGCGCTGCTGCTGGACGGGCACCACCCGGTCGCAGCCGGGATGGCCATCGGTCTGGTCGCCGACGGCGACTGTGTCACCCTGCTGGACGCGGGGTCGGTCAAACCGGCCGCGGAGAGCTGGCTCAGTTGGCTGGACGTCGTGGCCGGCTCGGCCGACTACGCCAGCGGTCTGGGCACCGATCTGGACGGCGCCCTCGCCCATGTCGTCGACGCGGGGGCAACGGCGGCGGTGATGACCGATGGCCCGCGCGAGGTGATCTGGTGCCACCCCACCGGAGCCGGACGAGTCGTGCCGCCAGCGGTGGAGGCGATCGACACCCTCGGCGCCGGGGACGCCTTCCACGGCGCACTGCTGGCCGGACTGCTCACCCACGACGGGGACCTTGGCGAAGCCGTGCAAATGGCCGTGGTGACCGCATCGACGC
>NZ_BAAAKI010000004.1:161435-196469 GCF_039527675.1 Luteococcus sanguinis
TGGCTGGCGCAGCTCAGGGTCTAGCCCAGAAGAACGTCCGACTCGGTACAGCGTTCTCGGTACAGCGTCCGACTCGGTACAGCGTTCTCGGTACAGCGTCCGACTCGGTACAGCGTTCTCGGTACAGCGTCCGGCTCAGCCCTGCCAGGAGTAGACGAGTACCGAGTAGGGCGCCAGGTCGACGGCGGCTGAGTAGGCGTAGCCGTCCTGGTCATCATCCTCGGCCACCAGGTCGAAGGCCTGGCCGACGCCGAAGGAGTCGGAGTAGAGCTTCGCGTCGGAGTTGAGCTGCAACTTCCAGGTGCCGCCCGCGGGCAGGCCGATCCGGTAGCCGCCGCGCATCTCGCCTGACCAGTTCATCACCACCACGACGTCGTCCCCGGTGCCGTGCTCCTTCCAGCGGTGCCAGGCGATGACCTTGAAGTCGTCGTTGGTGTGGAAGACGTTGAAGCCCTGACCGGACAGGCCGCGGGTCTCGTCGGTCCAGTTGCGGCGCAGCCGGATGAGGTCGCGGTGCAGGGCCACGATGCCGGGGTAGGTGTCATTCAGTGTCCAGTCCAGCGGACGGTCGTCGGAGAAGAAGCCGCCCTGCATGAACTCCTGACCCTGGAAGAGCATCGGTATGCCCGGGCTGGTCAGCGTGACGGCAGCACCCAGGGTGGTGCGCTTCTGGGCGTGCCAGCCCTGCTGGTCGTGGGGGTTGATGTCGGTCACCGAGCGGGCCTTGCCGTTGGCGACCTCGTCATGGCTCTCGGTGTAGATCACACGACGGAAGGCCTCGGCGTCGTAGATGTGCCCGATGGCACCAGCGATGTCGGCCATCGAACGGTCGGAGTCCTGGAAGGCACCCATCGCCGCACGCAGCGGGTGCACGAAACCGGCGTCCCACTGGGAGTGGAAGGCCGCCTGGCCCTCCTCCGCGCCGACCAGGTCGGGGTTGGAGTGCATGTCCTCGGCGATCAGGATCTTCCCCGGGAACTTGGCCCGGATGTCCTGGTTGATCCAGGTCATGAGGCTCCAGCCCTCGGGGATGTCGTCGAAACCGCCCTTCGCAGTGCGGATGTAGACCGTCATGTCGTAGCGCAGGCCGTCGGCGTGGTAGTCCTCCAGCCACATCATCGCGTTGTCGTGGATGTACTGGCGCACCTCGCCGCGTCCGTAGTCGGGACGGGTGTCACCCCACGGCGTGGACGAGCGCCAGTCGTTGTAGAAGTAGATGCCGCCCTTGTCGTTTTCGCCCCACCCGTCGAAGCGCCACAGGTCGAGGTCGCTGGGCCCGAAGTGGTTGTAGACGACGTCCACCAGCACCGCCAGACCGCGACGATGGCACTCGCGGATGAAGTCCTTCAGGCCATCCGGGCCGCCGTAGGCGGACTCGACGGTGAAGGGGTGCGCCGGGTTGTAACCCCAGGAACGGTCGCCGGCGAACTCCATCACCGGCATCAGCTGGACGGCGTTGAAGCCCAGATCGATGATGTGGTCGAGGCGTTGGAGTACCGAGTCGAAATTGCCCAGCGCACCGTCGCCGGGGGAGTTGAACGAACCGACGTGTAGCTCGTAGATCACCAACTCGTTGTGCGGAGGGCACGCGAAGGAGTCGCCCTGCCAGTCGTAGGCGGAGTGGTCGACGACCACCGAGTTGCCCACGGAGTTGGTGACGCGGCGCGCATAGGGATCGTTCCGGTCGAACCAGTCGTCCCCATTGCGCAGGTGGTACTTGTACTCCTGCCCGGCCCTGGCGCCGTCCACGACGCCGTACCAGTAGCCATTGCCCTCGTCGGTCAGCGGGTTGGCGTCCTCACTCCAGCCGTTGAAGTCACCCTTGACGGTGACGGCCTGGGCGTTGGGAGCCCACACCCGGAAGGCGACTCCCTGGTCGAAGGGAATCGCACCCATCCCGGCGAGCTGCGCTGTCATGTGTCCTCCTGTTTGTTGGCCTGCACGCAGACGATAGCGGTCCCGCCGGTGGGCGGCCTGTCGGCTCGGTCACAACCAACTAGGGTGGTTCGGGTCAGCTGACTGGATGTCTTCAGGAGGTGAGGAAGCGTGCCTGGGCACGAAAGCTTCGCCACCCTGCTCACGGACGCGATCCGAGCGCGCGGGCTCACGCTTGAGCGGATCAGGCACCGCCTCGACGAAATGGGCATCACCGTCAGCGTCGCCACCTTGAGCTACTGGCAGAACGGACGCTCGCAGCCGACCCGCGCCAACAGCCAGTACATCATCGCGGCACTGGAGCACGTGCTCGAGGTGCCTCCCGGTCATCTCAGCTCGGCGGCCCCCGCGCAGCCCACGCGCCGCCGCTGGAGGCCGGCGGCCGCAAAGAGCCTGCCCGAGGTGGTCGAACAGCTGTTGCAGAGCCAGGGCCTGTCGGCGGAAGCGCTGAAGAAGCTGTCCACCCATGTCAGCCTCAAGGTCGGCCGGGACCGCACCGAGAGTTCAGAATTGGTGCGCAATGTCGTCCAGTGCGTCGCCGACGGCACCGACCGTTTCCCTCTGGTCGCGACCGTGGACCGATCGGCCGGTGAGGCGGCGCAGACCATCGAAGGCCTGGGCAGCTGCAGGGTGGGGACGGTCTACGAGGTTCCCGAACACAACCTGGTGCTAACCGAGATGATGCTGCCGCGCCCGCTGCGCCAGGGCGAGCTGGTGATGTACGAGTACATGACCAGCTGGACCCAGGGCCACGAACCCGCCACCGCGCTCCAGCTCGCCACCTCCAAGTTGAACGAGTTGGTGCTGGAGGTGCAGTTCGAGAGCCGGGACCTGCCGCGACGAATCATCGGGTACAGCCGCGGCCTGGACGAGGATCTGGGCTTCGAGACGCCCGACGCCGTCGCAGTGAGGGCACCCTGCGGCCTGGCGCAACTGGTGCGCCTGGACGTGCCGGTCGGGATCCACAGCCTGCTGTGGGAGTGGTGAGCCCACTAGGCTGGCCCGGTGAGCCAGTACGAATCCCTTGGTCTGCCGTTGATCCACGCCGGAAAGGTGCGTGAACTGTACGCGCTCGAGGGCACCGGGAAGGGTGAACCCGCCCGGATGCTGATGGTCGCCACCGACAACATCTCGGCCTTCGACTTCGTCCTCGACAAGCCAATTCCCGGCAAGGGCGTCGTGCTCACCCAGCTGAGCCGGTGGTGGTTCGACCAGCTCCACGACATCGTCGACAACCACGTCGTCTCCACCGACGTCCCCGAGCAGGTCGCTGGACGCGCGATCGTGTGCGAGAAACTCGAGATGATCCCGGTCGAGTGCGTCGCCCGCGGCTACCTGTCCGGGTCGGGATGGGCGGAGTACCAGCAGACCCGCTCCGTGTGCGGGGTGCCGCTGCCCGAGGGCCTGCACGACGGCTCCCGGCTGCCGGAACCGATCTTCACCCCCGCCACCAAGGCTGCTGTCGGCGAGCACGACGAGAACGTCGACTTCGAGACCATGGTCGCCCAGGTCGGACGTGAGACCGGCGAGGCCATTCGTGCGCTGACCCTGGACGTGTATGCCCGCGCCGAGCAGATCGCCCGCGAGCGCGGCATCATCCTGGCCGACACCAAGTTCGAGTTCGGACGACGTGCCGACGGCACGATCGTGCTGGGCGACGAGGTGCTCACCCCCGACTCGTCCCGGTTCTGGGATGTCGAGGCCTGGCAGGCCGGACGACTGGACAGCTTCGACAAGCAGCCCGTCCGCGACTGGCTCGCCAACGAGTCCGGCTGGGACCGCGGCAGCGACACCCCGCCGCCCTCGCTCCCGGACGAGGTCGTCACCGCGGCCGCCGAGCGCTACCGGGAGGCCTACCGCCGTCTGGTCGGAACAGAGCTCGCTTGACGGGTCGCGACCTGGACGCGCTGCCCAAGGCGCACCTGCACCTGCACTTCACCGGTTCGATGAGCATCCCGACGCTGGTGCAGTTGGCCGAGCACGAGGGCGTCGAGCTGCCCGAACGGCTGACCGACGACATCGCCGGGGAGGTGCCGATGGACCTGCGCGGCTGGTTCCGGTTCCAGCGCAGCTATGACCGGGCGCGTTCAGTGGTGCGCGGCGAATGGGGCTTGCGCACGATCATCCGGCAGGCGGCGCGCGAGGACGCGGCGGAGGGCTCGCGGCGGTTGGAGATCCAGGTGGATCCGTCCAGCTACGGCGAGAACGTCGGCGGCCCGGCCGGGGCGCTGGAGATCATCTGTGACGAGGCGCGGCTGGCCTCGGCCGAGGAGGGCACGCAGGTGGCGGTGGTCGTGGCTGCCAGCCGCACCCACCACCCGCTGGATGCGCGCGGCCTGGCCCGGCTGGCGGCGAAACATGCCGGCGAGGGTCCGGGCGACGTGGTCGCCTTCGGCCTGAGCAATGACGAGACGCGTGGAAGCACGCCCGACTGGGAGCCTGCCTTCCGGATCGCCGCGAAGGCCGGGCTGGCATCCGTCCCGCACGGTGGTGAGCTGCGCGGTGCCGACCACCTGCGGGAGGTCGTCGACTTCCTGCACCCCACCCGGATCGGGCACGGCGTGAGGGCGGTTGAGGACGAGGCACTGTTGGCCGAACTCGCCGAGCGCTCGATCGCGCTGGAGGTGAACCCTGCGTCCAACCTCAAGCTCGGCGTCTACGAGCACCCCGACCTGGTGCCGCTGCGGCGGCTGGTCGACTCGGGTGTGCTGGTGGCCCTCGGGGCGGACGACCCGCTGATCTTCCTCAGCCGGCTCACCGACCAGTACCGCTTCGCGCGGGAGGTGCACGGCTTCTCCGACGCGGAACTGGCCGGCCTGGCCCGCTCGTCGATCTGGGCGAGCCTCGCCAGCCCGTCCGACAAGGAGCGCTGGGTAGCCGAGGTGGACGACTGGCTGGCCGCCCCCGTCGCTGACTGAGCGCTTGGACAGAAGGTCAGGCCCATCCCAGCAGCCCCAGCCCAGCCAGGACGAGCACCAGCCCCAGCCCCATCACCGCGGTGAAGGGTTCGCGCAGCACGAGGACGGCCAACAGGTTCGCCACCATCGGCTCCGCGAGCGCGAAGGTGGCGGCCTGGGCTGCGTCCACGCGCCGCATCCCCAACTGGTAGAGCATGTATGCGCCGGCGGTGGCGGCCAGGCCGAGCCAAGCGAGCACCCACAGGGAGCGGGGCTGGGAGACGAAGGAGAGGTCCTGGCCGAGCAGCGGGCCGATCAGGATGGCGCCGGCGACGAGGAAAATGCTCGCGGTCAACGCGATCGGGTCGAGCCCTTCGACGACCAGTTCGCGGCTGGCGACGGTGTAGGTGGCGAAGAACCCACCGGCAGCCACCGCCAGCGCCAGTCCCATGGCGTCCGGGCTGGCCACGGATCCCGCGCCCAGCACCAGCAGCGCCGCACCCGACAGCCCGACCAGGGTGGCGACCAGCCAGGCCCTGGAGGGCCGGATCCCCGTTCGTCCCCAACCGGCCAGACCGGCGACGGCCGGCGCGGTGGCGAGCATCACGAGCGTCCCGACGGCCACCCCGGCCCGGCTGACCGCCGCGAAGAAGGTCAGCTGGTAGCCCGCGACGCCGAGGCCGGCCAGCGCCAGCCAGCCCAGGTGGCCGCGACCGAAGACCTGCCGCAGCCACGACGTTCCACGGAACAGGGCGAGGACCAACAGCGCGGTGCCCGCGATCAGCGCGCGCAGACCGCCAACAGCGACGGGGGAGGGATGCCCCGGCAGCAGCGCCTGCGAGGTGCCAGTGGTGCCCCACAGCGCGGCGCCGGCGATGGTCAGTGCCACCGCACGGGCGCGGCCTGGCTGATGGGACGCGTGCCGGGCGTTCGCGTGGTGGGGGCTGGTCACACCGAGCCACCCTAGGCGCCCCGGTGGGTGCTGGTCGGTGGCGTTCCGGGGGGCGGGCGGCCGCTAGGATCACTGCCATGGCGCGAGTGATCGTTGATGTGATGCCCAAGCCCGAGATCCTGGACCCCCAGGGCAAGGCGGTGACCGGAGCCCTGCAGCGGCTGGGTTACGAGGGACTGTCCGTGCGGCAGGGCAAGCGGTTCGAGATCGAGGTCGAAGGTGAGCTCGACCAGACTCGTCTCGACCAGCTCCGCGAAGCTTCGGAAAAGCTGCTGGCCAACACCGTGATCGAACAGTTCGACGTCCGCGTCGACGAGGGGAACTGAGCCGTGGCACGCATCGGCGTGGTGACTTTCCCCGGGTCCCTCGACGACCATGACGCGCTGCGCGCGGTCGAGCTGTGCGGCGCCGAGGCGGTGCCGCTGTGGCACGCGTCCGACTCTTTGTCGGGTGTCGACGCGGTCATCCTGCCCGGCGGTTTCAGCTACGGCGACTACCTGCGCTGTGGTGCCATCGCCCGCTTCTCGCCCGTGATGACCGAGGTCATCGACGCGGCCAACAAGGGCATGCCGGTGCTGGGCATCTGCAATGGCTTCCAGGTCTTGTGCGAGTCGCACCTGCTGCCGGGCGCGATGATCCGCAACGAGCAGCGCCACTTCGTCTGCAAGGACCAGCGGCTGCGCGTCGAGTCGTCCGACACCGTGTGGACCTGCGACTTCGCCGCCGGGGACGAGATCACGATCGTGCTCAAGAACGGCGAGGGCAACTATCAGGCCGACGAGGAGACGCTGAAGCGCCTCGAGGGCAACAACCAGGTGGTCTTCCGCTACATCGACGGCAATCCCAATGGGTCCAATCACGACATCGCCGGCATCACGAACCACCGTGGCAATGTCGTCGGCCTGATGCCGCACCCCGAGCACAATGTCGAGGAGCTCACCGGCCCCTCGCTGGACGGGCGCAAGTTCTTCAGCTCCGTGCTCGGTTTCCTCGGCTCGCGCGTCTGAGGCACGCCTACCGGGCCACGTCGACCCGGGCGAGCAGGGGGTGCCCGTCCGGGAGCAGCGGCAGTTCCGCGGCGCCGTCAAGGCTGGTCCCACGCGGTTCGACCACGCGCGCTCCGGGCACCAGGGTCACGAGGTGCTCGGTGAGGGCCTGGGTGATCTCGGCCGAGCGGAAGATCCCGCCCATGCCGACGACCTGCGGGGCGTCCAGGTGCTGCACCCGCTTGAGTGCGGTCGCGACCGACAGCGCCAGTTCCTGGCCGGCTCGCACCGCGATCTCCTGGCAGGGTCCGTCGCCCTCCGCGGCGAGGTCCAGCACCCGGCGGGCATAGGAGGCGACGCGCGCCACACGTCCGGCGTCGGCCTGGATCTCGATGTAGGCCCCCTCGACCGAGGAGAACTCCTGCTTGACCAGGTCCAGCATCCCGGTGGCTGGTCCCCGTCCGTCATGGGCGCGCATCGCGGCGTCCAGACCCGCTCGTCCGACCCAGAAACCCGAGCCGATGTCTCCCATCAGCCAGCCCCAGCCGTCGACCCGGGCCGTGTCGGTCGCGCCGACTGCGAGCGTGACGGTGCCGGTGCCCGTGGCACAGATGGCGCCCGGATCGGCACCCAGGGCCCCGGCATAGGAGGTGATCGAGTCGTGCGCCAGGTAGACCTCGCGCACGCCGTGCTTGCGCGCCAATGACAGCAGTTCGGCGGCGGTGTCGGTCTCGGTCAGCCCGGTCGAACCCAGCGCCAGCACCTCGGGGACGACATTTTTTCCCGCCACCGCGCCGGCCACGTCGGCCAGCTGGTCGACGACGTCGAGGTCGGTGCGCATCCCGGGGAGTTCCAACTCCAGCAGGGTTTGCCCGTCGCGGGTGGCACGGGCCCGGATGCCGCTCTGTCCGGAGTCGACGGCTACGACGGTGGCGGTACTCATGGGCGGGAGCCTACGCCCCGCCCAGGAGTGTCAGTGGGCTGTGGTTGGGTGTTCCCCATGACTTCCGCCAACCTCTCCCGCGAGGAGGCCGCGCAGCGGTCTGCCAGCATCGTCGTCCACGCCTACGACGTCATCGTCGACGTCCGTGGGGCCACCGATGCCGCGCAGCCGATGTTCGACACCACCAGCACGATCACCTTCGACGCGAGCACCGCGGACACCTGGCTGGACCTGCTGGACGGGGAGGTCGATTCCGTCGTCGTCAACGACGAGCCCGTCGAGGTCCGCTACGACGGGGCGCGCATCCCGCTGGACGGGTTGCGGACCGACGCCACGAATGTCGTCACCGTCACCGGGCGGGGCACCTACTCGCGATCCGGCCAAGGACTGCACCGCTTCGTCGACCCCGAGGACCAGCGCACCTACCTCTACACGCAGTACGAACCGGCCGACTCCCGCCGGGTCTTCGCCAACTTCGAGCAGCCCGACCTGAAGGCCGTGTTCAACCTCGTCGTCCTCGCACCCGAGGGCTGGACGGTGCTCGGCAACCAGCCAGCGACCTCGGTCATCGCGGCCCCCGACGGTGGTTCCCGGCACGAGTTCGCACCGACGCCGAAGCTCTCGACCTACCTCACCGTCCTCTGCGCGGGGGAGTGGGCCCGCGTCGCGCAGGACGCCTGGACCTCCCCGACCGGCCTCGAGGTCGACCTCGGTCTGTACTCACGCCAGAGCCTGGCCCGTTTCGTCGAGGCGGACGAGGTGTTGGCCGTCACCAAGCAGGGCATGGACTGGTACGACGCCAACTTCGGGACGCCCTATCCGTGGGGCAAGTACGACCAGATCTTCGTTCCCGAGTACAACCTGGGCGCGATGGAGAATCCGGGCTGCGTGACCTTCACCGAGCAGTATGTCTTCCGCTCCGCCGCCACGCGCGCGCAGCGGCAGGGCCGCGCCAACACGATCCTGCACGAGATGGCGCACATGTGGTTCGGTGACCTGGTCACGCCGGCCTGGTGGGACGACCTGTGGCTGAAGGAGAGCTTCGCGGAGTTCATGGGCGCGCACGTCAGCGTCGAGGCCACCGAATATGAGCAGGCCTGGGTGGCCTTCGCCGGACGTCGCAAGGCCTGGGCCTATGCCCAGGACCAGCTGCCGACCACGCACCCGATCGTCGCCGACATCACCGACTTGGAGGCGGCCGCGCAGAACTTCGACGGGATCACCTACGCAAAGGGTGCGGTGGTGCTGCGCCAGCTGGTGGCCTTCGTCGGGCTGGACAACTTCCTCGCCGGTTCGCGCGCCTACTTCACCCAGCACGCTTTCTCCTCCGCCCGCCTGGGCGACCTGTTGCGCGCGCTGGAGGACGTCTCCGGGCGTGACCTGGGAGCATGGTCGCGGGCCTGGCTGCAGACCGCGGGTCCGGATGAACTTGTCCCGGAGCTGCTCACTGACGGCGGCAAGATCGAGAGCCTGGCAGTGCACCAGGAGTCGCTCGATGCGCGCACCGGGGCTGCGGTCGGGCGGCCGCACAGCCTCGCGGTCGGCCTGTACCGCTTCGAGGGGGCAGCACTGCTGCGCGATGAACTGCTGCGGGTGGAACTCGACGGCACCGGGACCACCGCGGTGCTGGACGCCGTCGGACTGCAGGCCCCCGACCTGGTGCTGGTGAACGACACCGACCTCACCTACGCGAAGGTGGGTCTGGACGGACGCAGCCTGCGCACCGCGCTGGACCACCTGTCGGCGCTGGGGGACCCCTTGGCTCGTGCCCTGGTCTGGTCGTCGCTGTGGAACATGACGCGGGACGCACGGTTGCCGGTCGCCAACTACCTGGCTGGCGTGATGGCGCACGCGCCCGCCGAGACCGATTCGGCCACCTTGACCGAGTTGCTCGGCAACTGCTGGACCGCACTGTCGCGCTTCCTGCCCCCGCAGGCTCGCGAGGAGCTGCGTGCAGCCCACGCACAGGGTCTGCTGGACGGGCTTCGTGGAGCAACCCCCGGCAGCGACCAGCAACTCGTCTGGGCGCGGGCCGTCGCCCGGGCGGCCGTGGACGATCCCACGCTCGCCGATGCGGTGCAGCGCGAGTTCGACCCCACCACGCGCACCCAAGGTCTTGAACTGGGCACCGATCTGCGCTGGGCCGGGGTGCAGGCACTGGTCGCGCAGGGACGGATGGACGACGGCGCCCTGTCCGCCGAGCGAAAACTTGACCCCTCGGCTGGCGGACGCGTGCAAGCCCTGGCCGCGCAGACCTCGCGTCCCGACGCCGCGGTGAAGACCGCCGCCTGGCAGCGCGTCCACACCCCGCGCGGCAACTCCAACGACGAGGTCGACGCGCTGGTGGCGGGTCTCACGGTCGCCGGGCAGGACGACTTGGTGCGCGGCTTCTCGGAGGACTGGTTCGACGGGCTGGAACAGACCTGGCGCTCGCACGCGCTCGAGATCGCGCAGCGCCTCGTCCGGGGCCTGTTCCCGCCGACCGAGGACGCACCGGAGCTGGCCGGCGCCTGGCTGGCGGCGCATCCCGATGCCCCCGGTGCCCTGAGGCGGTTGGTGCTCGAGGGCCAGGACCAGGCACTGCGCGCTCGCCGGGTGCGGCAGGCGCAGGCGGTGCTGTTGGGGGCATGAACCCTTGGTGGCTGCGCCAGTGGAGGTCTAGGTTGGCAACCGGACGCCAGAGCGGTCGTCCGGTTGCACGGCTGCAACCAGATTCCCTGACGAGGACCGCATGACCCACCACCATGAGACCACCGAGCCTCGACTCCTGCCGGACGACCTGCCCCCCGTGGCACTGCCGGACGAGGAGGTCGAGCGGCAGCGCAAGCTCACCGTCAAGCAGGTCGTCATCTGGGGTGCGATCGCGCTGCTGGGGGGCGTGGCCTGGGCGATGATCGCCTTCGCGCGGGACGAGTCCATCAACGGCATCTGGTTCGTCTTCGCCGCGGTGTGCAGCTACCTGATCGCCTACCGCTTCTACGCGACCTACATCGAGAAGGCGCTGGTCAAGCCGGACGACCGCCGCGCCACCCCGGCCGAGTACTCCTACAACGGCCACGACTACGCACCAACCGACCGGCGCATCCTGTTCGGTCATCACTTCGCCGCAATCGCCGGCGCCGGACCACTGGTCGGCCCCGTGCTGGCCGCGCAGATGGGCTACCTGCCCGGCACGATCTGGATCATCGTCGGGGTCATCATCGCCGGCGCCGTCCAGGACTATCTGGTGCTGTTCGTCTCCATGCGCCGCGGCGGGCGCTCGCTGGGCCAGATGGCCAAGGACGAACTTGGCCCCATCGGCGGGGCCGCCGCCCTGCTGGCCACCTTGTCGATCATGCTGATGATCATCGCGATCCTGGCGCTGGTCGTCGTGAACGCGCTCGGTGAGAGCCCTTGGGGCGTGTTCAGCGTCGGCATGACCATCCCGATCGCGCTGTTCATGGGCGTCTACCTGCGCTACCTGCGGCCTGGGCGCGTGATGGAGGTCTCGGTGATCGGCTGCGTACTGCTGCTCGGGGCGATCATCGGCGGCGGCTATGTCTCGCGCACCGGCTGGGGCGAGGCCTGGTTCCACCTCGACAAGCCCACCGTCGCCTGGTGCCTGATCATCTACGGCTTCATCGCAGCCGTGTTGCCCGTCTGGCTGCTGCTGGCGCCACGCGACTACCTGTCCACCTTCATGAAGGTCGGTGTCATCGTGATGCTGGCGCTGGCGATCGTCGTCGTCCAGCCCACGATCACCGTGCCGGCCATCAGCGAGTTCGCGCACCGCAGCGACGGCCCGGTGTTCACCGGTTCGCTGTTCCCCTTCCTGTTCGTCACCATCGCGTGCGGAGCCCTGTCGGGCTTCCACGCGATGATCGCCTCCGGCACGACGCCGAAGATGGTGGAGAAGGAACGCCAGACCCGCCTGATCGGCTATGGCGGCATGTTGATGGAGAGCTTCGTCGCGATCATGGCCCTGGTCGCTGCCGTCAGCATCGACCGCGGCATCTACTTCTCGATGAACTCCGCCGCAGGCGCCACCCAGGGCACCGTCGAAGGAGCCGTCGCCTACGTCAACTCCCTTGGCCTGACCGGTGTCCACGTCGATGCCGCGACGCTGACCGAGACCGCCAAGAATGTCGGCGAGCACTCGATCGTCTCGCGCACCGGCGGCGCGCCGACGCTGGCCGTTGGGCTGGCGCACATCATGCATCAGGTCTTCGGTGGCACCGCGATGATGAGCTTCTGGTACCACTTCGCGATCATGTTCGAGGCGCTGTTCATCCTCACCAGCGTCGATGCCGGCACCCGCGTCGCTCGCTTCATGCTGCAGGACGCCCTGGGCAACTTCCACCCCCGCTTCCGTGACCCCAGCTGGCACCTTGGTGCCTGGCTGACGACCGCGGCGATGGTGGCCGGTTGGGGATCGATCCTGATCATGGGCGTCACCGACCCCTTGGGCGGCATCAACACCCTGTTCCCGCTGTTCGGCATCGCCAACCAGCTGCTGGCGGCGCTGGCGCTCAGCATCTGCCTGGTGATCTTCGCCCGCAAGGGTGCCCGCAAGACGCTGCTGATCATCCTCGTTCCGCTGGTCTTCACTGCGATCGTGACCGTCTACGGCAGCTACCTCAAGATCTTCTCGTCCAACCCGAAGATCGGCTACTTCGCCAACCACAAAGTGTACGCCGACGCGATCAAGGCCGGCAAGACCTCGCTTGGTGCCGCGAAGAACCCCGACCAGATGGCGGCAGTCAGCTTCAACACGATGGTGCAGGGCTGCCTGTCGGTGCTGTTCGTGGTGTGCACGCTGATCGTCCTCGCCTTCGCGATCGCCCGCACCATCCAGGCAGTCCAGGCCGGTGGCACCGCCAGCAGCGAGGATCCGGCACTCCCGGCCCAGCTCTACGCCCCGGCCGGCCTCGGGGCCAGTGCCGCGGAGAAGGAACTGGAGCGGCAGTGGGACGAGTTCTACGCGTCCCATCCCGACGCGCACCTGGTGCGGACGGGCCACTGATGGGCGAGCTGACAGGCGTCGCGATGCGGGAACGCTGGCGCAGCGTGGTCCGGTTCAGTCGCGGGGTGCTGGGCGCCGACAAGTACGAGCGCTACCTGCAGTGGCACCAGACCACCTCCCAGCCGGGGGAGCCGATGGACGTCAAGCAGTTCTGGCGCCACGAGATGAACCGACTGGAGTTCAACCCCGGCTCACGGTGCTGCTGAGCGCTCCACTGGTGGGGCCGGCGGTGGGATGGGCCCAGGCCCGTCCCACCGCCCCGAACCGCTAGATTGTCCCCGTGGCCGACACCGTTGAGAATGCCTGGAACACCCCCGACGTCGAGCAGCCCTGGGCCGAGCTCGGGCTCAAGTCGGACGAGTACGACCGGATCCGCGAGATCCTTGGCCGACGCCCCACCGGCGCCGAGCTCGCCATGTACTCCGTCATGTGGTCCGAGCATTGTTCCTACAAGTCGTCCAAGGTGCACCTCAAGCGCTTCTCAGTGCTGGAGCAGACGACCCCGCGTGGGCCCCTGCTCGCCGGCATCGGTGACAACGCCGGTGCGGTCGACATCGGTCAGGGTTATGCGGTCACCTTCAAGGCCGAGAGCCACAACCACCCGTCCTATGTGGAGCCCTACCAGGGCGCCGCGACCGGCGTCGGCGGCATCGTCCGTGACATCCTCGCGATGGGCGCCCGCCCGATCGGCGTGATGGACCCGCTGCGCTTCGGGCCCCTTGACGCCCCCGACACCGCGCGCGTGCTGCCCGGTGTGGTGGCGGGCGTCGGCGGTTACGGAAACTGCCTCGGCCTGCCGAACATCGGCGGTGAGGTCGTGTTCGACAAGAGCTACCTCGGCAACCCGCTGGTCAACGCCCTGTGCGTCGGCCTGATGCGCCACGACGACGTGAAGCGCGCCCAGGCGACGGGAGTCGGCAACAAGGTGATCATGTACGGCGCCGCCACCGGTGGTGACGGCATCGGCGGCGCGTCCATCCTCGCGTCCGAGACCTTCGAGGCCGACGGCCCCGTCAAGCGTCCGTCGGTGCAGGTGGGCGACCCCTTCATGGAGAAGTTGCTGATCGAGTGCACCTTGGAGCTCTTCTCCGAAGACCTGATCGGTGGCCTGCAGGACTTCGGCGCCGCTGGCATCAGCTGCGCGACCAGTGAGCTGGCCAGCGCCGGCGACGGTGGCATGCGGGTGGAGCTGGACGTCGTCCCGCTGCGCGACAACACGCTCTCGCCCGAAGAGATCCTGATGAGCGAGTCGCAGGAACGCATGATGGCCGTCGTCACCCCCGACAAGGTCGAGCGCTTCCTGGAGATCTGCCGCAAGTGGGACGTGCTGGCGACCGTGGTGGGCGAGGTCACCGACGGCGATCGGCTGATCATCACCTGGCACGGTGAGACCATCGTGGACGTCGACCCGAAGACGGTCGCGCATGAGGGCCCGACCTATGAGCGTCCGATCGCGCGTCCGGCCTGGATCGACGAGGTCAACGCCAACGACGCGAACCATCTGCCGCGCGCCGACAGCGGGGACGAGTTGAAGGGCCAGCTGCTCGCCATGGTCGGCTCGCCGAACCTGTGCGACAAGTCCTGGGTGACAAGCCAGTACGACCGCTATGTGCGCGGCAACTCGGTGCTGGCGCAGCCCGAGGATTCGGGCATGCTGCGCATCGACGAGAAGACCAACCTCGGCATCGCGCTGGCGACCGACGCGAACGGACGCTTCACCTTCCTGAACCCCTACCTGGGCGCGCAGCTGAGCCTGTGCGAGAGCTACCGGAATGTCGCCGTCACGGGAGCCGAGCCGGTCGCCATCACCGACTGCCTGAACTTCGGTTCCCCGGAGGACCCCGAGGTGATGTGGCAGTTCCTGGAGGCGATCATGGGCCTGGTGGAGGGCTGCCAGAAGCTTGGTACACCGGTCACCGGCGGCAACGTCAGCTTCTACAACCAGACCAATGGTGACAACATCCTGCCCACCCCCACGGTCGGCATGCTCGGTGTGATCGACGACGTCACCAAGCGGATCCCGATGGGCTTCGCCCACGAGGGTGACGGCATCTTCCTGCTGGGCGAGACCAAGGAGGAGCTGGGTGGCTCGGCGTGGAGCGAGGTCGTCCACGACCACCTCGGCGGCATCCCGCCAATGCCCGACTTCGACGCAGAGATCGCGCTGGCCAAGGTGATGCAGGCCTGCTCGGCGGAGGGGCTGCTCAGCTCGGCGCATGACCTGGCCGATGGTGGCCTCGCGCAGGCGCTGGTCGAGGGCGCGCTGCGCCGTGACATGGGCGTCTCGGTGACCCTGCCCGAGGGCGATGCGACGGTGCAGCTGTTCAGCGAGTCGGCGGCTCGAGCGCTGGTCTCCCTGCCCGCTTCCTCGCTGGCTCGGATGAGGCAACTCTGCGCCGAGCACGGTGTGGCGCTGATTCGTCTGGGCGAGGTGTTGGGCACCGGGACGCTGGAGGTCCGCGGCCAGTTCGAGGTGGGTCTGGACGAGTTGCGCCAGGCTTGGGAGGCCCCAATCCCTGCGGCGATGTCCGCGAACCCCGCCCAGAGCTGACAACATCGCGAACCGGGGTTGGTTTGTCCGGGGTTGGTTTGTACCGACAGCGGTTCAACCCAACCCCGGTTCGCGGCCTCGGAGCTCAGATGACCCTGGCGATCGACTCGCAGACGTAGTCGATGTTGTTGTCGTTCAGCGCCGCCACGCAGATGCGGCCCTTGTCGGTGCCGTAGACGCCGTACTTCTCGCGCAGTTCGACCATCTGGTCCTTGCTCAGGCCCGAGTAGCTGAACATGCCCACCTGGTCGGCGATGAACGACATGTCCCGCTTGCCGTTCTCGGGGGTGATGCCCTGGCCGGCCAGGCCATCCACCAGCTTGCGGCGCATCGACTTGATCCGGTCACGCATCCCGGCGAGCTCGTCGAGCCACTGGGCTTTGAGCTCGGGTTCCGACATGATCGCCGCGGCCACCGCGGCGCCGTGGGTAGGGGAGCTGGAGACGCTGGTGCGCACCAGCACCTTGAGCTGGCTGAGCACGCGCTTGGCTTCATCCGCGTCCGTGCAGGTCACCTGCACAGCACCCACGCGCTCACCGTAGAGCGACATGTTCTTCGCGAACGACACGGTGTTGATCAGCGGCTTGCCGGTGGCGACGAACTTCTTGATGACCGCCGCGTCCTCCTCGGGGGAGGAGGCGAAACCCTGGTAGGCCATGTCGACCAGCGGGAACAGCCCGCCTTCGGTGATCACCTCTACCACCTGGTCCCACTGCTCACCGGTCAGGTCATAGCCGGTGGGGTTGTGGCAGCAGGCGTGCAGCACGACGACTGTCCCGGCCTCGGCGGCGCGCAGGTCGCCGAGCATGCCGTCGAAGTCCACGCCGTCGCGGTCGGCAGCCTTGTAGCGGTAGGTGTCCACCTCGAAGCCGGCGCGGGTGAACACGGCCTGGTGGTTCTCCCAGGAGGGGTCCGAGAGCAGCAGCTTCGCGCCGGGGTTCACCTGGTGCAGGAAGTCGCCGGCGACGCGCAGGGCGCCGGTGCCCGACAGGGTCTGCACGGTGACCAGTCGGCCGTCCGCGATCTCGGCGGCATCCTCACCATGGACGAGCTTGGCGACCTCGGCGGTGAAGGCCGGCAAGCCGTCGATCGGCAGGTAGCCGCGCGGCTTGGGCTCGGTGCCCATCTTCTGCTCGACGGTCTTCACGCAGTCCAGCACCGGCAGCTTGCCCGTCGCGTCTTGGTAGACGCCGACACCGAGGTTGACCTTCTTGGGGTTCTGGTCGGCGTTGAAGGCCTCGGTCAGGCCGAGGATCGGGTCGCGGGGAGCCATGGGGACGGACTCGAAGATGGACATGGGTCACCTTTCGACAGTGAGGGCTTCGCCGCCCATCCTTCCATGGCCTGCACACCTCGGCGTGGGTGTTCCATGGTGCGCCCCGCGCGGCCCTCATGGTGGACTGGGCACATGACCCGACCCCGCGCCGCAGCTGCCCTCCTCAGCACTTTTCTGGCCGCCGGCGCCCAGGTGGCCACGGCCCAGTCCGGGATCCACCAGTACGAGCCGGAGTCATGGCACTGGGAGGCGGCGCCCAGCCCCTGCGCCTGAGCGAGCTGGGGCCGGTGCGTAGCATCAGCCGTGTGACCGCCTCTGCCCACTGGCCGCGCCTGTGTTCGGCCGTTGCGGCGACCGCCCTGGTCGCCGGCGCCGTGGGTGTCGCGATGGTGGAACTGCTCCGCGTGGTCCAGTGGGTCGGCTACGGGCAGTGGGGGCACGCGATCGTGCCGATGGTGCCCCATGTGCCAGCATGGCGTCGGGTGCTGGTCCCGCTGGTCGCCGGGCTGCTCTGTGGGCTGTCGTGGTGGTGGGTCCGTTCCCGCGGACGACTCGTGGGCGCGGCCGAATCCATCCGCGGTCACCGTCCGATGCACGTGGGGAGCACCCTCGTCGACGCCCTCAACCAGGTCGTCTTCGTCGGGTCCGGATCGTCGCTGGGGCGCGAGGGCGCACCCCGCGAACTCGCCGCCGCCGCGGCTGACCGCATCTCTTCATGGACGAGGCTCGAGCGGCGCGACCGGGATCTCCTGGTGGCCGCCGCCGCCGGCGCTGGCCTGGCCGCCGTCTACCTCACCCCGCTCTCCGGAGCCGCCTTTGCCCTCGAGGTCGTGCTACGCCGCCGCAGCTGGCGGGCGGCCGCATTTGCGCTCCCGGTGAGCTTCGGTGCCGTTGCCGCCGCCAGCCAGTTCGTCGGTACCGGCCCCGCGCTGCACGTCACACCCGCGCTGACCAGCAGGCCGGACGCTCACACCATCGCCGTGGCAGCCGGGGCCGCCCTGGCCGCGCTCCCGGTGGGGTTGGTGTTCGCCTGGTTCACCCGCTTCGTCGGACGGCGGCGGCCCATCCCCGGCCCGTGGTTGGTGGCCGCCCTGGTGGCGGCCGGTGCGCTGACCGGTCTGGTGGAGATCGTCCGGCCAGAGGTCGCCGGCAATGGCCGCGAGTTGGTCGAGATGGCGCTGCTGGGATCCTTCGGCGTGCAGACCGCATTGGTGCTGGTGGTGGCCAAGGCCAGCCTCACCAGCGGACACCTCGCCGCCGGCGCCGCCGGCGGTCTGCTGATGCCCTCGCTGGGCGTGGGTGCCGCGACCGGTGTCGTGGTGGCCCTGCTGGCCGGGCAACCTGTCGCCTGGGCCGCGCTGCTCGCGGGCGTCGTGGTGCTCACCTGCACCCAGCGGGCCCCGCTGTTCGCCTCCGCCTTCGTGTGGGAACTCACCCGCGCCCACTGGACCCTCGCCGTGGTCGGGTTGCTGGTTGCCGCCTGTACCCGAGTGGTCACCAGAACTGAGTTCCTAAGGAACGTCAAGCCACTTGGCGGCTCGTAGGCTTGGTGGAGGCGGGCTGGGATGTTGGAGCGCTTTGCGACTCCTGTGACTCCTGGCCCGCCGCCTGCTTGCGGCGTTCGCGCATCCGCTGGTGCCGGACGTTGTCGCGGCGGCGCGGTTGGAGTTGGTAGCGGTCCTTGACGATCGCGCGGCCTTCGGCCTCGGTGATCGGGGTGCCGTCGACGTCGCGTAGGACGTAGTGCTGGCCGGTGCGCATGCAGGTCGCGATCCGGGTCAGCATGGTCGTGGCCAGGTGGCAGACCGCTGAGGAGTGGTGCCGATCGCCGGCCATGAGCCGCTGGTACTTCGCCGCGATCTGCGGGTCGACCTTGCGGGCCTGGTCAGCAGCGGCGAACAGCATCTCGCGCAGCAGCGGGTCACCGGCCTTGGTGATCGAGGACTCGACCTTCGACACCCCGGACTGGCTGACCTTCGGCACCAGACCGGAGTAGGCGCGGATCGCAGCCAGGGAGGTGAACCGGTGCGGGTCACCGATCCGGCCGGCGATCACGGCACTGATGACCGGCCCGACCCCTGGCGCTGAAGCGACGATCCCGTCGGGGTCGGCATCGGCGTAGAGGTTCGCGATCCGCTCGTCGATCTCCTTGATCTGACCGGTCAGGAACAGTGCCTGCTCGGCCTCGTGGGCGATGTCGGCGGCGAGCTCGGCGAAGTCCATCCCGTCGCTGCCGTCATCAAGGGTCCACAACGAGAGGGTCTCCTTGGCTGCGACGATCAACGCGGCGGCCCGGTCTTCGCGCCACGCGCCGCGGGAACGGGCGATCAGGAACCGTGCCAGGCGGGCCTGGCCGAGCCGGATCACCGCGTGCGGATCGGCGTAGCGGGCCAAGAACTCCAACGCGGCGATGCCATAGCGGGCGTTGAGGGCCTCGTACCAGGCCGGGCCGAGCAGCTCGGTCAGCGTGTCGAGTCGTGCGTAGACCGCGGTGCGACGTTTCACCATCGTCGAGCGCTGCCTGGTCAACCTGCGCAGCGGATCGGCCGGCCCTTGGCCGGAGTAGGGCCGCAGCCCCTCGGGATGCGGCAGCGGCAGCCGCGCGAGCAACTCGGAGTCGATCCGGTCGTTCTTGGTGTGCTTGGAGTAGTACTTGCGCAGGTCCGAGGACTGCGTGGTCGGGACCATCACCACCGTTGCGCCGCGGCGGCGGAACCACTCCGCGACCACGATCCACGCGTTCCTGGTCGGCTCAACCACCACGGTCAGCTCGCCCGGCTCTGCCAGGTCGAGGTCGTCCCAGAGCCGCTCCAGATCAGCCGGTCGGGTCCAGAACTTCCTGCCCGCCACACGGTCTTGCCGTCGACCGCGAGCGTGGCCTGATGCGCGGCCCGGCAGGCCACGTCGATTCCCAATGTCAACGCCATCGGCGTCCTCCTGTCAGTCACTTTCGGGTTCCCAGGTGACTGACCACCGCGGCCACGGCCCAGACATTCTCTAAGCAGGAGTCCCGCACGCCGGCTGGCTCCAAGTTCCCGAACAGGGACACCGCTCGACCAGACACCGAGTCCGCGGGCGACCACTCAGATGCCAGGGATCACCACGTGTCCCGGTCGGAACGCTCGACCGCCCACGGACCCACCGTCAGGCTAAATGTCGGACGCGCTCGCTAGAGTCGCGCCCATGACCGATTCCGCACAGCTTGCGACCCACCTCGATGCCATCTGGCCGTCCGTGATGGACGACTACCTTGGCCTGCTCCGGATCGAGTCGATCAGTTCCCTGCCCGAGAAGGCGGACGAGATGACCCGCTCGGCCGAGACCGTTGCCGGGTTGTTGCGCGGCGTGGGCTGTCCTGACGTCCAGGTCGTCGCCGAGGGCGGCCAGCCGGCCGTGATCGGCCGCTTCCCGGCGCCCGAAGGGCATCCCACCATCTGCCTGTACGCCCACCACGACGTCCAGCCCACGGGCGACCTGTCGTTGTGGTCCACCCCGCCCTTCGAGCCCACGGAACGCGACGGACGTCTCTACGCCCGCGGCGCCAATGACGACACCGCCGGCATCGCCGTCCATTTGGCAGCCCTGCGTGCCTGGGAGGGCAAGCCCCCGGTCGGCGTCACCGTCTTCATCGAGGGCGAGGAGGAGGTCGGGTCACCGTCGTTGGCCGCGATCATGGCCAAGCACGCGGACGCGCTACGCTCCGACGTCTTCGTGATCTGCGACGCCACCAACTGGCAGGTTGGCCAGCCCTCGGTCACCACCGCCCTGCGCGGCATCTGCGACTGCGTCGTTGAGGTGCGCACCCTCGACCATGCCCTGCACTCCGGCGGTTTCGGCGGTGTCGTGCCCGACGCGCTCACCTCGCTGTGCCGGCTGCTCGCCACCCTGCACGACGACCTGGGCAATGTGGCCGTGGAGGGCCTCAAGACCGGCCAGGTGCCCGACCTCGACTACGACGAGGCGCGGCTGCGAGCCGACACCGGCATCCTGAACGGCGTGCAATGGCTGGGTGAGGGCTCCACGGTCTCCAAGATCTGGGCCAAGCCGGCCGTCTCGGTGATCGCGATCGATGCGACCAGCGTCGCCAGTGCGTCCAACACCCTCGCTCCGGTGGCCCGCGCCAAGGTGAGCCTGCGGGTTGCCCCCGGCGACGATGCCGACGAAGCACTCGCTGCCCTCACCCGGCACCTCGAGTCGCACGCCCCGTGGGGCGCGCAGGTCAACGTGACCGCCGGCGAGACGGGCCAGCCCTGCGTCGTGCCCTACCGGGGTGCGTTGGCCGAGGCAGCCGACGCCGCCTTCACCCAGGCCTTCGGCGTGGCGCCGGTGCAGGTGGGCTGTGGCGGTTCCATCCCCATGCTGGCCGACTTCCAGGCCGCCTTCCCCGGCTCCGAGATCCTGGTCACCGCCGTGGCCGATCCGGACGGACGGCCGCACGGCATCGACGAGTCCCAAGACCTGGGCGACCTGAAGAAGGCGGCCCTGGCCGAGGCTCTGTTGCTGGCGCACCTTGCCAACAGTTGAAAGCTGGAGAACTGAATCACTGAGGTAGCTGAAGTGGGGCTGAAGTCCTGAACGGAAAGTGAACCTTGGGAGACATGGACGGCCCCTATGGGTCATGATTGACCTTGGAGCCGGGCGCGGTCCCACAGCTTCGGGGGAAGCGAGGGGACCAGTCCTCAAGGGGCATTGAGTGGCCCACCACAGCTCGGGGGAGCGGTGGCCAGTGCACCGGCTGATCAGACACGGCAGACGAGGGGTGAAGGGTCCGGATGGGGCCCGGCGCCCCTCGTCGTCCGTCTCTGGCCCGGATTGCGGGCTCAGGCAGGCGTCACCCGCAGCAGCTTGTCGTCCCCGCCGTTCGAGGTGGTCACCCACAGGGCACCGTCGGGGTCGAGTCGCGCCGTGCGGAGCCGGCCGAAGCCAGCCAGCTCGGGCACCTCATGGACGTCCCCGATCGTGCCGTTGCCGCGCACCTGCATCGCCAACAGGCGCTGGCCCTTCAAGCAGGCCACCATCAGCCGTCCGGCGTAGCCGCCCCACTCGGCACCCGTGGCGAAGTCGGCACCCGAGGTGGCGATGGTGGGGTCTCCGGAACTCCAGACGGCCGCACGCACCCCGTCGATGCTGGTGTCTGTCATCGCAACGTCCTGGTTGTAGGAGCCGTTCACGACCGGGTTCCAGCCGAAGTTCGCACCCTTGGCCAACAGGTTCACCTCGTCGTCCACGCTGGTTCCGTGCTCGACGGAGAACATCCGCCCCGTCCCCGGCTGCACGGCCAGCCCCTGCACATTTCGGTGGCCACGGCTCCAGACGAAGCGGCGGCTGCCGGGCCCCGCCGCCCAGGGGTTGCTCGCGGGAACCGACCCGTCGGCGCCCAGGCGCAACACCTTGCCGCCCAGCGAGTCCAGGTCCTGCGGGTGGGTTCCGCTGGCGGTGTCCCCGGTGCCGATGTACAGCAGTCCGTCGCTGCCGATGCGCGGACGACAGCCGCTGTGCTGCCCGCTGGGGTTCTCGGGAATGCCGGTCAGGAGGGGGCGGAGGCGGGTGGCGCTCATCAGGTCGTCCGACAGTGTGAGCGGCACCACCTTGATGTCGCCAGCGGTGGTGTTGAAACAGGCGATGATGCGTCGGTCGGAGGCAAAGTCGGGGGAGAGTTCCAGCCCGAGCAGGCCCCCCTCGCCGCTCACCTGGACGTCGTCCAGATCGGCCGTGATCGTGGCGACCTTCCCGTCGCGCAGCACCGACAGCACCCCGGTCCGCTGGGTGAAGACGACGGCGTCGTCGACGAAGACGAGGTCCCAGGGGTACTCCAGACCGGAGGCGGCCGTCTCGACCGAGAGCTTCGGGATCGCGGTGGAGGTGGCGGTTGGGGTCGCCGTAGCCGAGCCAACCGTCGCGGACGTGGCGGAACCCGCAACAGTCGGGCTGGCGGACGGGATGGATGACCTGGTCGTTGAGTCTCGCGTCGTGCTGCCACCGGACTCGCTGCAGGCAGCCAGCACGGCGAGCGCGCCGGAACCGATCAGGGTGCGTCGGGTGATGTCCATGCACCACGCTAACCCGGCAGGCCAGCGCAGGGCCGCTGGCTCAGAAACCAACCTCGCGGGCGAACAGGTCGTCGTAGGTCTCCCGGCGGGTCATCAGCGTCGCCGTGCCGTCCTCGACGAAGACCACCGCGGGCCGGGCGACCATGTTGTAGTTGCTGGCCATCGTGTAGCCGTAGGCGCCAGTGACCGGCGTGCACACCACGTCCCCCACCTTCAGCGACTCCGGCAGGAAGGCGCGCGGGACGACGATGTCGCCGCTCTCGCAGTGCCGGCCGACCACCTGCGCCGCGACGGGACGCGCGGCCTGCGGGTCGTTCACGCTGAAGGCCTCATAACCGGAGTCGTAGAGCATCGGACGCGGGTTGTCGCTCATGCCGCCGTCAACCGCGGCAAAGGTGCGATCTCCCTTCGTCTGCAGCGAACCCAGCGTGTACAACGTCAGGCCGGCCTGGGCGACCATCGAGCGTCCGGGCTCGGCCAGCAGCGTGACGCCGGGCAGGGTCTCGCGGCCCCAGGCCAGGATGGCCTGCGCCCAGTCGGCGAAGCTCGGGCACTCGTCCTCGTTCAGGTAGCGCACGCCCAGGCCGCCGCCGACGATCAGCACCTCGGGGGAGTACTGGCGCACCATTGGCGCCACCGTGTCCAAGGCCTCGATGAAGTTCTCGATCTGCAGCACGAAGGAGCCGATGTGCAGGTGGATGCCTTTGAAGCGCAGCAGTTCGTGGTCGCGGATCCGCTCAATGGCGCGGGCTGCGTCGTCGGTCCAGGTCGGGAAACCGAACTTGGAGTCACGGTTGCCGGTGGAGATGAACTCGTGGGTGTGCACCTCGATGCCCGGGTTGATGCGCACCAACAGGTCGACGCCTTGGCCGAGTTCGGCGGCGAGGGTCTCGAGCCGGTCCAGCTCGTCGAAGTTGTCGACGACGATCCACTGCACGCCCTCGACCACGGCGCGGCGCAGTTCGTCGGGCTGCTTGTTGTTGCCGTGCATCACCAGGCGGGAGGCATCGACGCCGGCACGGCGGACGCACTCGTACTCACCGCCGGTGGAGACGTCGAAGCTGATCCCGGTCTCGGACGCCAGCTTGGCCAAGCCCGGGGTCAGGAAGGCCTTGGTCGCGTAGGCGACGCCTGGCCCGAAGTGCTCGACCGCCTCGGTGAAGTGGTTGCGCAGCTCAGCGGCGTCGTAGACGAACAGCGGCGTGCCGAACTCCTCGGCCACCTCCAGCAGGTCGCACCCGCCGACGCTGATCCGGCCGTCGACCACCTTCGCGCTGGCCGGCAGCAGCGACAGGTCGACGGGGTCGGTCTCGGTGAGGGCATTGGCGCACATGGTGCGCAAGATTAGTCGTCCTAGTCTGGGTGACATGGGGGAGTACCAGCGTCCGGTCTTCGAGAACTGGATCGACCGACAGGTGCGAGAGGCCACGGAACGTGGCGAGTTCGACGCCGCCCGGGGCAAGCCGCTGCCCGACCTCGGCCGACCCGAGGACACCGATTGGTGGGCCAACCGGAAACTGCGCGACGAGGGCCTCACCGCGGTGTTGCCGGGGCCCTTGGCCGTGCGGCGCGAGAAGCAGGACATTCTCACCACCCTGGACGAGGTGCGCAGCGAGGAGACCGCCCGCGCGATCGTCGAGGACCTCAACGCCCGGATCAAGGAGTCGAACATCACCCGCTGGCAGGGCCCGGCGATCATCACCGGTCAGTTGGACGTCGAGGAAACGCTCGCGCTCTGGCGATCGCGTCGAGAACGATAGGCTGACCCGGTGCCGCTTCGACCCGATGGTCTGCTGACCCACGAACTCGACCCTGACGACCCGCGCCCCCAGGACCACTGCGGTGTGTTCGGTGTCTGGGCCCCCGGGGAGGAGGCGAGCAAGCTCACCTACTTCGGCCTGTTCGCCCTGCAGCACCGCGGCCAGGAATCGGCCGGCATCGCCGTGAGTGACGGCAACCGGATCATGGTCTTCAAGGACATGGGTCTGGTCAGCCAGGTCTTCGACGAGGCGACGCTGACGGCCCTCAAGGGCGACGTCGCGGTCGGCCACACCCGCTACTCGACCACCGGTGCCAGCACCTGGGGCAATGCCCAGCCCACCTTCCGTCCCTTCCAGGGCGGCGGTCTGGCACTGTGTCACAACGGCAACCTGACCAACACCGACGAGCTCGAGGTGCTGCTCGCCGAGCGGATGCCGGACGAGAAGGTGCCGCACAAGGCGCGGATGGACTCCTCCTCCGACACCGCCATCCTCACCGCCCTGTTGGCCTCCGACCCTGACCTGGGGCTCGAGGCCGCGGCGATGCAGACCCTGCCCCTGCTGCGAGGCGCGTTCTGCCTGACCTTCATGGACGAGCGGACGCTGTACGCCGCCCGCGACGCGCAGGGCATCCGTCCGCTGGCGATCGGGCAGCTGCCCGGGGGCGGCTGGGTGGTCGCCTCGGAGACCGCGGCGCTGGACATCGTCGGTGCCACCTTCGTCCGCGACGTCGAGCCCGGCGAACTGGTCGTCCTGGACGGCAACGGCATCCGCAGCCGACGCTTCGCCAAGGCGAAGCCGAAGCATTGCCTGTTCGAGTACGTCTATCTCTCCCGTCCCGACACGGTGCTCAACGAGCGCCGGATCCACAACGTCCGCGTCAAGATCGGCAAGCTGCTGGCCAAGGAGTGCCCGATCGACGCCGACCTGGTGATCCCGACGCCGGAGTCGGGCATCCCGGCCGCGATCGGTTTCGCCGCCGGGTCCCAGATCCCCTACGGCCAGGGCCTGGTGCGCAATGCCTACGTCGGTCGCACCTTCATCCAGCCGTCCAATGGGATGCGGCAGATGGGCATCCGGATGAAACTGAACCCGCTGCCCAGCGTGGTCGGTGGCAAGCGGATCGTCGTCGTGGACGACTCGATCGTGCGCGGCAACACCCAGCGCCAGGTCGTGGCAATGCTGCGCCAGGCCGGCGCGAAGGAGGTGCACGTGCGCATCTCCGCCCCGCCGGTGGAGTGGCCGTGCTTCTACGGCATCGACTTCGCCACCCGCGACGAGCTGATCGCGCCGAACATGTCCATTCCCGAGATCGCGAAGGCCATCGGGGCTGACTCGCTCGGCCACATCAGCCTGGACGGGCTGATCAAGGCCACCCACGTGCCGAAGAACGACCTGTGCCGCGCCTGCTTCGACGGCGTGTACCCGGTCGGCAAGAAGGATCTACCGCTGGCAGAGTTGAAGAGCACATCCGTGCAGAAGAAGGGGAAGTGATGAGCCAGTCCGCCTACGCACAGGCCGGGGTCGACATCGAGGCCGGAGACCGCGCCGTCGAGCTGATGAAGGCCCACGTCGCCCGGACCCGTCGCCCCGAGGTGCTCGGAGGCCTGGGTGGTTTCGCCGGCTTCTTCGACGCGTCGGCCTTCAAGAGCTACCGCCACCCCGTGCTGGCCACCTCCACCGACGGCGTCGGCACCAAGGTTGCCATCGCGCAGGCGATGGACGTCCACGACACCATCGGCTTCGACCTGCTCGGCATGCTGGTCGACGACCTGGTCGTCTCCGGCGCCGAACCGCTGTTCGTCACTGACTACATCGCCTGCGGCAGGGTCGTCCCCGAGCGCATCGCCGCCATCGTCAAGGGGATCGCGGCGGCATGTGAGACTGCCGGCTGCGCGCTGCTGGGCGGAGAGACCGCGGAGCACCCGGGCCTTCTGGAGTCGGACGAGTACGACATCGCCGGCGCCACCACCGGCGTCGTCGAGCGGGACGAGATCCTGGGCGCCGAGCGGATCGAGGCCGGTGACGTGGTGCTCGCGATGGCCAGCTCCGGCATGCACTCCAATGGCTACTCCCTGGTGCGCCACGTGCTGCTGCACCAGGCCAAGATGTCGCTGGAGGGCCACGTTGACGAGCTCGGACGCACGTTGGGCGAGGAACTGCTCGTCCCCACGCACGTCTACGCCAAGGACGTGCTGGAGATGATCGCCGCCACCAAGCACGCTGCGGGCATCCACGCCATGAGCCACATCACCGGCGGCGGCCTGGCGAACAACCTGGCCCGCGTGGTTCCCGACCACCTCGGCGTCACCATCGACCGGTCCACGTGGACCCCGCCCGCCATATTCCAGCTGGTGCAGCAGGTCGGGCAGGTCTCCCAGGCCGACATTGAGGCGACGCTGAACCAGGGCGTGGGCATGGTGGCGATCCTTCCGGAGGACTCCGTCGAGGCAGCCCAGCAGGTGCTCTCTGCCCGTGGCGTCGAGTCCTGGCTGGCGGGCCAGGTCGGTGATTCAACGGCTGAGCACGCGCGGGTCACCATGGTCGGCGAACACCCGCGCGCCTGAACGGTTCCTCGCTTTGAGCGGCGCTCGGGTAACCGGTAGCCTGTCTCCCACGACAGTTTGATCACATTTGCCGCGGCAATGCCGCGAGGGACAGAGCGAGGGGGTCGACCCGATATGGGGCGCGGCCGGCAGAAGGCGAAGCAGACCAAGGTGGCACGGGAATTGAAGTACCGTCCCGTGAGCACCGATTTCTCGTCACTTGAGCGTGAGCTTCGGGGGCCCGGCGGTTACGTGGAGCGGGTGGAGGAGATTCCCGACCAGTACGCCGATCTCGCCGAGGCATACAGCGAGGACGTCGAAGACAACTTCGACGACGATGATGAGGACGAACGCCGAGCCTGAGTGGGTGCCTGACCGGCTCCTGTCGGGTTACGAGAACACCACTCTCCCTCTGGACGGCGCAGAGCCCGCTGCGGGTGAACCCGACGACGCACCACTGGTCGGCACGCTGTTGAGGCGCGATGCCCCTTCTCGGCCGGGAGCGGTCGTGTATCTGCATGGCTGGAATGACTACTTCTTCCACCCCCATGTCGGTGACTTCTTCGACGGGCTCGATCGCGACTTCTACGCAATCGAGCTACGTCGTTACGGACGATCCTTGGCTCCGGGGCAGTACAAGGGCTTCATCTCCGACCTGAGCGATTACTTCGCCGAGCTGGACGCTGCGATGGAGATCGTTGCGGCCCATCATGACGAGGTCGTCCTGATGGGACACTCCACTGGCGGTCTGGTCGCCTCCTTGTGGGTTGCCGAACGCCCCGGTCGGGTGAAGGCGCTGGTGCTGAACTCCCCGTGGATCGACTTGGGCGGTTCCATGCTGATGCACGCGGCCACCAGAAGCGTCCTGCAGCGGTGGGCGTCGTCGCGGCCCACCTCGCTGCTCCCGCTGCCCAACAATGGCTTCTACGTTCGCACGCTCGACGTCGCCCAGGATGGTGAGTGGACGATGGAGCCGGAGTGGAAGAACGCCACCGACTTCAGCCCGCGTGCCGCCTGGCTCGCGGCGATCCTGGCTGGCCACGCGAAGGTCAAGGCCGGGCTGGGTATCGAGGTGCCGGTGCTGGTGATGGCGAGTGCCCGCAGCGACTTCCGCCGGGACTGGGACGAGGCGCTGCGCACCGTCGACATCGTGCTGGACGTCGACAAGATGGCCGCCCGTGCGGTGCGCCTGGGTTCCTGCGTGACGGTGGTGCGTATCACGGACGGCATCCATGACCTCACACTCAGCGCGCCTGAGGTTCGCGCCCGCGTCTTCGCAGGGCTGGAGCGTTGGATTGGCGCCTACGCCTGATCCCGAGCGATCCCCGGTCACGCTTGCCGAGCGACCGAAGCGCGGCCCCGATCGATCCAGCCACGGTCGCGGTGCGACCTGGCCCCGAGACCCGAGCCCGTCGGAGGGGGAAGCAGAACGAGCCCGCCCCGGCGAAGGGGGCGAGCTCGATTCTGTGGCCAGGACCGGGATCGAACCGGTGACCTTTCACTTTTCAGGCGAACGCTGCTACCAGCTGAGCTACCTGGCCAAAGCGCTGGAGACCAGTGGAAGTGGCACTCCAACACGTGCGGCGTCACACTGCGTTTGACCACAATGTGTTGCAACACAAAAGCGGTGATGCGAACACCACCGCTTTCGCGACCCCGACGGGACTCGAACCCGCGACCTCCGCCGTGACAGGGCGGCGCGCTAACCAACTGCGCTACGGGGCCTTGCGGCCCAAGAGCCTTTCGGCTCCGTCCGGCTGCCCGTTTCAGGCAGCTCGGAAATAATAGCGTGACAACGGCGGCGATGTCACATCGAGTGTCGCACCCGATCTGACTAGGCATTTCACTGCTCGGCGCTTCGGATGGGGCTGGGGACGCCGAGCTGGCGGTCGATCCAGTCCTTGACGCTCTCGCCGGAGCGTTCGGCGTCCATGATCCCGGCGCAGAAGGCCAGCACCGTGTCGGCGAACATGTTGCCCGCGCACCACTTCTCGTCCGCCATTCGTTCGGGGTCCACCCGGTGGCGCAGGATCACGCCGTCCAGCAGGGCCTGCATCGCCCAGGTGGCGCGCTCAGGGGTCCATGGGGCGCGCAGGCTGAAACCCGAAGCGGTCAGCACGTCGGAATAGAAGACGAGCCAGTAGTCGGCGTCCCCGCGCATCATGTCGCGCAGTGGTGCGTGCAGGTCGGGGTGGCGCCCGAGCAGCGGTGCGACGTGGGCCAGCAGCCAGCTGCGCGGGTTGCCCAGCAGCTCCTTCTCCGCCTCGCGGGTCAGCGTCGTCACGAAGTCGGTGGGTGAGGGGGAGTCGGCGGCGATCTCGAACAGCCGTGCGCGAGTCTGGGCGGTGGAGACGCCTTCGCGATCGCGGTAGAGCATTGCGTGCACGATGGCGTCGCGGACGAACTCCTCCTTGCTCGCCCAGCGGTTCCGGAAGGCCTTGCGCGACTCACCCTCGCCGTTTCCGCCGGCGGTCATCCGCAGCACGTCCTCGGTGCGCACCCAGTCCAGGGCCGCCGGGAAGTGGATCTGGCGCAGTCTCGGTGGGACGTTCTCCTCGGAGGTGGACAGTGCGGCGTCGATCAACGAAGCGGCGGCATTGAGGAACTTGACCGCCGTGGCGTCGCTGCGGGTCGGTGCAGGGCGTGGGCTCACCCAAACAGCTAACCACCCGTCAAGGGTGAGGGCCACCGCAGCGGCCCCTTCCCCAGAGAGGGCTCAGGGACAAGGGATCGAGCGTCGCGTGTGTTTCGGTCCACGGGAACCAAAACCCGTAGCTCGATTCGGCAGGGTGCTGGCAGTCGCGAAGGCGGAGAGGGGGCTGGTCGACACAGAAGCTGGGGTGGACAATGGTCGGCATGAGGACGAGGGGAGTGCCGGCCGCGATCGGCGGGCTGTGGATCATCCTGGGCATGGCCATCCTTGGCCTGTCCTACTACGCGCTGACGCGCACTGCCTACCCGGGCCTGTGGTGGGGCGGACTGACGCTGAGCATGGTGCTGTTGCTGACCGGCGCCGTCTGGCTGCTCGCCGCCCTCACCGGTTGGGTCACCTGGACCCGCCGGGATCCCGCAGCGGTGCGCGTGCGCGACTGATTACCGCGAGCCCGCCCGCCTAGACTTGCCCGAAGGACGCTGGCCCAGCGTCCGCCGGACGAGGGGTGCCGTACCCGGACCGCGACAAGACGGCCCACGAGGAGTTCGTCGTGTCATGGATCGTGCTCGTGCTCTCCGGTGCGATGGAGGCCGTCTGGGCCACAGCGCTGGGACGTTCTGAAGGCTTCTCCAAGCTGGGGCCCAGCATCGTCTTCCTGGTCGCCACCACGCTCAGCATGGTCGGCCTGGCCTGGTCGCTGAAGGCACTTCCGGTCGGCACCGCCTACGCCGTGTGGGTGGGCATCGGCGCCGTCCTGACGGTGGCGTACGCGATGGCCACCGGCAACGAACCGGTGACCATCGCGAAGATCATCTTCCTGCTGATGATCGTGGGTGGCGTGATCGGGCTGAAGCTCACCCACTGACCTATCACCCGCAGGCCTGTCACCCGCGAGCCTGCCGCCCCATGACCTGCCAACGCGTCAGCTGGCTGCGTTCTGACGGGACGCCATGCCAGCAGACCAGGTGCGGTAGCCGCCGTCCAGGTTCTTGGCGTTGCGGCCCTTCTGGGTCAGCATCCGCGCGGCGATGTGCCCGCGGATGCCGACGGCGCAGCTGACCACGAGGTCGCCCTCGGGCAGTTCGTCCAGACGGTCCCTCAGCTCGTCCACTGGGATGTTGATCGCGCCGGGGATGGCGCCATTGGCGACCTCGGCAGGGGTGCGGACGTCGATCAGGTGCACCCCGCCCTCCATCAGCTCGCCGACCTCGTGCCACTGGACGGTGTCCGTGATGCCCTGGGCGGTGTTCTGGTCGACATAGCCGAGCATGTTCACCGGATCCTTCGCCGAACCGAACGCGGGCGCGTAGGCGAGTTCAAGGTCGGCCAGGTCGGACGCGGTCAGCCCGCCCGCGATGGCGGTGGCGATCACGTCGATGCGCTTGTCAACGCCGTCGTCCCCGATGCCCTGGGCGCCGAGGATCTCGTCCGTCTCCGGGTCGACCAGCAGCTTGAGCGCCAGCTGGGCGGCGCCGGGGTAGTAACCGGCGTGCGAGGCGGGGTGGGTGTGGAGTGCGCGGTAGGGGCGTCCGGCGGCGACCAGACGCTTCTCGTTCCAGCCGGTGCTGGCGACCTGCAGGCCGAAGACGCCCACGATCGCGGTCCCGAGCACGGGACGATCGGCCCCCGGGAGCCCGGACAGGATGTCGGCCAGCACGCGCCCCTGACGGTTGGCAGTGTTGGCGAGCGGCACCAGCGTCGTCTCGTGGGAGAGACCGTCGACCTTCTCGACCGCGTCGCCGATGGCGTGCACGTGCGGGTCGCTGGTGGTCATCTTCTCGTCCACAGCGATGCCGCCGCGGGGTCCGATGGTCAGGCCGGCCATCCGGGCCAGCGTCGTGTCGGGGCGCACGCCGATGGCTGCGACCACCACCTCGCCCGGCAGGGTGCTCCCGTCGGACAGGTTCACGACCTGGTCCCCGATCGCGGTGACCGATACGCCGAGGCGCAGGTCGACGCCACAGTCACGCAGTCGCTGGTGCACGGGGGTGGCCATCTCGGGGTCGAGCGGCGCCATCACCTGGGCGGTCGCCTCGACCAGGCTGACCTGCATGCCGCGGTGCACGAGGTTCTCGGCAACCTCCACGCCGATGAAGCCGCCACCGATCACCACGGCGGTCTGGGCGCCGGCGACGGCGGCTGCCATCGCGTCGGTGTCCTCGACGTCGCGCAGGGCAAGGGCGCGCTCGATGCCAGGCAGTTGCGGCGTGATGGGGCGCGCGCCCGGGGAGAGCACGAGTTCGTCGTAGGCCAGGGTGCTGGTCTCATCTGACATGGTGCTGCGGGTGGTGACCTCGCGGGCGGTGGTGTTGACGCTGACGACCTCGGTGTTGACCAGCACGGTGATGCCGAAGCGGGCGGCCAACGACTCAGGGGTCTGCAGCAACAGGGCTGAGCGTTGTTCGATCACGCCGCCGACGTAGTAGGGCAGGCCGCAGTTGGCGAAGGAGACATAGCCACTGCGCTCGATGACGGTGATCTCGGCGTTCTCGTCGAGACGACGCAGGCGGGTGGCGGTGGACATGCCGCCGGCGACGCCGCCGACGATGACATAGCGCTTGGTGGCCTCGTCGCGGCCGGAGGTGGTGTCGGTGCTCATGGGTCGATCCTAGATACCCTTGGGGGTATTTTGCAAATACCCCCAGGGGTATCTAGAATCTCGATGGGTAGAGCTCGGAACGGGTCGGGGAAGCCCAGCGCGAGGTGGTCCGCCTCCCCGATTCCAGCCCGACCCGACCCGACGAACCCACCCCAAGAAGGAGAAGGACCCATGAGACGAGCCCAGGACCTCTCGGTCACAGAGATCACCGGCTGGTTGCAAGAGGCCGATGCGCCGACGGTGCTCGACGTCCGCACTCCGGTCGAGTTCGCCGGACACCACATCGCCGGTGCCGTGAACGCGCCGTTGGACGTCATCAGCCAGCACGCCGACGAGATCGCCGAACACCTGGACGGCGAGGTGCTGTTCGTATGTCTCACCGACGGCCGCTCCCACGAGGCTGCGCGGATGATGGCTGGTTCCCTCGGGGGCCGCGGCCACGTGCTCACCGGTGGGATGACCGCCTGGCGTGAGGCCGGGCTGCCGGTCCAGGGTCCCGGCGAGGGCGTCTGGTCGGTGGAGCGCCAGGTGCGCGCGACCGCTGGCGGCATCGTCCTGGCGTCCGTGCTGGCCAGCATTGTCGCCCCGAAGTCCCGCTTCGTCGCCGGCGGCGTCGGTGCCGGCCTGGTGTTCGCCGGTGTCACCGACACCTGCGGGATGGCCAAGGTGCTGCAGAAGATGCCATGGAACCGCGGGCTCTCACAGCCCAGCGTCTCCAAGATCACGTCCGAACTCGACCGCGTCAACTGACGCGGTCAACCCGTTACACCAACCACCAAGGAGAAACGAAATGTGTCGTCCCGTCACGTGCAAGACCTGCGGCAAGACCACCTGGGCTGGCTGCGGCCAGCACATTGACCAGGTGAAGCGTACTGTTCCGGCTAGCCAGTGGTGCGACGGTCGCCACGAGGGCGTCGACAAGCCGGCGGGCAAGAGCCTGTTTGGGCGTCTGTTCGGCTGACGAACGAAGTGGAGCCCCCCATGCAGTTGGATCCCGAGGAGCTGGACCCGGTCATCAAGCGGTTGCGCCGCGCCCAGGGCCAGCTGGCGGCCGTGATCCGGATGATCGAGGAGGGGCGGGAGTGCCGTGACATCGTCACCCAGCTCTCCGCCTGTTCCAAGGCGATCGACCGGGCCGGTTTCGCGCTGATATCGACCGGGCTGCAGGAGTGCATCAACGGCGACAATCCCAACCGGGACGAGGATCTGGCGGCAATGGAGAAGCTCTTCCTGTCGCTGGCGTGAGACGGCCAGCCAGCCCAGCTGGCAGGATCAGTGCAGCCAGGGCGGGGGCATGGTGGCGGGCGGCGTGTGCGCCTCCCAGTCGATCCACCAGCGTTCCGCGTCTTCGGGACGGATCTCCGGGCGCAGCTGCTTGACCTGGTCACGCAGCTCGAACTTCATCCGGGTGAGCCGGGCAAGGTCGGTTCCGTCGGTGTCCTCGTCCGGGTCCAGGACGCTGCACTCCAGTTCCCAGGCCTGGCAGCGCAACTGGATGACGCTCCTGGTCAGCCCCTGCTCGACGGCGTCGAGTTGGAGGTGGGCTTCGGCGGCGCGCATCCAGCCGTAGTCGCGGTTGATCCGGATCAGGCCGGGGTCGATCGTGAGAGCGTCGTGTACCCCGATCTCCGGCTCTATCACCTTCGCGCCGGCGCTTCTGGCATAGGCGACCTCGTCGCGTTCGGTCTCGTCGCTCATGATCTCGGTGGCGCGCATCATCACCGAGATCATGTCCCGCTCGGCGTAGCTGGGCTGGGACTTCGCGCCGGGGGCATTGGACGTGACCACCCAGGTGGTGGTGCAGCCCAGGTGTCCGATCGCCATCTCGGCGGGCAGGTTCTCGCGGACCCCGCCGTCCACATAGGTCTCGTCGTCGAGGGCAACCGGGACGAAGACTGCCGGGATCGAGCAGGATGCGAGCACCCCGCGGGTGAGCTCCTGTGCGGTGCCGCCGATCGGGACATCCTCTCGGTCGACCAGCATCCCGTCTTCACGCAGGAAGCGCAGTTCGCCACTCTCGAGCGCGGTGACGGCGATGCGGACGGTGAGACCTGACTCGCCGATCTTGGTCGCGTCGAAGACGCCGCTGCCCAGGAGTCGCTGCAGCAGGGGCCCAGGGACGTACATCGAACGCGTCTTCTCGGCGCCGGACAGGATCAGTCCCAGGTCGGTGCCCACACCGCGCATCCGGCTCAGGCCCGAGAGCACCGACAACACCATGGCTGGTGAGAGCTCGGCCGGCGCGACATCGGGGTCGTTGGTGGCCAGGGCCAGGGTCTCGAGCTGTGGGCTGAGGGGACGAGCGTCCTGGGTGTTCGGGGATCCCGGTCCTGATGGGTCGTGCTGGGGTTGGTCCTCCAGATCCAGCGCGGATCCCCTGGTGAAGGGGAGCTGGATGCGCGGGAGGCTCGCCCCTGCCCGCCATGCCGGCCGCGGGGACGCTGTCTGTTCGGCGTGATCGCGTTGCAGCAGGGCCATCAACTCGGGGCTGCGGGCGCGGAAGCGCCGGAACCACGCGCGCTCGGTGAACATGTCGCTCTGCTCTTCCATCTCGAACCAGAGCCGCTCGAGTTCGCGGATCGATGCGGCCTGCTCGGCGGGGTCGGACGACTGGGCGATCATCGCGGCGATGATGCTGCCGGCCGATGTTCCGACCACGACGGTCGGCGCGATGCCGGCGCGCTCGTAGAGGTAGCGCAGGGCGCCGATCTGGAAGCTGGCCTTCGACCCACCCCCGGACAGGACCAGTCCTTCGCGCTCCTCGCGCGGGCTCAGCAGAGAGGTCAGGGGGAGCCCCAGCCATGGGCGACGTGCCATGACGCCAGACTAGCGAGCTTCGCAGGGCGTCACCGTCGGTTCCTCGCTGCCCGGTGGGGCGCCTGGG
>NZ_BAAAKI010000004.1:196504-212072 GCF_039527675.1 Luteococcus sanguinis
CCAACGGGATTCGAACCCGCGCTGCCGCCTTGAAAGGGCGGTGTCCTAGGCCGCTAAACGATGGGGACCTGTGCCTGTCGATGGTAGTGGCAGCGGGGGCGGGGGCCAAACCCAACCCCTCGACAGCGATGGCTGGGGTGCCCACGTCCGTGACGAATGGTGGCCATAGCTATTGCGTTGCCTCCGTCCCTGTGCCAACCTAACACGTGTTAGGTACTCACTGAGGAGGCCGTGAATGGCAGATCTGACTCGCCGGGCGATGCTCGGCGTCGGCGGAGCCGGTGCGCTGGGCACCGTCTTGTCGTGGAAGCGGTTGACCGGCCTGGACATCCCGGGCCGGGGCGCCGATGAACTCAATGTGGCCATCAATGGCACCGCCCAGGACGCTGCGTCCAACCAGGGACTGGTGGACGCGTTCAAGAAGGTCCACCCCGACATCCACGTCCGGATCGTCCCGATCCAGGGCACGGACTGGAGCGACTTCTTCGCCAAGATCCTCACCCTGGTCGCCGCCGGCACCCCGCCGGACGTGGTCATGGTCGCCACCGAGGGCACCCAGCTCTTCGCCGACCGCCTGGCACATCCGCTGGACGAGTTCGTCACCCGCGACAAGGCCGAGATGCAGGAGTTCTTCGACGACGTGCACCCCTCGTTGATCGAGGCCTTCATGTACCAGGGCCACCTCTTCCAGCTGCCGCTCAGCTGGAACGCCGCCAACATGTACTACTCCGAGAAGGCGTTCAATCGCGCCGGCCTCGAGGCGCCCGCCGCCGACTGGACCTGGGACGACTTCCAGAACTCCCTGCGGCTGATGAAGAAGGCCTCCACCGGCACCTTCCGTCCCTTCTTCTGGACCAACCGCCTGTGGGGTGGCGTGGTGCCGTGGCTGTACTCCAACGACACCTCCTTCCTGAAGCCGGAACGCTTCAGCGGTGGGGAGTGGCTGTGGAACAGCTTCTACCCCGGCCAGACGGGACGCTCCGGTGGTTACAAGTGGGCCCAGCCCAATGCGACCGACGACAAGGTGCTGGAGAGCTTCGAGTTCCTGCAGCAGCTCGTGGCCGAGGACCTCGGATCGTCCCCGGTGCAGGGCGGCGGCAACGAACTGGTCAGCCGCTTCGGCTCCGGCGTGATCGGGATGACCCCATCGGGCGGCTACTGGGTGCACGGCCTCAGCGAGGCCGGCATGACCAAGGACGACTACGACGTCGCCTTCTTCCCCAAGCACCGCACGCAGCAACATCAGTTCGGCACTGCCGGCTACGCGATCATGCGCGCGTCCAAGCGCAAGGACGCCGCCTGGGAGTGGCTGAAGTTCTGCGTCAGCAAGGACGGCATGAAGATCGCCCAGAAGAACCCTGACTCCAACTCGGCGCGTCGCTCGCACAACACCGAGCTCTACTCCGGCACCGGCCCGAAGCACTGGGAGTACTTCTACGACACCCTCGACCGCTTCCCCACGACGGCGCCGGTTCCGGCCCCGCCGCAGGAGGCCGCGGTCGAGACCGCTCTGATCAAGAACGTGCTCGGCGCGGTCACCGGCACCCGGGCCCACGTCAAGACTGCGCTCGGCACGCTGCAGCGCGACCTCGAACTCGCGCTGGGAGGAAACTGACATGACCGCAGCTCCCGTGGCCCCCAATGCCACCACCACCGAAACCGTCGTCCCCGTATCGCACGCCCCCGCGCGTCGTCGCGAGGGTCGGCTGGCCGCCTTCCTGCTCGCCCCGACCGTGATCGGGCTGGGCCTGTTCACCTTCATCCCGATGATCGGCTCGATCGTCCTGGCCTTCTTCGACTGGGACATCATCAGCACGCCCAAGTTCGTGGGTGGCAAGAACTTCGCCCAGCTCGCCAGCTCACCGACCGTGCGCGTCAGCTTCCTCAACACCTTCGGCTTCGTGATCGTTGCCGTCACCCTGCAGATCGCGGTCGCGATGCTGCTCGCCGTGCTGGTGCAGTCGAAGATGCCCAGCTGGGCGCGGGCCTTCTTCCGCTCGGTCTTCTTCTTCCCACTCATCCTGTCGGCGGCCTCGGTGTCGCTGATCATGTCCTACCTGTTCAACGAGGATTTCGGCACCGTCAACAAGGTGCTGGCCCTGGTCGGCATCGCACCCGTGCACTGGCTCACCAGCGCCCACGGCGCGATGGTCGTCACCGTCCTGGTCTACGTCTGGCAGAACTTCGGCTTCACCTTCCTGCTCTTCATCGGCGGCCTGGCCTCCATCCCGCCGGAGATCTACGAGGCCACCAGCATCGACGGCGCCGGCGCCTGGGCGCGCTTCCGCCAGATCACCCTGCCGCTGGTCAGCCCCACCATGCTGGTGGCGACCGTGATGGCGATCATCTCCGCGCTGCAGATCTTCGACCAGCCCTACGTGCTCACCCGCGGCGGACCCGGCGACTCGACCCGCACCGCCGTCATGGTGATCTACCAGTCGGCCTTCCAGGAGCTGCACTTCGGCCTGGCCGCCGCGATCGGCGTCGTGCTGATGGTGATCATCATGCTGATCACCTGGCTCCAGTTCCACTTGTCCAAGCGCTTCGTCTTCTACATGTGAGGCCTGCCATGTCATCCATCGCTCCCAGCAGCACGGCTGCCACCGCCACGCCCACGGGCACGATGCCCACCGGCACCAAGCCCACGGGCATCGATTCCACCCCCGCTGTGCGCAGCCGGCTCGGCCGTGAGGGCCTGCTCGCGCTGCTCGGCAAGGCGCTCATCCTGCTCGTCGCGCTCTTCCTCACCCTCGGCCCGGTGGTCTGGACCCTGTGGGTGGCGTTCACCCCGGTCGACGAGTCAGGCCACCATACCCTCAGCCTGGCCGCCTTCAAGGACGTGTTCACCAAGGTTGACGTCTGGCGACTGTTCTGGAACTCGATCCTGGTCACCGGCCTGTCGGCCGTCGGTCAGATGTTCACCGCGGCGCTGGCCGGCTACGCCTTCGCCCGGCTGTCGTTCAAGGGACGTGAGTGGCTGTTCGGCCTGATCCTGGCCACGATGATGATCCCGATGCAGGTGACGATCGTCCCGGTCTTCATGCTGATCCGTGGCATGGGCCTCTCGGACACGCTGCTCGCCCTGATCCTGCCTGCGCTGCCCACCGCCTTCGGCACCTTCTTGATGCGCCAGTACTTCATGAACATCCCCGAAAGCCTCGCCGAAGCCGCCCAGATCGACGGCGCCAGCCCGTGGCGGGTCTTCTGGAAGATCTACCTCCCGCTGGCAACGCCCGGCCTGGCCATCGTTGGCATCCTCGCCTTCAACGGCATCTGGAATGAGTTCTTCCGCCCCCTGATCATGACCATCAGTGAGCAGAACTTCACCCTCCCGCTCGGCCTGGTGAGCCTGCAGGGCCAGCTCGGCACCGGCAGCATGTCCACCGTCTTGGCCGGTGTCGTCCTGTCGATGATTCCCGCGCTGATCGTCTTCATCTTCGGGCAGCGTCCGCTGCGCGAGGGCCTGACCGCAGGAAGTGTGAAGTGACCGACGTCTGCCGCCCGATGCACCACATCCGTCCCCAGACGGGGTGGATCAACGACCCGAACGGACTGGCCCACGTCGACGGCCGCTGGCACGTCTTCTTCCAGTACCGTGCCGACCAGCCACGGCACGGGGAGATCGCCTGGGGGCACGTCAGTTCCGACGACCTGTTCGCCTGGCGCGAGGAGCCCGTCGCGCTGCGTCCCCGGGCCGGAGAGATCGACGCCGTCGGCTGCTGGAGCGGCTGCTGCACGATCGACGACGGCACCCCGACGCTCTGTTACACCGCCGTTCCCAACAGCCCCGAGGATGCCGTGGGCGCCATCGCCACCGGTGATGCCACGCTGTCGAGCTGGACGCCTGCCGAGGTGCCCAGCGCGCCGCGGACGGGTGCCGAGGACGCTCAGACGCGGGACCCCTTCGTCGTCTGGATCGACGGTCGGCGCTACATCGTCCAAGGCCATGGTGGGCTGAACACCCCCGCCTCGTTGCTGCTCTACGACGCGACCGACCTGACGAGCTGGGAACTGCTCGGCCCGTTGCTCAACCACGACGACGAGATCGCGGCCAGTGTGGCCCCGGCCGACATCTGGGAGTGCCCGAATGTCTTCCAGCTGGACGGGCGCTGGGTGGTGCTGGTGTCGCTGTGGCAGGCCGTCGACGGGCGGGGGACGCTGGCCGGCGTCCGGTGGCTGGTCGGTGAGATGGACACCACGGGGGACCACCCGCGCTTCGTGCCGAGCAATGGCGGCGTCCTCGACGATGGTCCCGCCTTCTACGCCCCGCAGGCGCTGGTGGACGACGACCGGATCCTGATGTGGGGGTGGTCGTGGGAACTGCAGCGCGACGAGGAATGGCTGGACGAGCACGGCTGGGCCGGCGTGCTCACCGCGCCCCGCGAGTTGCACGTCGTCGACGGCCAGCTCACCGCCACCCTGGCTCCGGAGTTCGCGAGCCACGCCCACGAGGAGCTGGGTTCACCTTGGTCAGCGGCCGAGGACACCTGCGTGCTCGTGACCACGTCCGGGCCCGCGGTTCTGGTCTGCGACGGCGCGGACGGCAATGACCGCGTCGAGCTTCCGGGCGCCGCGTCGGTGCTGGTGGACGGATCATTGGTCGAGGTCTATCGCGCGGACGGCACCACCCACACGACGCGCATCTATCCCGCCGCCGGGTCGACTTGGCGGCTGGAGGGTGCGGGGACGGTGCAGGCCATCCGCTGACAGATCAGGACCGCTGAGGGGGCCAGTGGAACGGGGCGGCGGCTCAGCGGGATGGGGGAGCGACGGACGCGCGCTCCACGACGGGGGAGTCGACCAGCAATCTGGTCGACTCCACTGCCCTTCCCGCCATCACGTCGAGCAGCACCTCGATCGCCCGGGCTCCCATCGCGCGATGCGGGAGGCTGATCGTGGTCAGACCCAGGTGGGGCGCGACATTGCGGTCGTTGTCGTAGCCGACCACCGAGAGTTCGTCCGGGATCGACAGGCCGAGCCTCGCAGCGGCCAGGAAGACACCTGCCGCGACACGATCGTTGGCGCACAGCACCGCCGTCGGACGATCGGGGGAGTCAAGTAACCGCAGGCCGACGCGCAGGCCGTCGGAGATGTCCCAGCCGCACTCCACCAGCTGGGGCCCCAGCCCCGCCGCGGCCAACGCCTTGGTGTGGCCCTGGACGCGCATGCCGGCGGCCAGGTAGTGCGACTCGCCCGTCAGGTAGGCGATCTCGCGGTGGCCCGCGCGCAGCAGGAGTTCGGTCGCGCTACGCGCACCGCCCACCTCGTCGCTCACCACGCCCGGCACCTGGCCGGAGGGGTCGACTGCATCCAGCAGCAGGCACTTCTCGTCCGCGAAACCGGGCGGGGGCTGCCACTCGCGCAGGTGTTCGGCTGCCAACATCAGCCCGTCGCACTGCCGCGACTTCAGCACCTGGACGGCCTCCTGCTCGCGCACGGGGTTGCGGTCGCAGTCGACGACGAGCAGCAGGTAGCCGCGCGCCGCGGCGGCCCGGGTGGCCTCGTTGACCATGTCGCCGCCAAAACCTGTGGACAGGATCGAGTCGGTCACCACGCCAATCGTGTGGGTGGAGGCATTGCGCAGGCTTCGGGCGACGGTGTTGGGGCGGTAACCCAACTCGTTGACGGCGCGCAGCACCGCCTCCTGGTTCTGCGCCGAGATCGCACCCTCCGCACGGCCATTGAGCACCAGCGAGACCGCGCTGCGCGATACGCCGGCACGTCTGGCGACGTCGTGCGAGGTGATCCGTTTGCCCACCTCAGGAGTCTATCGGGGGTGCCCCTGGGCAGGGTCGGGGAGCGATATGGGTCAGTTCACCGTCACGTGCACGTGGTCGTAGTGGTTGGCCGTGTCGCCGCCGCGGTTGGCCATCAGGCGCCAACCCTCGCCGTTGCGGGCCACCGACCAGATGTGTTGGTGGAAGATGACGTAGTTGATCCCCAGGGCGCGCGCGTTGTTGCGCATGTGGTTGGCGATCGCCCAGCCCAGCGCCTCGTTGGAGCGATAGCTGGGCAGCATGATGTCCACCGCGCGGCCCGAGGGATGGTCCGGGATCGAATCCGCGCGCACGCCATACATGGTGGTGATCTGCGGGTAGTTGGCGCGCACCTCGGCGACGATCCCCTTGCTGGCGCTGGTCAGCCTGTCCAGACCCACGGAGCCGCCGGTGTTCAGCGTCCCGGTGGTCGTGGTGACGGTCTTGACCACCCTCGCCGGGGCGACCAGCGAGAGGTAGCGGGCGGTGACCCATCGCACGGCGCCGTTGTACACGATCTGCGCGCGTCCGTTCCGGACCACGCCGGTGATCGCCAGCTTGGTCCCGGCCGGAACCTCGGCCAGCGTGCGGGCGTCACTGCCGGAGGCGGTGCGAATGTCCAACGCGACGCTGGCGTAGCGAGTGCCGGTGGTGACCGGGGCGGCGGGGGCCGTGACAGAGGTGGACGAGCTGATCGGCACCAGGAAGTTCGCGTTCACCCAACGCAGATGGCCCTGCCAGATGACCTGCGCGACGCCGTTCTGCCTCACGCCGGTCAGCTCCAGGATCGTGCCGGTGGGGATGTCGCCGAGGCTGGTGAAGGTGTCATCGCTCGACGTGCGGATCATCAGCGCGGTGCTGGCGCGCGCCCTCGACGTCGCGACGGCATTCGTCGCCGGGCTGCCCGTGGAGGCAGCGGGCGACCCGGTCGTGCTGCTGGTTTTGGTGGTGATCAGGCCCTTGTGGACCCAGCGCAGCTTGCCGGCGTCGTTCACCTGCACCCAGTCGGCGCGCTTGACCCCGGTGAGCGTGATCGTCGTCCCCTTGCGCAGCACCCGGACGACGGCGTAGTTCGTCCCGGGACCGGTGCGCAGGTTCACCGACTCAGTGACCGTGGCGGTGTTGGTGCCTGACGACGGACCCGTGGGGACAGCGGTGGTGGACGTGACGGTGGCGAGATAGCTGGAGTAGATCCAGCCGGTCCGGGCGCCCACCCGCACGGGCGTCCAGCCATTTACCATGTTGCCGGTCTGGGTCACCTGCGTGCCACGCTGCACGACGGTGAGCACGGACGCGGAAGTGCTGGGGGACTGCCTCAGGTTGACCGTGGCAGTGGTTGAGAGGATGGCGAACTTGGCCTGGGCGAGCGGAGCGGCAACCAGCTGGGTGCCGCCGACGGCCATGCCGGCGAGCGCGGCCGAGGCCGCGACGCTCCTGAGGGTATGCAGAACGTCCACGAGTACTTCCTTCCGCGGCTCTTCCCCAGCCGCTTCAGCTGAATGGGAGAGGACGGGATGCCTGCCCCCCCTGGTGCTTCCCCACACCCACAGGACATCCCGACCCCTCGGTCGAGCGGGACTGTAGGACGCGCGTCGCCGCGGCGACCACCTCGAGCTCGGTTGCCAAGGCCGTGACAGCCCGGAGCAGGGGCAAAGAACATGGCTGGAACTACGGGCGTGTTCTTCGATTACCAGCGGACTAGCACTTTTGCCTGACAAGGAGACTCCGTCAGATCCGCGGGGAAGTGTTCGAGTCGGGTAACGGCGCGGTTGAACCCAAGCTGGGAGCAGTCTGAAGGACTCTCAGACGCGTCTGAACCAGAGGTTGAGGTTCAGGCTTCGCGACAGCTTCAGGCTTCGGTGATGGCAGCGCCGTCGGCGTCGGCAACCAGGCGTGCCGCAGTGCCGGCGAAGTGCTCGGGTGCGAGCCCCGACTGCAGTTGGGCGCTCGTCACCGCGCGTCCGCCGACGGCTTGCGCGAGCCGGGCGCATTCGTCCGCCTCGCCGATGAGCACTGCCGCGGTGAGCGTGCCGCGGTAGAGGTTGACTGCCAGGGTCGTCGCGACCTCGGACGCGATGGCGGGGGCCACCACCACCAGTGGACGCTTGGCCTCGATCGCCGCCGTGCAGGAGGGCAGCAGCTCCCGGATGGAGGTCACCGGTTCACCCGCGGCGACGACCATCGCGTTCGCCAGCCCGAGGCGTCCAGGTGAGGTGGCGAAGCGCGCGTCGTCCAGGCGGACGGCGAACTGGGTGCCGGAGGTGCGGGCCTGCTGCCAAGCGCTGAGCTGGTCGTCGGACAGCTCGGGCAGCTCGCGGGGCGCGTCCGCATCGGGCGGGGTGACATAGGAGGGCGTGGGAGCGTCGTCCAGACCGGCACGCTCGGGCGCCTCGGACATCGTCCGTTCGGCGGCCAGGCGGGTCTGTCGGTCACGCAGCGCGGCGACGGCGAGCAACAGCAGGCCACAAGCGAGGATGACCAGTGGACCCTCCACGCTGACACCTCCTTGGTCGGTGCCCCCACTGGGGATCGAACCCAGGACCCATGGATTAAAAGTCCACTGCTCTGCCAGCTGAGCTATAGGGGCGTGCCCGAGGAGTCTAGCGACCACCGATGGGTGCAGCGTCACGCCGCCCCCACCACCCGTTCGGAGGTGTTCACCCCTTTTTGAACGTGGCAAGAGAATCCGGCACACAGAATCCCTTGACCGGGGCGGCTGACCGCAACGAGTGTGGGCAGAGGACACCCACCCACATGCAAAGGAGCATCATGTCCCACTCCGCTTCCAGCCGTCGTCGCCTGGTCGGGCTCCCCGGTCTCGCGCTCGCCGCCGTCATGGTCGCCACAGGTCTGCCCGCCACCCCCGCACAGGGCCAGGAGACGGCCGTGGCGTCCGCCACGGAGATCCCCGCCGCCGACGCTGCCTACCGCAACCGTTACCTGCCCATCGACACCCGCGTGAAGGACCTGCTGTCGCGGATGACTCTCGAAGAGAAGCTGGGGCAGATGCTCCAGGCCGAGCGCGCATCGGTGAAGCCGGGGGAGGTCACCACCTTGGCCCTCGGGTCGCTGCTCTCCGGCGGCGGTTCCACCCCGGCCGAGAACACGCCCACGGCCTGGGCCGACATGATCGACGGCTACCAGAAGGAGGCCCTGGCGACGCGCCTGGGCATCCCGATCCTCTACGGCATTGATGCCGTGCACGGGAACGGCAACGAGTACGGAGCCACGATCTTCCCGCACCACGTCGGCCTGGGCGCGACGCGCAACCCGGCGCTCGTGCAGCAGATCGGCGCGATCACCGCCCAGGAGACGCGCGCGACCGGCCCCCAATGGGTTTTCTCGCCAGCGGTCACCGCCCCGCAGGACGAGCGCTGGGGACGCTCCTACGAGGGCTTCGGCGAGTCGGTCGACCTGGTCATCTCGATGGAGACCGAGATCACCGGCCTGCAGGGTGCGCCGGGCATGTTGTCGCGCAACGACAAGGTGCTCGCGACCGCGAAGCACTTCGCCGGCGACGGCTTCACCACCTATGGCACGGGCACGGGCGACTACACCATCGACCAGGGGGTCACGCAGACCAACCGCAAGAAGTTCTGGGACAAGGCGCTGCGCCAGTACGTCCCCGCCGTGAAGAAGTACGACGTCGGCAGCATCATGCCGTCCTACTCGAGCATCGACTGGACCGAGGACGGCTTGGGCAACCCCATCAACATGCACGAGAACGAGGAGCTGATCACCGGCTGGCTGAAGGAGAAGCAGGGCTTCCAGGGCATCGTGATCAGCGACTACAACGGCATCCAGCACATCCCGGGTGACTACGCCACGCAGGTGCGTCGCGGCGTCAACGCCGGCATCGACATGCTGATGGAGCCCAACGACTTCCGCAAGACCTTCACCACGCTGAAGTCGGAGGTGGACGCGGGGCGCATCTCCTCGGCCCGCATCGACGACGCGGTGACCCGCATCCTGCGCGCCAAGTTCCAGCTGGGCTTGTTCGAGAACCCCCTCACCCCGCGCCAGCACCTGGGCGAGGTCGGCAGCGCCGCGCACCACGCGGTGGCCCGCACCGCGGCCGCCCAGTCGCAGGTCTTGCTGAAGAACAGCAAGAAGACGCTGCCCCTGTCGGGCAAGGGCAAGATCTACGTCGCCGGCAGCAATGCCAACTCGATGGGCAACCAGACCGGTGGCTGGACGATCACCTGGCAGGGCGGCTCCACCAATGTCGTGCCCGGCACGACCATCCTGGACGGCATCCGCAAGGACGCCCCCAAGGCCGCCGTCACCTTCTCCGAGACCGCCAGCACGAAGGTTCCGTCCGATGCCACCGGCATCGTCGTGGTGGGGGAGACGCCCTATGCCGAGGGCTACGGCGACGTCGGTGGGCCGGGCTGGCCGTGGGACAAGGCAGACAATGGTGTGCCGCGAGCCTCCCAGACGATGGAGCTGAGCAAGGCCGACAGCGCCGCCATCGACAAGGTCTGCACGACGGCGAAGCGCTGCGTCGTTGTGGTTGTCTCCGGCCGTCCGGTGATCATCCCGCCGAAGCAGCTCAACAAGATCGACTCCCTGGTCGCCGGCTGGCTGCCGGGCTCGGAGGGCATCGGCGTCGCCGACCCGATGTTCGGGCTCACCGGGTACAAGGGCAAGCTGCCGGTCACCTGGCCGCGCAGCTTGGCCCAGGAGCCGATCAACGTGGGTGACAAGAACTACAACCCGCTGTACCGCTACGGGCATGGCCTGGTCACGAAAGCCACCCAGTAACGGGGCCGCCCAGTAACCGTCAACGGAGGGCAACCGACCCGCCCCGCCCAGCCAGCACCACCGGCTGGGCGGGGCGGGCCACGTCAGGAAGTCAGGCCCGGGCTCTTGCTCGTTCCAACCGAGCTGTCACAATTGCTCGGTGAGCGCCTCCACCCGTCCCTCGACGCCCATGGACCTGTCCCGGTTCGCCTGGTTGTCCATCGCGGCCGCCCTGGCGACCATCGCGCTGAAGACCGTCGCCTGGCGGATCACCGGCTCGGTGGGCCTGCTGTCGGACGCTGCGGAGTCGTTGGTCAACCTGGTCGCCGCCATCGCGGCACTGGTCGCGTTGAAGGTCGCCATCCGTCCCGCCGACAAGAACCACAACTTCGGCCACGCGAAGGCCGAGTACTTCTCCGCCGGGCTCGAGGGCGCGATGATCTTCGTCGCCGCCGCGGTCATCATGGTCAGCGCCTTCGAGCGCTTCCTGCACCCCCAGCCGCTCGAGAACATCGGCATCGGCCTGGCGGTCTCCGTGGTCGCGTCGGTGATCAACGGCCTGGTCGCGTGGGTGCTGCTCACCCAGGGCAAGCGCCACCGTTCCATGACCCTCACCGCGGACGGCCACCACCTGCTCACCGACGTGTGGACGTCCGTCGGAGTGGTCGTCGGCGTGCTGCTGGTCAAGCTCACCGACTGGCCGCGGCTGGACGCGATCGTCGCCTTCGCGGTGGGCATAAACATCCTGTTCACCGGCGGGAAGCTGCTGCGAGAGTCGATGGCCGGGCTGATGGACGTCAGCCTCCCCAAGGAGGACAACGCGCGCATCCGGGAGATCCTCGAGGGCTTCACCAACGAGTTCGTGATCTTCCACGGAGTGCGGACGCGTGAGGCCGGCCACCGCCGCTTCATGGACATGCACCTGCTGGTGCCCGGTGCCTGGACGGTGCAGGAGGCGCACGACCTGGTCGAGGACATCGAGGCGGCGCTGCTCACCGACTTCCCCGACCTGCACATCATCATCCACACCGAGCCCATCGAGGACCCGCGCTCCTACGACGACTGCGAGTTCTGATGGCGCAGGTGGACGCAGTCGATGGCGCAGCGACCGTTCCCGGCTGGGACGACTACTTCCTCGGCATCGCGACGGCCGTCTCCGCGCGCGCCAAGTGCACCCGGCGCAGGGTCGGGGCCTTGCTCGTCCACGACCGCCGGATCATCGCCACGGGCTACAACGGTGCTGCTCCCGGGCGGCCGGACTGCCTCGAGGGCGCGTGTCCGCGCGGACGGCTGGGATACGACCAGGTGCCCGGGCTGGGAGACTACGACCGCCCCGGGACACCCGGCTTCTGCATCGCGATCCACGCCGAGGTCAACGCCCTGCTGTTCTCCACCCGTGACACCAAGGGCGCGACCGCCTACATCACCGACGAGCCCTGCCCCGGCTGCCGCAAGGCGCTGGCGGCGGCCGGGATCGTCCGCGCCGTCTGGCCGCAGGGCGAACTGGACGCCGACGGGCTGGTCGACTGGCCCGCGCAACCCTGAGCAGGTCCTTGGGAACAACGCTCAGTTCTGACGCGTCAGCACCCGATCCAGGTGCTTCTTCTTGGCATCCAGAGCCTGCTCGGCGTCGCGGACGACCGTGGCCAGCGGGGCATCCTGGGCAGCACGCACCACTGCGGCGACCAGTCCCTCGACCAGCGGCGCACTGCTGACAACCACCCGCTCGGCTAGGTCGGGGTCGCAGAACTCCAGCGCCATCTCGGCCGACATCACGGCGCTGCCGAGGTCGACCATCACCAGCACGCCGTCGCCCTCGTCCACCTGTTCGATGGCGGCCTGGATCGCCATCGCGTCGGTGCCGAGACCCCCGTCGGCCGTGCCGGCGGCCACGGCCAGCCGGGGCTGGGTTGTGGTGACCATCTGGGTGGCCAGGTCGACTGCTCCCTCGGCGAGCGCGCGGCTGTGCGAGACGACGACGATGCCGACGCTCATGCGAGCGTCCGGGCTGCCGATTCAAGCATCAGCGTGAGGCTGGTGGCACCGGGGTCGGCGTGGTTGGCCGACTGCTCCCCGAGGTAGGAGGCGCGGCCCTTGCGCGCCACCAGCGGCGTGGCGGAGTCCCGGCCGCTGGCGCAGGCCTCGGCGGTGGCGCCCAGGGCAGAGGCGAGATCCTGGCCCTGGGTGGCTGCTTGCTTGGCGGCGCGGACGGCGGGCGCCAGCGCGTCGACCATCGTCTTGTCGCCCTCGGCGGCGTGGCCGCGGGAGACCACACCGTCCAGCCCGGCCTGCAGCATCTCCGCCCAGGCGCGGGCGTCCAGTTCCTCGTCTGGGACATTGGTGGCCATCCGGAGCAGCAGTGTGCCGTAGAGCGGACCGGAGGCGCCGCCAACCGTGCTGACCAGGGTCATGCCGGCCTGCTTGAGGTAGACCTTCGCGTCGGTGCTGTCGGCCGGATCGAGCGCCGCGACGGCCTTCATGCCCCGGTCGAGGTTGGACCCGTGGTCGGCATCACCGATCTGCCGGTCCAGGTCGGTGAGCATGGCGGCGTTCTCGGTGACCACGGCGGCAAAATCGGCGAACCAACGGGCAAGGGCATCGATCTGCATGTCAGCAACCCCACCGCAGACCGGGGGTGTTGGCTGGCGCATCCCACAGCGTGAGCAGGTCGTCGTCCGCCTTCAGCAAGGTGAGCGAGCAGCCGGCCATCTCGAGGCTGGTGATGTAGTTGCCGACGAGGCAGCGGGCCACCTCCACGCCCTTGGCGCGCAACAGGTCGGCCACCTCGGCGTACATGATGTACAGCTCCAGCAGCGGGGTGCCGCCCATGCCATTCAGCATCACGATCACGGGCGCGTCAGTGAAGTCGAGGTCGGCCAGGATGGGCTGGACGAGCATCGCGGCCACCTCCTTCGCGGAGGCGATCGGTCGTCGCTCGCGCCCTGGCTCACCGTGGATGCCGATGCCGACCTCCATCTCGTCGTCGGCCAGGTCGACGGTGGGACGTCCGGCGGCGGGCACAGTGCAGGAGGTCAGGGCCATGCCCATTGAGCGTCCCTGCGCGATGACGGTGCGCGCCAGCCCGGCGCAGGTTGCGAGGTCGCGGCCCTCCTCGGCGGCGGCGCCGACGATCTTCTCCAGCAGCACGGTGAGGCCGACCCCGCGTCGACCGGCGGTGTAGAGGGAATCGGTGACGGCAACGTCATCGTCCACGACCACCGACTCGACCTCGATGCCCGCCTCGGCAGCCAGCTCGGCGGCCATCTCGAAGTTCATCACGTCGCCGGTGTAGTTCTTCACGATGTGCAGCACGCCTGCGCCACCGTCGACGGCGGTGGTGGCTGCGAGCATCTGGTCCGGCGTGGGGGAGGTGAACACCTGGCCGGCGCAGGCGGCGTCCAGCATGCCGACCCCGACGAAGCCGGAGTGCATCGGTTCGTGGCCGGAACCGCCACCCGAGACCAGACCGACCTTGCCCTGCCGGGGGGCGTCGGCGCGCAGCACGACGCGGTTCTGCGCATCGACCCGAATGTGGTCGGGGTGGGCGAGACCGAAGCCCCTCAGGGAGTCATTGACGATGTCGTCGACGGCATTGATCAGCTTCTTCATGGCACTCATCCAAGCACCGGCCCCCGACCCTTTTGAAGGGGGTGGACGTGATTCGCAGCCTTCAGGAGCGTGCGTCACCCCATATCCGCACCAGCTGCTGTTCGACACCCGGCGCCGCCACCAGCAAACCACCGGTGCTCGGAAACAACTGGCGGGACCCGTCCTGGGCCAGCACCACCGCGCCCGCCTCGTGGCTGATCAGCGACCCGGCGAGGTGGTCGATCGGGTTGAAGCGGTGAACGAGCGCACCTGCGGCCCAACCGAGGCCCACCGCGGCCATCGCGAGGGTCCCAGAACCCAGCACGCGGGTGGTGGCGTGCTCGTCCGCCAGTCCACTGACGAAGGAGCCCATCCCCTCCCAGGGGCGGTGTGCGTCGAGTTCGGTCAGCACCGTTCGCCCGGCGAGCCCGTCGGCGCGACGGACCTCCGCCGGACGTCCGTTGGTGGTGGCGCCCAGACCTTCGGCGGCGAGGTAGACCTGCCCCAACCAGGGCTGGCAGACCACCGCGACCAGTGGACGGTCGTCGACAGCCAGCGCCAGGCTCATCGAGGTCCACGGCAGGCGGTTGGCGAGGTTGGTGGTGCCGTCGACCGGGTCCAGGTACCAGACCGGACGGGCGGCCTCGGGGCGGCCGCCCAACTCCTCGCCCACGACCAGGTGGTCGGGGAAGGACGCGGCGATCACCTCGCGCACGTGGCGTTCCACCGCCTCGTCCACCTCGGTGACCACGTCCGCGGCGTGCGCCTTGGTGCGGATGGTGCCCAGCGCGCTGGTGCGGGTGAAGCCATTGGTCCACTCGGCCAGGTCGCGGGCCACGGCGATCCAGCAGGCGGTCTCTTCGGTGATGCCAGCGCGTCCGGCCAGCTGTGTCGCATCGGTCCAGGCCACCGAGAGCGGGGAGATGTCGTGGCGCAGCAGTTCGCGCAGCAGCCGGGGACGGTTGGTCGTGATCGCGTCCACGCCGATCTGCACCAGCCATGCCATGGCTTCGGCGTCGTCGACGGTCCAGACGGCCAGGCTGCGGCACATCCCGTGCACCGTCTCGGCCAGTTCGGCAGTGGCGAGCACCCATTCGACGTTGATCGTGTCTGGCCGCAGCCGGTTGAGCAGGTCGGCGTCCAGGGTGCCGCCGGGATGGTTGTAGGCGACGACGGCGCCCTCGTCGGCCTCGCGGATCGCCAGCATCGCGTCCGTGGCACCGAACCACCGGACGTGGAGTTCGTGGGCATTGGACCGCACCGTCCGCAATGCCACCAGAGCATCTGCAGGGTCGACGGTGTCGACCAGCACGCCGACGCCCCGGCCGAGTTCGGCGTTGGCCATCGTGACCGTCTGGAGAGACTCGGCCAAGGTCGGGATCCGGCACCCGGGCAGCCCGAGCTCCTGGACCTCGTCGAGGGTCATCCGGGCCACTTCGGATGGGCGTCCCCACAGGCGCAATGTCGTCGCGTCGTGCAGG
>NZ_BAAAKI010000004.1:212108-233775 GCF_039527675.1 Luteococcus sanguinis
GGAAGGCCTCGAGGGTGTTCTCCCGGGCAGCCTCGGAATCACCACGGTGCGCTACGACGGAAATGCTCATGTCCGCACCCTAGGAGGCGCTGGTGACGCGGTGGTGAACTCAGCGCTGCTGGTCGACGTCGCGGGTGATCAGTCGCTCCAGACGCAACCACGGGGCACGCTTGTGCCGGTCGAGGCGCAGGTGGATGCTCTCGCGGGTCATGATCGTGACCACGATCAGGGCGGTGGCAATGGTGACGCAGGTGACGCCGAACCAGATGGTCGCGGGCGGTCCGAAGCGGTCGCCCAACCAGCCGACCACCGGCGAGATGATCGGCGCCATGCCGGTGATGGCCAGACCCCACAGCGCCATCACGCGACCGCGCATCTGCGGGGCGGTGGCGGTCTGCAGCAACGAGTTGCCGGTGACCAGGGCGGTGATGGTGAAGAAGCCGACAGGTGCCTGCAGTGCCACGAAGACCAGGAAGTTGGGCGCCAGGGCGGCAGCGGCGTTGAAGACCGCGTAGCCGGCCATGCCCAGGATGACGTGCCGCAACCGTGGCTGCCCGCGGCGGGCCGACCACAGCGCGGCGGCCAGCGCCCCGATGCCCATGACGGAACCAATGGACCCGTACTCACCAGCTCCCCGACGGAACCGCTCGGTGGCCATCACGGCGTTCGAGATGTTGTAGTTGAAACCCAGCCCGCCGACGGCAAGCCCGACGCACAACAGCACCAGCAGGTCGGGGCGTCGTCGGACGTGCTTGAGGCCGCCGACAAAACCGGCATTGCGTCCGCTTGCGGGCTTCGACGGGTGCAACAGGGAGGTGTCCATCAGTGCCAGTGCCGCGATCATCACGCCGATCGCGAGGACGTTGATGGCGATCACCCAACCGGTCCCTACCAGGGCGATCAGGGCCCCACCCAGGCCCGGGCCCAGGAGGCGTGCGGCATTGAAGCTGGCCGAGTTCAGGGAAATGGCATTGGGAAGTTGCTCGACCGGGACGATCTCGGCGACGAAGGCCTGTCGCGCTGGCCCATCGAAGGCGAAACCCAGGCCGTCGAGCAGGGAGAGCGCGAGCACGTGCCACAACTCGATGCGTCCACTGATCGTGAGCAGCGCGAGGGTGGTGAACGCGACCAGGCTGATGGCCCCGGTGGTCATCAGCACCTTGCGCTTGGGGAAACGGTCGGCGACCGTCCCCGCAAGGGGGGTCAGCAACAGGCCGGGCAGGAAGGTGCAGGCCGTCTGGTACCCGAGGTGTTGGGCGCTGCCGTTCGGCAGTTCCACGAGCACCAGCCAGGCAAGGGCGGTACGGGCCATCCAGCCGCCGACATTGGCGAGCGTGCCACCGATGAAGTAGGTGCGGTAGTTCGGGTTCGCCAGGCTGGCAAAGGTCGAACTGCTCGCCACCGCTGCCACTCCTTGATTCGCATGATCCTGGATTCGCATGATCCTGGATTCGCATGATCCTGGTCGCCATGGTTCCGCCCGCATGGTCTCGGAACGGGCCGCCTGCCAACCTAACACCCTCGTCTGGGGCCTGGGGCCTGGGGCCTGGGCACGGCTCCCGGGGCTAGCATCGTGAGCCATGCGCCCCACCCTGTGCCGTCCTGACGAGGTCGCCACCCTGTTGCCCGCGGTGATCGCCGACGAGATGGTGCTCGCGCCCCTGGCGGACGATGCAGCGCGGGCCGTGGTCCTTCCCGATGTGGACGTCGAGGGCATCCATGGTGGCGTGATCGTCACCACCTCCGGCTCGTCCGGAAAGCCCAAGGCGGTCGTCCTGTCATCGGATTCCCTGCGGGCGGCTGCGGCCTCGGCCCGGGAACGCTTCGACGCCTTGGGTCTGGGCCGCATCACGTGGACGAATGCGCTGCCCGACCAGTACGTCGCGGGCCTGATGGTGCACGTCCGAGCCTTGCTGGAGGGGACGAGGGTGCGGGTGGCCGCCCCTCGTCTTGGCGGTCTGGAGCCTGACCCGGCCACCGCCAATGCCATCTCGATCGTTCCCACGCAACTGTTCCGCGCGATGGAGGAGTCAGCAGTGCTGGAGCGGCTGGCCCGCTACGACGTCGTCCTGCTGGGCGGTGCGTCCGTCGATCCGGGGCTGTTGGAACGGGCCCGTGGGCAGGGGCTGCGGCTGGTCACCACCTATGGCATGTCGGAAACCTGCGGCGGCTGCGTCTGGGACGGCGAGCCGCTGCCCGGCGTCGACGTCGAACTGGACGACGACGGACGCATCCACCTCGGCGGCGAGATGGTCTTCAGCGGCTATCGCGGCCGCCCTGACCTCACCGAGGAGGTGTTGGTCGAAGGACGGGTTCGTACCCAGGATCGCGGCGCATGGCTGGCCGGAGCCGAGCCGCGACGGCTGCGCGTGCTCGGTCGGATGGACGACGTCATGGTCAGCGGAGCAGTCAACGTCGACCTGGCCGCCGTCCAACGGGCCGTGGATGCACTCGACGGTTCAGCTGTGTGCCCGGGGGTGGTCGTCGCCCTCCCGGACGCGGAGTGGGGCCAACGCGTCACGCTCGTCGTCACCGAGCACGCCCACGACCTCGACTGGTACCAGGAACGACTCCGAGCCGACCTGTCGGGGGCGGCGCTCCCGCGTCGTTTGGAACGCCTTGACGTGCTGCCGCTCACCACCTCTGGCAAGATCGACCGGCGGGCCATCGTGGCCGCCCTGACCGATCGACGCGCTGGGGAGAACTAGGAAGAGGCTTTCGTGGCGACAGTTTCCGAGTGGATAGAGGGCGCCCGTCCGCGCACCCTGCCGGCAGCCGGGGCGCCCGTGCTGGCCGGATCAGCGACGGCCGCTTGGGCTGACAGTCTCAACCTCGGCATGGCGTTGCTCGCCTTCGTCGTCGCGCTCGCCCTGCAGGTGGGCGTCAACTACGCCAACGACTACTCCGACGGCATACGCGGCACCGACGACGACCGCGTGGGCCCGATGCGGCTGGTCGGTTCGGGGGCCGCCCGTCCTGCCCAGGTGAAGGCAGCAGCCTTCGTGTCCTTCGGCGTCGGTGCCCTTGCTGGTCTGGGGCTGGTCGTCTGGTCCCAGCACTGGTGGCTGCTGGTGGTCGGCGTGTGCTGCATCCTCGCTGCCTGGTTCTACACCGGTGGTGAGCACCCCTATGGCTACGCCGGGCTGGGTGAGGTCTTCGTCTTCATCTTCTTCGGCCTGGTCGCGACCTGTGGCACGCACTACGTGATGACCGATGGCGTTGACCTCGCCGTGCTTCTGGCAGCCGTGTCGATGGGATCGCTGGCCTGCGCGATCCTGGTCGCCAACAACCTGCGCGACATCGACGGCGACCGGCTGGTCGGCAAGCGGACCCTGGCCACCCGCCTCGGGCACGCCGGCACCCGCCGCTTCTACGTCCTGCTGTGTGCAGTGGCCGTCGCGTGCGTCGTCGGGTTGGCCGCGCTGACGACCTGGTCGGCGCTGCTCGGGCTTGCCTGCCTCGTCTTCGTCGTCCCCTGTGTGCGGGCCATCCTCGGCGGCGCGGACGGACGAGGGCTGATCCCGGTGCTGCGCGACACGGGCTTCGCCGAGCTCACCGTGGCCCTCGGCCTGCTGGTCGGCTGCCTGCTCGGCTGAGCACGCATCCACTCCCACCGCGCTGGCTACGCTGTCGGGGTGCAACTCCACTGCTGGCAGGTCCCGATGCGGACGCGTTTTCGCGGTATCACCACCCGTGAGGGGATGCTGGTGCGCGGCGCGGCCGGTTGGGCGGAGTGGAGCCCCTTCACCGAGTACGACGACGCCGAGGCCGCCAACTGGTGGGCAGCCGCCCGAGAGGCGGCCGAGACCGGGTTCCCGGCGCCCGTCCGAGACCGTGTTGCCGTCAACGTCACCGTCCCGGCCGTCGACTTCGCGCAGGCGCACGCCATCGTGTCCGCGAGCTCCTGCCGCACCGCGAAGGTCAAGGTCGCCGAGCGTGGCCAGCATCTGTCCGACGACCTGGACCGCATCGAGGCCGTGCGCGACGCGATCGGACCGAGGGGGCGAATCCGCGTCGATGCCAATGGTGGCTGGGACGTCGAGACTGCCGTCGACGCGCTGAAGCAACTGGGCAGATTCGGCCTTGAGTACGCCGAACAACCCTGCGCCAGCGTCGAGGAACTGGCCCAGTTGCGCCGGGAACTGGCGCGCCGCGGTATCGACGTCCCGATCGCTGCGGACGAGTCGATCCGCCGGGCCGCAGACCCGCAGCGCGTCGTGGAACTGGAGGCTGCGGACGTGGCCGTGCTCAAGGTCCAGCCGCTGGGTGGGGTGCGGCGCTGTCTGGAGCTGGCAGAGCAACTTGGGCTGCCCGTGGTGGTCAGCTCCGCCCTCGAGACCAGCGTCGGGATCCGGATGGGCGTGGCGCTCGCCGCGGCGCTCCCCGAGCTGCCCCATGCCTGCGGATTGAACACCCTCGCGCTGTTCGCCGATGACGTGGCGGCCGTGCCGCTGGTCGCCACCGACGGGTCGCTGCTGGTGCGAGATGTGCTCGTGGACGGCGACGCGCTGGCGCGGTTGGCCGCCCCGTCTGATCGGGAACAGTGGTGGACGCAGCGCCTGGCCCGTGTGCGGGAGGTGTGCGCATGAGCTCGTGGCTCCTCGCGCAGGTCGTCGTCGAACAGTTGCTCGAGGCAGGTGTGCGAGATGTAGTCCTGTCTCCCGGCTCCCGCAGCGCCGCTTTGGCGATCGCACTGCGCCGCGCGGACGAACGGGGGGAGCTTCGCCTGCACGTCCGGATCGACGAGCGTAGTGCTGGTTTCATCGCGCTCGGCATCGCCAAGGTGGATGGCCGTCCGGTGGCGATCGCCACCACATCCGGGACCGCGGTGGGCAACCTGATGCCGGCCGTGATGGAGGCCAACCATGCGGGCGTCCCGCTGGTGGTCCTCTCGGCAGACCGTCCCGTTTCCATGATCAACTCCGGCGCCAACCAGACCACCGACCAGGCTGGGCTCTTCGGTGCCCAGGTGCGCGCCGCCGCCCGGTTGGCCAGTAGCAATGGCGAACCAGACGGCTGGCGTTTCCAGCTGCGCCGCGCGCTGGCGCTGGCCGCCGGCACCCGCACCCGCAACCCCGGCCCGGTGCAGGTGAACCTGGCCTTCGATGTCCCCCTGCTGCCCACGGACGAGAAACCGTCGCCCGCCCAGCCGCTGGCCGTCACGCCCGCGGTCAGCGGGACCTCGCGTCTTGAGCTGCCCGTGGGTGCGCGCACGGTGGTGCTGGCCGGTGACGCCCCCGTGGCGCTCGGGCGGCGGGCGCGGGTGCTGGCCCAGGCCGCCAACCTGCCGCTGCTGGCCGAACCGTCCAGCAATGCTCGCTCCGGTGACAGGGCGATCGCGACCTACCGATTGCTGCTCGACAAGGCCGATCTCGGCGGACGGATCGAGCGGGTCATCGTCTTCGGACGTCCGACCTTGTCGCGGCCGGTGAGCCGATTGTTGGCCCGGCGCGACGTCGAGGTGGTGCTGGTGGCCGACCAAGCCACCTGGGTCGACCCGGGGTTCAGCGCACGGGCCGTGGTCGACGCCGTCGACCTGGCTCCCGGTGACCCCCACTGGACCAACCAGTGGCTCACCGGCGACCAGACCCTGCAGATCAAGATTGAGATGGCCCGGCGTGAAATCGATGAGGGCGGACGACTCGACGGGGGACGTCTGGCCGAACTGGTCGTCGACCGGGTGGGTGACGGGGCGCTGGTGCTGGGTTCATCGAATCCGATCCGGGATGCCGATCTTGCCGCGATCGGCGACGGGGCGCCGCGCGTCTACGCGAACCGCGGGCTGGCCGGCATTGACGGCACCATCTCGACCGCCATCGGTGTGCACCTCGGGCTGGGGGAGCCGGTGACTGCCCTGATGGGCGACCTGACCTTCCTGCACGACGTCGGCGGGCTGTGGCTCGGACGCCTCGAACGCCCTCCGTTGGTGCGCATCGTGGTCGCGAGCGATGCGGGCGGGTCAATCTTCCACACCCTCGAACAAGGGGGTCCGGAGCATGCGGACGACTTCGAGCGGGTCTTCGGCACTCCCCACGACGTGGACCCTGCCCAGGTGGCAGTGGCCTACGGCTGGCAGGTGGCATCGGTGACGGACACCTCCGAGCTCGCCTCGCGCCTGTTGGTCCCCGTCCAGGGCCCCGAGGCCCTGGTGGTGCCCATCTCACGGGACGACCGCCGCGCCTGGGCAGAGCGCCTGGCCTCCCTCTAGCCCCACGCTGCCCAGTCGTGCTGCGCCAACCTCGACTCGGCGCCGTCAGCGATGCCAGACGGCTGGGGTGGTGGTCGTGATGGGCACCAGGCCAGCTCGGGCCAGGATGGGGCGCGAGTATTCGGTGCAGTCGGACTGCAGGTAGTTCTTGCCGTGGGCCTTGGCCGAGCGGGCGCGTTCGGCCGTGATCGCCCGGTACAGACCCTTGCCGCGATGGTGCTCGTCGCAGGCGCCTCCCCACAGGCCCGCGAAGTCGGTGCCGGGGACGAAGTCGACGCGTCCGGAACACACCACCTCGCCTGACCCATCACGCACCAGCCACATCTCGAACGAATCCGGGTCGGCCTCGAAGCGCGCCACGAGTTCGTCGGCACGGCGCAGGGAGTCACCCGGGGCATCCCCGAAGACATCTCCGGCGAGCGCCTCGGCCGCGCGCAGCTGCTCCTGGCCGTCCGCACGCTCAAGGCTGTACCCAGCAGGCAGGCCGGATCCCGCGGCGATCACCGCCTCCATCGTGCCCGCCATCACGGTCTCCTCGTCCTCGAAGACGAAGCCAGCACCCTCCAGCAGACCACGTAGCTCTGGCAGTGGGTCGTGGCCCCTCGTCTTCCACTCGAAGTGGTCGATCCGTGCGTCGGATGCATAGTGCTGGACGACCCTCGCGACCAGCGGCGCCAGGTCGAGCCACGTCGGGATCTCCCGATAGGTGACGAAACCGCGCCCGCGCTTGGGGAAGCTGGCGGCGAGCAGCGGGCCGATGCGCACCACCTCGTCCGCGTCGTACACCTCGGCCTCGGCACGCAGTTGCTCGTCATAGCGGCGCAGCAGTTCATCGGGGTTCATCCCATGACAGTGTCGCGCCCAACCTCGGTCGCACAAGCGATTTTGCGCCAGCCCAAGCCCACGAGCTCACTCGGGGTCGGCAGGGGTGGAGATGTCGGTGCCCTCCAGGGAACGCAACCATTGGCGCAGCTGGTGGGTGGCCCGCACGTCGTCCTCGTTGTACTCCAGCACCCGGCGCCTCGCCTCGGCCCTCGCCAAGGCGTCCGAGCCGTGCACGGCGTCGCTGAACCAGCGTTGCGAGTTCAGGCCGCCCGGGTCATCGTCGCGCCACTCGAAACCAGCCCCCGAGCGGGCAACCACCTTCAGCCCGAGTCCGTTGGTGCCGAAGAAGTGCTGTTTGATCAGCAGGAACAGGTCGACGAAGGAGCCTCGGACGCGCTTCGCGGCGGCCACCAGGTCAGCGTCGCCGCTGCGGCGAGCCAGCCGCATCAGGTGCACGACCTCGTAGTCGGAGTAGTGGTAGACCTTCATCCCCGGCCGCTCGGACAGCAGTTGGTCCAGCCACATGATCGCCGCTCGCGCGAGCGCGACCTCCGAGTCATTGTCCAGGTCGGTGAAAGAGCTCAACTCGTGGTACCACGGGTCAGCGTCGCTGAACCGATCGTGCACCAGGAAACCCCACAGGTACACCCGGTCCCCGGCCGAGGTTTCGATGTCGAAGTCGATCTCCAGGTCGCTTTCGGGCAATTCGATGGGGTCGGCCGTCAATCGCTCCAGCTCCACTCCGGAGAGCATCAGCGCCGCCCGGCGAGCGGCCAGCCTCAGCCGGTGAGCAGCGCCCTGGCGGTGGGCCACCTCGGGGAGGTATGCCTCCATCATTCCCTCGACGTCGGCGCTGGCCAGGTCGGCCAGGGTGTTGATGCCGTGATGGCGCAGCACGGAGATCTCGCGCACGTCGAGGGGCGACTTGTTGATCCGCAGGCTGAGGTCGTCGTCGTCCAACTGAGGCTTGCAGACCTCCCACCAGATGCAGTGCTCGCACTCGCGCACCACGATCGGCTGGACCATCTGCCGCGGGTCGTCAGGGCCACCGGTGCGCTGGGACGCCCGCTCGGCCACCTTCATCCGGAACCCGAACTCGTGGTCATAGCGCTCCAACGGGGAGCGCAGCGTCCAGCCGGTGAGGGCCGTCCGGGAGAAGGTGCGCAGGAACTTGCGGGTCAGCTCAACCCAGCTGACCACCGGCTCGGCGGCGTGGGGACGCAGGATGTCGGTGCCGATCACCCCGGCCAGCGGGACCTCCGCCGCATGTCCCGTGGCGTCCAACAGGCGCCAGTAGTGGGCCATCTGCAGCAGGTCCTGGTCGCGGGAGGGCTTGAAGGACCAACCCATCAGCTCCTCGCAGTCGGCCCAACCAGGAGATTCCAGCCGGCTGAAGCGCAGCCCCACCTCGGGGGCAGCCTGTTCGAGCACCCGGTGCCGCTTCACCTCGACGGGGGCATACCCCGGACGTCCGTCGCTCCGGTCAGGTCCCCGCACCAAAAGGTCGGCCTGGCCCCGGCGTCCACCCACCGGGTCGGCGGGTAACCTGCCGCCCACGATGATCCGCTCCCCGGCGGCCAGCGCCGCCAGCGTCGCCTCGATCACGAACTGGCGCCCCAGATGGGCCTGCGGGCGTAGGTCCAACACCTCGCTGCGCCGGCAGATGGCGGCCAGCATGTCGTCCTCGAAGGCCTTGCCACCGGCGAAGAGCTCGGTGAGGGCCTCGTCGACCACCGCTTCGGGCTGCGTGAGCGTCGGGTCGTACTGGTTCTGCGTCTTGACCGGGCACGAGCGTGCCGCGTAGGCGTCCAGAAGTATGTCCATCCGCAGCCTCAGGCGGCCCAGCCGCGGTGCAGCGCCACCATGCCCTGGCTCAGGTTCTTCCAGCCCACGGCCCTCCAACCGGCCTCGTCCATCAGGTCTGCCAGGGCCTGCTGGTCGTGCCAGCCCAGGATCGACTCCGCCAGGTAGTCGTAGGCAGCCGAGTTGGACGACAGTGCGCTCATGGCGGGGATGATGCGCGTCATCCACTCCTTGTAGAAGTAGCGCAGGGGAGCGAGCGTCGGGGTGGAGAACTCACAGATCACGACCTGCCCACCCGGGCGGGTGACGCGACGCATCTCCGTCAAGGCGGCCAGCGTGTCCTCGACATTGCGCAGGCCGTAGCTGATCGTCACGCAGTCGAAGACGCCGTCGGCGTAGGGCAGTTCCAGCGCGTCCCCGGCGACGAACTGCAGGTGCGGCTGGCGCTCCCGTCCGACGCCCAGCATGCCGAGGCTGATGTCGGTGGGGAAGACCTGCGCTCCCTCGGCGGCGAAGGTGGCAGAGCTGCTGCCGGTGCCAGCTGCGAGGTCGAGGATCCGCTGCCCCGGCTTGGGATCGACGGCCTCCACCACGTCCTTGCGCCACTGGCGCTGGACCCCCAACGTCATCACGTCGTTCATCAGGTCATAACGCTTGGCGACGCCGTCGAACATGGACGCGACATCAGCGCGGCGCTTGGCAAGGGTGGCACGGGTCTCGAACACCCACCTAGCTTCCCACACGGCTCCCACGGTTCTTGGGGACGTTCCTCGGGCGGTGTTCGATGCGGTGTTCGAAGCCGCATCCGAGGCACCGGACGGAAGGGCTTCTGGGATGCACCACAATGGGGCCCATGTCCAAGCGCAAGACCGTCCTCAAGGTGAGCGACCTCACCAAGTCATACGGCGACCACGTGATCGTCGACAAGTTCAACCTGGAGGTGGGCGAGGGCGAGGCCGTCGCACTCACCGGGCGCAATGGCGCGGGCAAGTCGACCGTCCTGCGCTGCATCGTCGGCGCCGACCGCCCCAGCGAGGGCACCGTCGAGGTCTGCGGCCTGCGGATGCAGGAGTCCAACCCCGAGATCCGACGCAATGTCGCGACGGTCATCGACGACCTCGACTTCTTCCCCGACCTGTCCGTCGTGGAGCACCTGGACCTTTTGGCCCGCGCCCACGGCCTGGATGATGCCGACGCGCTGGTGGACGAGGTGCTGGAGGAGGTGCAGCTGGTGCCGCAGGCAGGGCAGCTGCCCACCACGCTGTCGTCCGGCCAGCGCCGCCGTCTCGCACTGGCGACGGCCTTCGTCCGTCCCCGCAAGCTGTTGGTGCTGGACGAGCCGGAGCAGCGCCTCGACGTCGAGGGCATCGAGTGGCTGGGCCAGCGCCTGCGCCGCGATCTGGACGAGGGACTGGCCATCGTGATGGCCAGTCACGAGCCGAGCCTGGTAGCGGCCCTGGGTGCCCGTTCCGTCCAGCTGGGTGGCAAGCGCGGATGAGCACCGAGGCCAACAGCTCCGCCGGCCCGACGCAGTGGGCGACGCCCGCCGCGATCGAGACCGAGGCGGACGAGAAGCAGCTGCTGCTGCTGATGAAGGACTGGCGCAAGGGTCGCGCCACGCGTTCGGTGTGGGACGCCCTGCAGGACGCCTATGTGGCCGTCTTCGCGCTCGTGATGGTGGCCGCGATGGTCATCAACGTGATCATCAAGGCCCAGCAGGTGGCCAGCGACTGCGCCACCCAGGCCTGCACATCCGGACGTGGGCTGCTCCCGTGGGCCGCGCTGGCCGGAGTCTTCGCGCTGGTGCTGGGCGCCAGCCGCCTGTTCGGCCCGGTGCTGGCCAGCGCCGCCGAGGGTTTCTGGCTGATGGACGCGCCGCTGCACCGGGAGCGCCTGCTGCGCCGTCGCCTCTGGATGGCCGTCGGCGCCGCACTGGTCGCCGGTGCCGTGCTGGGCGCCCTGGTGGCCGCCCTGACCGGCTCGTCGGCCAGTGCCGTGCTGGCATGGACGGCTGCCACCGGCCTGGGTGCTGCCGGGCTGGTCGGGTTCGCCGCGGCCGAGCAGGGCGCCGAGCGGACGATCTTCGTGCAGGCCATCCAGGCCATCGCCGGTCTGGCAGGCGTTGGCGCACTGCTGGCGGTCGTCGCCACCGCAACCGGCTGGCGCAGTGTCCAGGTCGACCAGGACCACACGGTCCAGCTGGCAGGCATCGTGGCCGCGCTCGGCGCAGTGCTGGCCGTCGCCGGTCTGGCGATCGCCGGGCACCGCCTGTGGCGGATCCCGCGCGCCCGGCTGATGTCTGGTGGTTCCTTGGTGCAGGGCATGCAGGGTGCGGCCTTCGCGCTCGACTTCGCCCTGATGCGCGACATCCTCGTCGAACGCCAGGCGGCGGCCCGCGGCAGCGTTCGCCCCACCCGTGGGCGTGGCCTGGGGCTCCGGGCGCTGGTCTGGCGGGACGTTCAACGTCTGATCCGGTTCCCGCGTCCCTTGCTGACCCTGGTCGCCAGCGCGATCGTCCCCTATGCCGTGCAGGCGCTGGGGCTGGGCTCGCTCAACGTGGTGATATCGGCGCTCGTGCTGATGGCGGCGCTGATCCCGCTGTTCGGCTCGTTGCGGGTGCTGTCCCGCACCCAGGGCCTGGCTCGTTGCCTGCCCTACGGCACCGCCGACGTGCGCCAGGCCGCGACCATCGTGCCGACGGTGCTGGCCGCGTTGTGGTGGGTGCTCGTGACGCCGGCCTTTGTCGGCATCGGCGCCGAGCAGCACCGCGAGCCGACCCGGGCCGTGATGTTGGCGCTGGTCACGGCCGTCGCTGGTCTGGTGGCCGCCGTCCGCTGGGTCTCGGCGAAGCCCGCCGACTACAACGCCCCGATGATGGCGACCTCGATGGGCGCGCTGCCGCCCGGGCTGATGTTCAACCTTTTCCGCGGCTTCGACATGGTCGCCTTGGTGAGTCTCCCGGTGCTGCTCGGGGGTTCGCCGTGGATCTCGCTGGTGCTCGCCTTCATCGCCTGGACCTTCCTGCGGATGGGTGGCCTCAACCAGGCCGACATGCTCGCCCAGCAGGAGGAACAGCGCAAGCAGCTCGCCGAGCTCAAGGCCCAGACCAAGGCCGACCGCGAGGCGGGAAGGAAATAGCCCGGCCGCTACCCGAGCTGGCCGGAGGGGCCCCTCGACAAACTTGAGGGTGGTTCGTCAGCCGCCGAGCGCCTCACGGATTGGCTGGAACTTGGCGATCGTCTCGGCGATCTCCTGCTCGGGTTCGGAACCTCGCACGATCCCGCAACCCGCGAAGGCCTGCAGCTCGTTGCCGCGCACCAGCCCACCGCGCAGGGCGATGGCCCACTCGCCGTCGCCTTGCGTGTCGATCCAGCCGACCGGGCCGGCGTAGCGTCCGCGGTCCAGGCCCTCGACCTCGGCGATCAGGTCGCGGGCCAGGTGTGTCGGCGTCCCGCACACCGCAGCGGACGGGTGTAGGGCGGCGGCCAGGCGCAGCGAGCTGGCACCGGGGGAGGCGACACCCGTGATGTCGGTGGCCAGATGGAGCACATTGGGCAGTTCCAGGACGTAGGGCGCGTCTGGCACGTTCATGGCATCGCAGAACGGTGACAGGGCCTTGCTCACCGACTCGACGGCGAACTCATGCTCGCGCAGGTCCTTCAGGGAGGCGGTCAGTCTGTTGGCGAGCAGGGCATCGTCCTCCGCGACCTCGCTGCGGCGCATCGTCCCGGCCAGCACCCTGGAGGTGGCCAGCCCACCGTCGCGGCGAACCAACATCTCCGGGCTCGCGCCCACCAGGCCGTCCACCGAGTAGACCCAGCAGTCGCGGTAGGAGTTGACCAACTGCTGCACCAGCCAGCGTTCGTCGATCGGCTCGGAGGCGGTGGCGACGATGTCGCGGGCCAGCACGACCTTCTCCACCGGCCCCTTGGTCAGCAGGTCCACGACCTCGCCGACAATCCCGCCCCAGGCCCTGGCCCCCAGCCCGCCGTCACGCCAGCTGACACCAACCGGTGCCTCCGGCCAGGGCTGCACGTCCGGCATCTGCTCCGCCAGGTCGTCACCGCGACCGATGACGGTCAGCCAGGCGCGCTCCCGGCGGCGGGCGACGATCACCTGCGGCACCACGAAGCTGGACGGCTCGCTGGTGTGGTCCGGATCGAAGGTGAACGAACCGAAGGCAACGGGGCCAACACCGCGCACACCCCACAGCTCACTCTCGTGTTCGAGGTCCGCGACGAACTCGTCCCACCAGATGTCGGCAGCGTCCAGCGAGTCGGGGCAGAAGCGTGCGGCCTCGCCGATGCCGACGATCCCGTCCCCGCGCCGCAGGAAGGCCTGCGAGTTGCCCGGTACGAGGAATCGCTCCAGGTTGCCGGGGTCAGGGATCGCGATCGTCCGCGCTCGCATCCGCTCTGATCCGGGATTCACAATCACGTGGCAGATGCTAATGCCTACACCCCGGCCGCGGTGCTGCCCGCCCTGCGCGTGCCGGTCCAATTTCCACAACGAAGCGGTTGCGTTAATAGGTGCATTTGCGCTGGTCATCCGGTGAATGACCCCTGCGGCACGCCGGGTGGAGCCACGCTCGCAAAGGGCCTAGACTCCTGCCCAGTGCCCGGGCTCGACCCCGGTGCACTGCGCGCCGACTGGCGCGACGTGGAACCGGACAGGAGAGCTCGAATGGCGCAGACTCCCGACGTGGTGGTCGTCGGGGCCGGTCCGGGTGGATCGGCCACTGCTGCGCACCTCGCCCGACGCGGCCTCGACGTGATCCTGCTGGAGAAGGCGACCTTCCCGCGCGACAAGATCTGCGGCGATGGCCTCACTCCCCGCGCCGTCCGCTCGCTCGTCCGCCTCGGCGTCGACATCTCCGAGTCCAACGGCTTCCACCGCAACGAAGGCCTGCGCATCTATGGCGGCCATGCCCAGCTCAACAGCGGCGACGACCTGTTCATGCCGTGGCCGCAGTTGGCCGACTTCCCCCCCTATGGTCTGACCTGCGCGCGGATGGACCTGGACGAGAAGCTGGCCCGCCATGCCGCCTTGCTGGGTGCGACCTTGGTCGAGGGTGCCGCCGTCACCGCTCCCATCCGCGAGGGCGGACGCATCGTCGGGGTCACCACCAAGGACGGACGCGAGTTCCGCGCCCCCGTCGTCGTGGCCGCGGACGGCGTCTCCTCCCGCCTCGGTATCGCGATGGGCGTCGAGAAGCTGGAGAAGCGCCCGATGGGCGTCGCAGTGCGCGCCTACTACCGCTCGCCGCGCGGTGCGGACGACTTCATGGAGAGCTGGCTGGAGCTGTGGGACGGCGAGCCGGGCTCGTCCAATGTGCTGCCCGGCTACGGCTGGATCTTCCCGATGGGCAACGGCATCGTCAACGTCGGCCTGGGCATGCTGAGCAGCTCGGAGGCCTTCGGCAGCACCGACTATAAGGACCTGATGAAGCGCTGGCTGGCCGCAACGCCGGCCGAGTGGGGCCTCAGCGAGGAGAACCAGATCGGCCCGATCCGCGGCGCCGCGCTCCCGATGGGGCTGAATCGCACCCCCACGTACGCCAATGGAATGCTCCTGGTGGGCGATGCGGGTGGCATGGTGAACCCCTTCAACGGGGAGGGCATCGACTATGCGCTCGAGGCCGCCGAGCTGGCAGCGGACGCCATCGCACAGGCCAAGCTGGCCGGTTTCGGCACCGATGCAGCCGAGCTCGCCCTCAGGGGCTACTCGAGGCATGTGCGGGAGTCCTTCGGCGGCTACTTCCGTCTGGGGCACATCTTCGCGTGGCTGATCGGCCACCCCACCGTGATGAAGGTGTGCGTCCGTTACGGTTTGCCCAGGAAGCACCTGATGCGACTGGTCCACAAGTTGCTGGCTAACCTGACGGACCATCCGGGGCGCGACGCGAGTGATCGGATCATCAACACCTTGACCCGGCTGGCACCTCCGGCGTGACGGGGGAGAAGGCAGGGTCGAGAATGAAGCAACCGAACCAAACCAGGAAGGGCGGACGTAGATGAACGCCTACACGCCGATCGTCGGGATTTTCTTGCTGGCGGTGCTGTTCGTCGTCGTGATGGTGGCGTTGAACCTGTTGTTCAACCCCCGTCGCAAGAACCGTGCGAAGTCCCAGAGCTACGAGTGCGGCATGGAGCCCACCCCGCACGCTGCCGGCGGCGGTCGCTTCCCGGTGAAGTACTACGTCATCGCGATGCTCTACATCATCTTCGACATCGAGATCGTCTTCCTCTACCCATGGGCGGTGAGCTTCCACCGCCTCGGCCTGTTCGCCGTGGTCGAGATGATCCTGTTCATGGTGACCGTCTTCATCGCCTACTTCTACGTCTACCGCCGCGGCGGCCTGGACTGGGACTGACGAGCAGCAGCGAAAGGTATCGAAATGAGCAACGAAGAAGAAGGCAGCGTCCTGCTGGCCTCATCGGAGGCCATCGTCGGCTGGCTGCGCAAGACCTCCTTCTGGCCGCTGACCATGGGCCTGGCCTGCTGCGCGATCGAGATGATCAGCTACGGCGGCCCGCGCCATGACGCGGCCCGCTGGGGCCACGAGGTCTTCCGCGCGTCACCGCGCCAGGCCGACCTGATGATCGTCTCGGGTCGCCTGAGCCAGAAGATGGCGCCCGTCGTGCGCCAGCTCTACGACCAGATGCCCAACCCCAAGTGGGTCATCTCGATGGGAGCCTGCGCCAGCTCGGGTGGCATCTTCAACAACTACGCGATCGTGCAGGGATGTGACCATGTCGTGCCAGTCGACTACTACCTGCCCGGCTGCCCGCCCAACCCCGACCAGCTGATCGACGCCATCTTCAAGCTGCGCAACGACATCCAGCACTACCCGCTGCTGGGCGACATGAAGCGGGCGGAGGAGCAGGCCGAGGCCAAGGCACTGGTCGCCCCCTCCACCCGTGAGATGAAGGGCCTCATGCGATGAGCGAGAACAAGGCACCCGAGAACAAGGCACCCGAGAACAAGGCGGACGTGAAGCCCGTCGAGGGCTCCGGCAAGACCATCGACGAGAAGGTTCCCGCCGCGCAGGACTCCGCCCCGACGGCCGGCCTCGAGCGTGAGGACGCCCAGCCCAGCCCGTACGTGATCGGGCACACCAAGGGCATGTGGGGCAACACCTCCGGTGACACCTCCGGCTTCGGTGGCATCGAGCGCGCCGTCGAGTGGCCCGGCGTCAGCGCCCGTCCCTACGGTGGCTGGTTCGACCTGGTCGCCGACCGGATGGCTGCACTGGTGCCCGGCTTCGCAGCCCAGCGCGTCGTCGTCGACCGCGACGAGATCACCTTCTTCGTCGACCCCGCCCAGCTCCCCGAGCTGGTCAAGCACCTGCGCGACGACGCCCAGCTGCGCTTCGAGCAGTGCGCTTCGGTGAGCGGCGTGCACTACCCCTCGCAGGCCGGCGCCGAGCTGCACGTGGTCTACCACCTGCTCTCGTACACCCACAATCGTCGGATCCGCCTCGAGGTGGCCGTGCCGGACGCGAACCCGCACATTCCCTCGATCGTCGCGACCTACCCGATGGCCGACTGGCACGAGCGTGAGGCCTGGGACATGTTCGGCATCATCTTCGACGGCCACCCCGCGCTGACGCGCGTGCTGATGCCGGACGACTGGGTAGGCCACCCCCAGCGCAAGGACTACCCGCTGGGTGGCATCCCCGTCGAGTACAAGGGCGCCCAGGTGCCCCCGCCGGACCAGCGCAGGAGCTACTGAGATGAGCCATGCCGTGAACGACACCACCGACCTGTACGCGCAGGCCGGCGACGAGACGCCCGACAAGGTGTACCTCACCCAGGGCTCCGACTGGGACGACATCGTCAACGAGCAGTCCGAGCGCTCCGACGAGACGATCGTCGTCAACTTCGGCCCGCACCACCCCTCGACGCACGGCGTGCTGCGCCTGATCCTCGAGCTCGACGGTGAGACGGTCGTCTCGCTGCGCCCGGGCGTCGGCTTCCTGCACACGGGCATCGAGAAGAACATGGAGTACCGCACCTGGACCCAGGGCGTCACCTACATCACCCGCGCCAACTACGTGGCCAGCATCTTCAACGAGGCCGCCTACTGCCTCGGGGTGGAGAAGCTGCTGCGCATCGAGGTGCCGGAGCGCGCGCAGATCATGCGCGTGATGGTGATGGAGGTCAACCGGATCGCCTCCCACCTGATCGCGGTGGGCACGGGTGGCCTGGAGCTCGGCGCCTCCTCGGTGGCCGAAGTCGGCCTGCGTGAGCGCGAGATCTGCCTGGAGTTCCTGCAGGCCGTCACCGGCCTGCGCATGAACAACGCCTACATCCGCCCCGGCGGTGTGGCCGTCGACATGCCCGAGGACGGGCTGGACCGCCTGCGTGAGCTGGTGGCCCGGATGGACAAGTACCTGCCCGAGCTGGCCAGCTTCTGCAACGAGAACCCGGTCTTCCGCGCCCGTACGGTCAACGTCGGGATGCTCGACCTGAGCACCGCGATGGCACTGGGTGTCACCGGCCCCTCGTTGCGTGGCTGCGGCTACCCCTGGGACCTGCGCAAGACGCAGCCCTACTCCGGCTACGAGAACTACGAGTTCGACGTGCCCACCTGGGACAACCCCGACTGCTACGGACGCTTCCGCATCCGTCTGGAGGAGATGAATCAGTCCGTGCGCATCCTGCGCCAGGTCATCACCAAGTTGGAGGCCACCGCCGGCCAGCCCGTGATGGTCGCAGACCCGCACATCAAGTGGCCCGCACAGCTCGCACTGGGCCCCGATGGCCAGGGCAACTCGAACGAGCACATCAAGCACATCATGGGCGAGTCCATGGAGGCGCTGATCCACCATTTCAAGGCCGTCACCGAGGGCTTCAAGGTACCTGCCGGCCAGATCTACACGGCGGTCGAGGCCCCGGGCGGCGAGCTCGGCATGCACCTCGTCTCCGACGGCGGCACGCGTCCCTTCCGCGCGCACCTGCGCGACCCAGGCTTCAACCACATGCAGGTGCTTCCCGCCCTCACTGAGGGTGGCCAGCTGGCCGACGTGGTGCCCTGTGTCGCGTCGATCGACCCCGTCATGGGCGGTGTCGACCGGTGATCGCCCTCACAGTAGGGGGGATGACCCCCCTCCAAACCCCCGTAGCACTCGTGCGCACCGCTCCCCGCAGGCTCGGAGCTGCACTCGTGTCAGGAATTGAACTCAAGAGGAGCTCCAACTGATGAGTGGCCACGAATTCCAGTCACACTTCGAGGTCTCGGGCGACGTCGACCACACCGACCAGTCCACGAGCCTCACCGAGGCGAATGTCCAGGAGATGCGCTACATCCTCGACCGCTACCCCCAACCGCGCTCGGCGATCATGCCGATGCTGCACTACGTGCAGTCCGTGGACGGACGCATCAGCCCCGCGGGCGTGCAGGTCGTCGCCGAACTGGTGGGCGTGAGCGAGGCGCAGGTCAACGGCGTCGCGACCTTCTACACGATGTACAAGCGTCGCCCGGCCGGCACCCAGCACGTCGGTGTCTGCGTCACCAGCCTGTGCGCGATCATGGGCGGCGACTACCTGATGGACACCTGCGAGAAGCACCTGGGCATCAAGGCGGGGGAGACCACCCCCGACGGCCAGATCTCGCTGGAGGCCGTCGAGTGCAATGCGGCCTGCGACTTCGCGCCGGTGATGATGGTCAACTGGGAGTTCATGGACAACATGACCCCCGACACGGCCGTCGACCTGCTCGACAAGCTGCGCAGCGGTGAAGAGGTCCACTCCACCCGCGGCGCGAAGATCACCAGCTGGAAGGAGGCCGAGCGAGTACTCGCCGGCTTCCCCGACGGACGGGCCGACGAGGGCCCCACCGCAGGCCACGCATCGCTGACCGGCCTGAACATCGCGCGTGAGCGTGGTTGGGGGGCGCCCGACCCGGCGTCCATCCCCGCGCCCGAGCCCAAGCCGGAGGAGCAGAAGTGACCGACCTGATCTCTCCCGTCCTCACCGCCAACTGGGGCGAACAGCGCTCCTGGAAGCTGGGTGTGTACGAGTCGCAGGGTGGCTACAAGGCCCTGCGCACCGCGCTCGGCATGGCACCGGACGACGTGACGAACCTCGTCAAGGACGCCAACCTGCGCGGCCGGGGCGGCGCCGGCTTCCCCGCCGGTGTCAAGTGGGGATTCCTGCCCAAGGACAACCCGAACCCCCGTTACCTCGTCGTCAATGCCGACGAGTCGGAGCCGGGTACCTGCAAGGACATCCCATTGATGATGGCCACCCCGCACACGCTGCTGGAGGGCATCATCATCGCCTGCTACGCGTTCAACTCCCACCACGCCTTCATCTACTGCCGCGGCGAGGTGCTGCACCCGATCCGTCGCCTGCAGCAGGCCGTCCGTGAGGCCTACTCAGCCGGATACGCGGGCAAGAACATCCTGGGCACTGGCTTCGACCTGGAGATCACCGTGCACGCCGGAGCAGGCGCGTACATCTGTGGCGAGGAGACCGCGCTGCTGTCTGCGCTCGAGGGCACCCGTGGCCAGCCCCGCCTGAAGCCCCCCTTCCCCGCCGTCGCCGGCCTCTACGCATGCCCGACGATCGTGAACAACGTCGAGACCATCGCCTCGGTTCCCTCGATCATCAACAACGGCGCCAACTGGTTCCAGGCCATGGGCACCGAGAAGTCCAAGGGCTTCACGCTCTACTCGGTCTCCGGTCACGTGAAGAACCCCGGCCAGTTCGAATCGCCGATGGGCATCACGATGCGGGAGCTGATCGACCTGGCCGGTGGCATCCGCGACGGACACCAGCTCAAGTTCTTCTGCCCCGGCGGTGCGTCGGCCCCCATCCTGACGGCCGACGACATCGACGTCGCGATGGACTACGAGTCGCTGGCCGCCAAGGGCACGATGCTCGGCTCGAAGGCCATCCAGGTCTTCGACGAGACCACCTCGGCCGTGCGTGCGGCGCTGCGTTACATGGAGTTCTTCAAGCACGAGTCGTGCGGCAAGTGCTCACCCTGCCGCGAGGGGTCGTGGTGGACCACCCAGATCATGCAGCGCATCGAGCGCGGTGAGGGCCAGCCCGGGGACGTCGACAAGTTGATCGACGTGACGGGCAATGTCGCCGGCCGCAGCTTCTGCCTGCTGGGTGACTCCTTCGCGATGATGCTCAACGGCTACATCAGCAAGTTCCGGGACGAGTTCGAGGCGGGCTGCAATGGCACCCCGGCGTGGGAGCTCTTCCCCTACGAGAAGTCGGCGATCTTCCCGGTCGCGTCACAAGGAGGCCACGCATGAGCACCGACGTCGCTCCGAAGCAGGAAGAGGTCAGCCTCGTCATCGACGGCGTCGAGGTCAGCGTCCCCAAGGGTTCGCTGGTCATCCGCGCCGCCGAGAAGGTCGGCATCGCCATCCCACGCTTCTGTGACCACCCGCTGCTTGAGCCGGCGGGCTCCTGCCGCCAGTGCCTGGTCGAGGTGCCCGACATGGGCAACGGACGCGGCATGCCGAAGCCGCAGGCCGCGTGCACCATGGAGGTCGCGCCCGGGATGCAGGTCAAGACCGGGCACACCAGCGAGGTCGCGGCCAAGGCGAATGCGGGCAACATCGAGTTCCTGCTGCTCAACCACCCACTGGACTGCCCGATCTGCGACAAGGGCGGCGAGTGCCCCTTGCAGAACCAGGCGATGGCCAATGGTGCCGCCGAGTCCCGCTTCCATGACCTGAAGCGCACCTTCCCCAAGCCGGTGAACATCTCGGCGCAGATCCTGCTCGACCGCGAGCGCTGCGTGTTGTGTGCACGCTGCACCCGCTTCAGCGAGCAGATCGCCGGTGACCCCTTCATCGCGCTCGTCGAACGCGGGGCCCTGCAGCAGGTGGGCAACTTCGAAGCGCAGCCCTTCGATTCCTACTTCTCGGGAAATGTCATCCAGATCTGCCCCGTCGGTGCCCTCACCAGCGCCGCCTACCGTTTCCAGGCCCGTCCGTTCGACCTCGTCAGTGTGACCACCACCTGTGAACACTGCGCGGCCGGCTGCGAGCTGCGCTCCGACCAGCGTCACTTCCAGGTGAAGCGACGCCTCGCCGGTGACGCGCCAGAGGTGAATGAGGAGTGGAACTGCGACAAGGGTCGCTTCGCCTTCACCTACGCCCGCGGCACCGACCGGGTCACCACCCCGCTGGTGCGTCGCAATGGCGTGCTGGAGCCCGCGAGCTGGCCCGAGGCGATCGATGCCGCGGTGACCGGCCTCAAGGCCGCCGGCAACAGCGTCGGCGTGCTGACCGGCGGCCGTCTGCTGGCCGAGACCGCCTACGCCTACGGACGTTTCGCCCGCGGCGTGCTGGGCACCAATGACATTGACTTCCGCTCCCGCCCGCTCAGCGCGGAGGAGACGGGCTTCCTGGCCTCCCGCGTCGCGGGGCGCACGCTGGCCGACTCGGTGACCTACACCGACCTCGAGGCCGCGAAGAAGGTCGTCCTCGTCTGCTTCGAGCCCGAGGATGAGAGCCCGATCGTCTTCTTGCGCCTGCGCAAGGCCTTCCGCAAGAACAAGCTCGAGGTCCAGACGGTCGGCTCCCTGATCTCCCGTGGCTCCCGCAAGCTGGGAGCGACGCTGGTGCCAGCCACCCCGGGTGCCGAGGCCTCGGTCGTCTCCGGTCTGGCGGCCGACGCGGGCACGATCATCCTGGTGGGGGAGCGGGCCGCGACCAGCGCCGGAACGTTGACCGCGGTGGCCGAACTGGCCGACCGCACCGGTGCCCGGCTCGCGTGGATCCCGCGCCGCGCCGGTGACATGGGCGCGATCGAGGCCGGCTGCCTGCCGAACCTGCTGCCCGGTGGACGTCAGGTCGGCGAC
>NZ_BAAAKI010000004.1:233797-266283 GCF_039527675.1 Luteococcus sanguinis
GCGCGTCGACGTCCAGGCCACCTGGGGCGTCCAGCAGCTGCCGATCCAGCCGGGCCGTGACGCCGAGCAGATGCTCGCCGCCGCCGCAACCGGCGAGCTCGCCGCCTTGGTCGTCGCCGGGCTCGAACCCGCCGACTTCGCGGACCCCGCCACCGCGCGGGCCGGCCTGGAGGCTGCCGGTTTCGTCGTGAGCCTCGAGCAGCGTCTCAGCGAGGTGACCGAGCGCGCCGATGTGGTGTTCCCGGTGGCCCTGGTCGAGGAGCAGTCGGGCAGCTTCGTGAACTGGGAGCACCGCGTCCGTCCGGTGCAGGTGGTCAACACCCAGTCGAACCAGCCGATGACCGACATCCGCGTGCTCGCCGCCCTCGCCGATGCCATGGGAAGCCCGCTGGGCTTCCGCACCGCCGGCAAGGCTGCAGCCTCCGCCGCCGAGCTCTCGGGCTGGGAGGGCGGCCGCGCGCAGCTGGCCCCCGCCGCGGCGCCCCATGCCTCCGCTGGAGAGGATGACGTGGTGCTCGCCACGTGGCGGGTGCTGCTCGACGACGCCGCCGGCACCGACAACGAGCCGAACCTGATGGCCACCGCCCCCGTACCCGTCGCCAAGGTCTCCCCGAACACCGCCGCGGCCAAGGGTCTCGCGGTCGGTGGACGGGTTGCCGTGAGCGGCCCCCGCGGGAGCATCGAGCTCCCGGTCGTGGTGGTCGAGGGAATGCTCGACAACGTGGTGTGGGTGCCCTCCAACAGTGGCGCCGTCGTTTCCGAACAGCTGGGCGCCGCCGGCGACCTGGTCCGTCTGGACGCGCGTGACGCGCGTACCGGTTTGGTTGGAGGTGTGGCATGACGCCACTGGACTCGTCCACCATCTACGCGGCCGATCCCTGGTGGATCGCGCTCATCAAGGTCGTCGTCATCTTCACCCTGCAGTTGCTGTGGTGCTTGTTCAATGTGTGGTTCATGCGCCGCGTGCTGGGCAAGATGCAGAACCGCAAGGGCCCGATCATGAACTCCCCGGGCGGTCTGCTGCAGGCCATCGGTGACGGTATGAAGCTGCTGTTCAAGGAGACCTTCGTCCCCGAGAACACCGACAAGGTCGTCTACAACCTGGCCCCGATCATCGCCGGCATGTGCGCCTTCGCCCCCTGGGCGGTCATCCCGCTCGGAGGCGAGGTGACGATGTTCGGCCACGTCACCCGTCTGCAGGTCACCGACCTTCCCGTCGCGGTGCTGTTCACGCTGGCCACCGGCTCGATGGCCATCTACGGGCTGGTGCTGGCCGGTTGGTCGTCCAACAACTCCTACTCGCTGCTCGGCGGCCTGCGCGCCTCCGCGCAGATGATCTCCTATGAGGTCGCGATGGGCCTCTCGCTGGTGGCGGTGTTCATGACCGCCGGGTCGATGTCCACCTCCGAGATCGTGGAGAAGCAGGCCGCGCACATCGCGCCCTTCGGCGTCGACATCCCACTGCCGGGCTGGTACGCCCTGCTGCTGATCCCGAGCCTGTGCGTGTACTTCATCTCGATCCTCGCCGAGTCGAACACCCCGCCCTTCGACCTCACCGAGGCCGAGCAGGAACTCGTCTCCGGCTACGCCACCGAGTACAACGGCTTCCGCTACGGCACCTACTACCTGGCCGAGTTCATCCACATGGCCACCTTGTCGGCGCTGTGCGTGACGCTCTTCTTCGGCGGCTACCGCGCCCCCTTCCCGTTCAACATGATCGAGTCGATCGACCGTGGCTGGTGGGGCCTGCTGTGGTTCTTCCTGAAGACGCAGATCATGATCTTCTGCCTGATCTGGTGCCGTGGTGCGCTGCCGCGCTTCCGCTACGACCAGTTCATGGGCATCGGCTGGAAGAGGCTGATCCCGGTCTCGCTGATCTGGACCGTCTTCGTCACCTTCCTGCTCGCCGCACGCAACACCGACAGCCAGACCACCCGCTTTGTGCTGTGGGGAATCATGGCGGTCGTCGCCCTGGCGCTGGTCTCCTGGCTCTTCCTGGGTGCTCCCGCAGCGGAGGATCCCGAGCCGCTGCCCGAGACCTTCGACGCCTTCGCCGGTGGCTACCCCGTTCCGCCGCTGCCGGGGGAGACCCTGCCGGGTACTCCCACCGTGGTGCGCGACCTGGACGCCGAGATCAAGAACGGAGTTGACGCCTGATGGGCTTCCTCGATCAGTGGGCCGGTTTCGGCATCACTTTCCGGACGATGTTCCGAAAGACCTTCACGCAGGGCTACCCGCAGAAGGGCAAGGAGAAGGTCTTCGCCCCCCGCTTCCACGGCCGCCACCAGCTCAATCGCTGGCCCGACGGTTTGGAGAAGTGCGTCGGTTGTGAGCTGTGCGCCTGGGCCTGCCCGGCGGACGCGATCTACGTGGAGGCCGCCGACAACACCGATGCCGAGCGCTTCTCGCCCGGCGAGCGGTACGGACGCGTCTACCAGATCAACTATCTGCGCTGCATCTTCTGCGGCATGTGCATCGAGGCCTGCCCGACGCGCGCGCTCACGATGACCAATGAGTTCAAGCTCGCCGATCGCTCCCGCGAGGTGCTGATCTACGAGAAGGACCGCCTGCTCGCCCCGCTGCTGCCCGGCATGGAGCAGCCCCCGCACCCGCGCCGTCTGGGTGACGACGAGAAGGACTACTTCCTCGGGCTGCCCGCCACCGGACAGCCCGACGTCCGCACCGCAGCCACCGCACCGAACGCCGCCGGCGCGACTTCCTCGGGAGCCACGAAATGACCATGTTGATTCCGCTCGTCACGGCGCAGTCGGTGGCCTTCTGGCTGCTGGCGCCCGTGATGGTGCTGGGCGCGCTCGGCATCGTGCTGAGCAAGAAGCCCGTGCACTCCGCGCTCTGCCTGGCGCTGGTGATGCTCTGTCTGGCCGTGCAGTACGCGGCACTCGATGCGCCATTCCTGTTCGTCGTCCAGATCATCGTCTACACCGGCGCCGTGCTGATGCTCTTCCTGTTCGTGTTGATGCTGGTCGGCATCGACACCACCGACACGCTGGTCGAGACCATCAAGGGCCAGCGCTGGGCCGCACTCGTGGCGGTGCTCGGCTTCGCCGTGTTGCTGATCGGTGCGATCGGCAATGCCTTCGTCGGTGAACCGGTCGGTCTCGACGCCGCCCACGCCGAGCAGGGGGGCAATGTCACCAGCCTCGCGGCGCTCATCTTCACCCGCTATGTCTTCATCTTCGAGGCGACCGCCGCCCTGCTGATCACCGCCGCGCTGGCCGCCATGGTCTTCGCGCACGGTGAGCAGCTGCGTCCGAAGGTTCGCCAGGCCGGACAGCTCAAGAACCGCATGCACAAGTACGCGACCGACGGCGTCCACCCCGGCCCGCTGCCCGCCTCCGGCGTCTACGCCCGCGGGAATGCGATCCAGGCCCCGGCCCTGCTCCCCGACGGCTCGGTTGCCCCGACCTCGGTCGTCCAGGCACTGGCCGACCGCGGCGTGGTCGAGGACGCCTCGCGTCTGGCCGCTCCCACGGTGGCGACCTTCAAGGCCATCGAGTCCGTCCACGAGGAGGACGACGAATGAACCCGAACTACTACCTGGTGCTGAGCGCGCTGCTGTTCTGCATCGGCGTGCTGGGCTTCCTCGTCCGACGCAATGCGCTGGTCGCCTTCATGTCGATCGAGCTCATGCTCAACTCGGCCAACCTGGCCCTGGTCAACTTCGCCCACGCGAACGGCAACCTGGACGGACAGGTCGCGACCTTCTTCGTCATGGTCGTCGCCGCCGCCGAGGTCGTCGTCGGCCTGGCCATCATCGTGACCGTCTTCCGATCCCGCCGCTCGACCTCGGTCGACGACGCGAACCTGCTGAAGTTCTGAGGTGGCCTGGTGAATCTCCTGGAAATCGTCCATCCCGTCGCCGCGAGCGGAATCTTCCGCTTCGCGTGGACGATGATCGCGGTCCCCGCCGCGGTGGCAGCCTTCCTGCTCATCGCCGGGCGGGTCACCGACAAGTGGGGCCACCTGCTGGCCACCCTCGCCCCCATCTGGTCCTTCGCGATCGCCTCGTGCCTGTTCGCCGAGCAGCTCGGCAAGCCGGTGGCCGATCGTGCCGTCCACCAGAACCTGTGGACGCTGTTCAGCGCCGGCAACTGGAACTTCCAGCTCGGCCTGCTCATCGACCAGCTGTCGATCCTGTTCGCGCTGCTGATCACGGGCGTCGGCTCGCTCATCCACATCTACTCGATCGGCTACATGGCGCACGATCCGCGCCGGCGCCGCTTCTTCGCGTACCTCAACCTCTTCATCGCGGCCATGCTGACCCTGGTGCTGAGCGACAACTACCTCGGCCTGTTCTTCGGCTGGGAGGGCGTGGGCCTGGCCTCATACCTGCTGATCTCCTTTTGGCAGCACAAGTGGTCGGCCGCCGTCGCCGGCAAGAAGGCCTTCGTGGTCAACCGCGTCGGTGACCTCGGCCTGCTGATGGCGATCTTCACGATGCTGTCGCAGATCGGCTCGGTGAACTTCGTCCAGGTCAATGAGTTCGCCTCGCGCCTCACTCCGATGTGGGCCACGATGCTTGGTTGCTTCCTGCTGGTCGCCGCCTGCGGCAAGTCGGCCCAGTTCCCGCTGCAGTCCTGGCTGCTGGACGCGATGGAGGGCCCGACCCCGGTCTCGGCCCTGATCCACGCGGCCACGATGGTCACCGCCGGCGTCTACCTGATCGTCCGCTCCCACGAGGTCTACGCGCAGTCCGAGACGGCGCAGATGGCCGTCGCGGTGATCGGCACGATCACGCTGCTGTTCGGTGCCTGGATCGGTACCTCGAAGGACGACATCAAGAAGGTGCTCGCTGGCTCGACGATGTCGCAGATCGGCTACATGGTGCTGGCGGCGGGGCTCGGCCCGATTGGTGCCGCCTTCGCGATCTTCCACCTCATCACCCACGGCTTCTTCAAGGCCAACATGTTCCTCGGCGCAGGCTCGGTCATGCACGGCATGAACGACGACGTCGACATGCGTCACTTCGGTGCGCTGAGCAAGGCCATGCCGTGGACCTTCCTCACCTTCTCGATGGGCTACCTCGCGATCATTGGGTTCCCGTTCACCTCGGGCTACTTCTCCAAGGACCACATCATCGAGGCCGCCTTCGAGAAGGCCCCGGCCTTCGGGGTCCTGGCGCTGATCGGTGCTGGCATCACGGCCTTCTACATGACGCGGCTGATGATGATGACCTTCTTCGGGCAGAAGCGCTGGCTGAAGGACGTCCACCCGCACGAGTCCCCGATGACGATGGTCATCCCGCTCGTCGTCCTGGCCGTGCTCTCCATCGTCGCCGGTGCCTTCATGGTCAACTGGATCCAGGAGTGGCTGGAGCCCGCGGTGGGCAATGAGGTCAACCACGTCGGCCTGACGCACCTCACCCCGCTCACCTTCGTGACGATGGGCGTCGTGGCCCTCGGCGTTCTCGCCGGGTGGTACTTCTTCCGCGAGGACATCCCGTCCTTCGCCCCGGCCACGAACAACCCGGTCGCGATCGCTGGTCGCGCCGACCTCTACGGCGATGCCTTCAACGAGGCAGTGTTCATGCGCCCCGGGCAGGCCCTGGTCCGCACGATCGGTGACCTGGACCGCGGCGCGGTCGACGGCACCGTGATGGGCTCCGCCGCCGCCCTTGGTGGGTTCTCCACCATCATTCGCAAGCTGCAGAACGGGTACGTCCGTTCATATGCCCTCACGATGGTCGCCGGTGCGGTCCTCGTCGGGCTGGCACTGATCCTCGGCCGAGTGGCCTGAGGGGAGGAGACGAGATGACTTTCCCCCTGCTCACCGCGCTGGCCCTGGTGCCGCTCGTCGGTGGCCTGGTCACGTTCTTCCTGAAGGGAGGGACGGCGAAGATCTTCGGCATGGCCGTTGCGCTGGCAACACTGGCGCTCGGCCTGTGGGCCTTCTTCTTCGACGGCTCCCTCGCGGAGAAGTACGTTTGGATCCGCGACATCGGCGCCTGGTACGCGCTCGACCTCGACGGCATGGCCAAGGCCATGGTGCTGCTGACGGTCGTGCTGGTGCCGATCGTGATGCTGGCTGAATGGGACATCGACGAGGACGAGGGCCGTTGGGGTGGGCACGCCTACTTCGCGCTGGCCCTCATCCTGGAGGCCTTCTCCCTGCTGGTCTTCATGGCCGACGACGCGCTGCTGTTCTACCTCGTGTTCGAGGCGACGCTGATCCCGACCTACTTCATGATCGGCGGCTGGGGCGGCGCACGTCGCGGCCAGGCGGCGCTGAAATTCCTGCTGTACTCGTTGGCCGGCGGTCTCGTGATGCTGCTCGGCATCATCGGCCTGGGTGCCAACTCGGCGGCCGGTGCCACACCGTCCTTCCTCATGGAGGACCTGGCGGCACTGCACCTGGACGGCAGCATCGGACGCTGGCTCTGGCTGGCCTTCTTCATCGCCTTCGCGATCAAGGCCCCGATGGTCCCGCTGCACACCTGGCTGCCGGACACGGCCGAACAGGCCACCCCGGGCACCTCGACCCTGCTGGTCGGCGTGCTCGACAAGATCGGCACCTTCGGGATGATCCGCTTCTGCCTCCAGATGTTCCCCGAGGCCAGCAAGTGGGCCACGCCTGTGGTGCTCGTGCTGGCACTGGTCTCGATCTTCTACGGCGCGCTGATGGCGCTGGGGGAGCGGCACCTGCTTCGCCTGGTCAGCTACACCTCGATCAGCCACTTCGGCTTCATGGTGCTCGGCATCTTCGCCTTCACCACCCCGTCGATGAACGGCACCTTGTTCTACATGCTGAACCACGGCTTCTCCACCGCTGCGCTCTTCCTGGTGGTCGGCTTCATCATCAAGCGCCGCGGCTCGGCAGACATCGCCTCCATGGGCGGTGTGCAGAAGTACGCACCGGTCGCCGCCGGGCTCTTCCTGACCGCCGGCATGTCCACGCTGTCTCTGCCCGGCACGGGATCGTTCATCAGCGAGTTCATGGTCATGTCGGGCACCTGGCAGCGCCACCACTGGCTGGCCGGGATCTCTGCCCTCGGCACTGTGCTCGCCGCCTTGTACGTCCTGCTGGCCTACCAGCGGACCATGACCGGCCCCGCCAACGAGGAGGTCGAGGCGCACTTTGCCGACAACGACCTCACCGGTCGCGAGAAGCTCGTCATGGTTCCGCTGATCGCCCTGATCCTGGGCCTTGGCTTCCTCCCGAAGCCGATGCTGCAGGTGACCGAGAACACTGTGAAGGACACGATGTCTGTCATCGGCATGACTGACCCGGCTCCGGTTGTGAAGGGGGAGAAGTGATGACTGCACTCGACATCCTGGTTCCCTTGGACATCGCCGCGCCGCAGCTCGAATACCGCCTGCTGGCGCCGCTCATCATCGTGCTCGCGGGCGCCTGCCTGGGCGTCATCGTGGAGGCGCTGACCAAGCGTGGCCCGCGCCACTCGGCCCAGGTCGTCCTCACCGGCATCACCTTGGTGGCCGCGGTGGCGTCGCTGGCCCGCAACTGGCACATCGGCAGCTTCACCATCGGTTCGCTGGGCTCGGTGGCCCTCGACGGCCCGGCCTACTTCACCTGGGCCGCGCTGCTGGTCTTCGGCCTGATGACGGTCATGCTGTTTGCCGAGCGTCGCGTCACGGCGGGGCACTCCACCTTCACTGCCATGGGCTCGGCCGTCCCCGGTTCGCCCCTGGAGCGTGAGGCCGAGACCGCCCGCAGCGAGCACACCGAGGTCTACCCGCTGCTGTTGTTCAGCCTTTTCGGCATGATGCTGTTCGCCGCGGCGAACGACCTGCTGACGATGTTCGTCGCACTCGAGATCTTCTCGCTGCCGCTGTACCTACTCACCGGCCTCGCCCGTCGCCGTCGCCTGTTGAGCCAGGAGGCCGCGTTGAAGTACTTCCTGCTCGGCGCCCTGTCCAGCGCGATGTTCCTCTACGGAACCGCACTGCTCTACGGCTATGCGGGATCGTTCACACTGCGATCCATCGACGCCGCGATCGCCGCGAACGGAGGTTCGGACAAGCTGTTGCTGGCCGGCATGGCGCTGGTCTTCATCGGCCTGCTGTTCAAGATCGGTGCCGTCCCCTTCCACTCGTGGACCCCGGACGTCTACACCGGCGCCCCGACCCCGGTCACCGGATTCATGTCCATCTGCACCAAGTTCGCCGCTGTGCTCGCGTTCATGCGCGTCGCCTACGTCGGGCTTGGTGCGGTGCGCTGGGACTGGCAGCCGCTGGTCGCCGCCATCGCGGTGCTCACCATGGCCGTCGGTGCCATCATCGGCCTCACCCAGACCGACGTGAAGCGGATGCTGGCCTACTCCTCGATCGCCCACGCCGGCTTCCTGCTGGTCGCGATCACCGGAGCGGTCGCCGCCGGCAACGGCCTGCGCACCGGGCAGATCGGCTCCACGGGGGCCGTGCTGTTCTACCTGAGTGCCTACGGCCTGTCGACGCTCGGCGCCTTCGGCCTGCTCAGCATGATCCGCAAGGCCGGTGGCGAGTCCACGGCCCTGTCGTCCTGGGCCGGTGTTGGTCGCAGCCACCCGATGATCGGTGCGCTGATGACATTCTTCCTGCTGAGCTTCGCGGGCATCCCGCTCACCGCCGGTTTCGTCGGCAAGCTGGTCGCGTTCACCACCGCCTGGCGTGGTGGCTACGCCTGGTTGGTCGCCCTGGCCATCCTGTTCAGCCTGGTGACGGCCTTCTTCTACATCCGGTTCGTCGTGGTGATGTTCTTCCGTGAGGCCCAGGACCCCGACGTCGAGGTCGCCTCGGCAAGCTGGGTCACATGGCTCGTGGTGATCGTCGGCGCGCTCGGCACGCTCGTATTCGGCGTGTGGCCGCAGCCTCTGCTCGACCTGGCGCAGCAGGCATCCAACTTCCTGCGCTGAGAACTCGCATTACTGGTTGAACCCTGCACCACCTGTTGAGCCCTGCACCATCCGTTGAACCCTGCACCACCCGTTGGGCCCCGACCTCGGTCGGGGCCCTTCGTTGTTCCCCGCGCGGGTGCCGCGAGCTGCCCAATTGGGTCCTTCGGCCCGGTCACACTAGGCTGTCCGGAGCACCGTGCGCATGAGTGAGGAGAATCGTGACCCAGATCGTGGACGAGACCTTCCAGGCCTCGGTCACCGAGCGTCTGGCCGTGATCGAAGAGCGCCTCGTGACCGAAGCCGTGGCTGACAGCTCCTTCGTGACCGAGGCCGCCACCCACATCATCAACGCCGGTGGCAAGCGGTTCCGTCCCCTGCTGGTGATCCTCGGTTCCGCCTTCGGCAACGACGTCGATGAACAGGCTCTCACCAAGGCCGCATTGGTCGTCGAGCTGACGCACGTCGCGAGCCTCTACCACGATGACGTGATGGACGATGCCGACATCCGTCGCGGGGTGGTGAGCGCCAACCGCCGATGGGACAACTCGATCGCCGTGATGGTCGGCGACTTCCTGTTCGCGCGCGCCTCCAGCACCGTCGCCTCCCTGGGCACCGACTACGTGAAGCTCCAGGCCGACACCTTCGCCCGCCTGGTCCAGGGCCAGATCGCCGAGACCCGTGGTCCTCAGGCTGGCGATGACCCGCTCGAGCACTACCTGCAGGTGGTCTCCGACAAGACCGGTTCGCTGATCGCGACCGCCGCCGTCTTCGGTGGCATGGTCTCCGGAGCCGACAGCTCCGTGCTCCAGGCACTCCACGACTTCGGCGAGGAGATCGGCACCGTCTTCCAGCTCTCGGACGACATCATCGACATCACCTCCACCGTCACGGGCAAGACCCCCGGCACCGATTTGCGAGAGGGCGTCTTGACCCTCCCGACGCTGATGCTGCGCCGGTCAACCGACCCGGCTGATGACCAGCTCAAGGCACTGGTCGCCTCCGATCTGTCAGGGGACGAGGCACTGGCGAAGGCACTCGAGGGTCTGCGCGCCCACCCCGTCATCGGGCAGGCCCGCGCCGAGGTGCAGCGTCGCGCCGATCGCGCTCGCGGCTTCCTCGCGCCACTGCCCGAGGGGCCGGCAAAGGATGCCCTGCTCGCGGTCTGCGACGACTTGGTGACCCGCTCCGCCTGAGAGACGACTGCGGGTCGTTCACAGCGAGAAGCTCTTCAGTCCGGGGCTCTTGGCCGATCAACAGCCAGGAGCACGCATGCCGCAGAACACCCCCGCACGACCAGCCGCAGCGAGCAGCCGCCATCGTCGGTTGGCTCGGCGGGGCATCGCAGCTGACCTGGGTCGTCACCTCGTACCTGCTGACCCAACCGTCGCCAGGCCAACTCGAAGGACGCGTCGCCCGAGGCCTTCAACCAGTGGGTGGTACGGATGGTGGCCATCGGCCAGCACCGGCAGCAGGGCTTCTGCAGCCCAGCACCCTCGCCCGCCACTTCCGACTGGCACTGGGCCTGGTCGAGGACGCGCTGCGTACCGCGGCACAGGCTGGTCCGGTGGAGCACTACCGGGAGGGCGCCGTGCCCAGCGCCAGGGGCTACGGCGGCTTCGGCGGCGTTGTGGAGGAGATGCAGACGCGCCTGGTCGCCGAGATGCAGCACGAGAACGACGAGGTGCTCTCGGACGATGACCCGCGCGAGATCTGCGAGGTTGCCAACCGGCTGGTGCTGGTTGGTCCCTCCACTCGCGAGAGCATGCCGCGCCGGGCCCTCTGACTCACCAGATGCGCACGCGCTCCTCGGGGGCCAACCACTCGGCGTCCCCGGGCGGGGTGCCGAAGGCCTCGTGGAAGGCGTCGATGTTCTTCACGACCTGGTTGCAGCGGAACTCGGACGGCGAGTGCGGATCGGTAGCGACCTGCTGACGCAGCGCCTCGTCGCGCATCTTGTTCTGCCACACCCGCGCGTAGCCGTACAGCAGGCGCTGCAAACCGGTCAGCCCGGCGATGGGCTCCGGATCGGTGCCGCCGGTGGCGATGCGCCAGGCCTTGATCGCGATGCCCAGTCCACCGAGGTCGCCGATGTTCTCACCGATGGTGAGCTGGCCATTGACCCGGGGCGCGTCGGCCGCGTCGGCGAACTGGCTCGGCACCAGCCCCTCGTACTGGGCCACCAGCGCTCCGGTGCGGTCGGAGAAGGTGGCGCGGTCGTCGTCAGTCCACCAGTTGCGCAACTGACCGTCCCCGTCGCACATCGAGCCCTGGTCGTCGAAGCCGTGACCGATCTCGTGGCCGATCACTGCCCCGATGCCGCCGTAGTTCACGGCATCGTCGGCCTCCGGGTCGAAGAAGGGCGGCTGCAGGATCGCTGCGGGGAAGACGATCTCGTTGCGCAGCGGGTGGTAGTAGGCGTTGACGGTCTGGGGCAGCATCAGCCACTCCTCGAGGTCGACCGGCTCGGTCAGCTTGGTCAGGTCTTGGGCGAAGTCGAAACCATTGGAGCGCAGCACATTGCCGACCAGGTCGCCGGAGACGATCTCGAGGCCGGAGTAGTCCCGCCAGCGAGCGGGGTAGCCGATCTTCGGGCGAAACTTGGACAACTTGTCCAGCGCTTGCTCGCGGGTCTGTTCACCCATCCAGTCGAGTGAGCTGATCGACTCGCCATAGGCGCGCAGCAGGTTCGACACCAGCTCGTCCATTCGAGCCTTGGCAGCCGGCGGGAAGTGACGTTCCACGTAGAGCTTGCCGACTGCCTCACCCAGGGCGCCCTGCACCAGGGCCACGCCGCGCTTCCAGCGGGCGCGCAGCTGGGGGACTCCGGCCAGGGTCCGTTCATAGAAGTCGAAGCGTTCCGCCACGAAGGGCGTCGAGAGGTAGCTGGACAGGCTGCTGACGGCCTTCCAACGCGCCCAGGCGCGCCAGGCAGGCAGGGCATCGTCGGTGACCAGTTCGGCCACGCCGGTGACAAAGGAGGGCTGGGAGCAGACGACCTCCGACAGGGCCCCGGGAGCGATCTCGGCGCCGGCCAGCACCTCGTCCAGCAACAGGCCGGGCGCGCTGTCCCGGAAGCTTTCCCAGCCCATCAGGTTGTACATGGAATGCAGGTCGCGGCAGCGTACCCGGTCCCAGTGGTGCAAGGCGATCCGCGTCTCCAGGTCGACCACCAGCCGTGCCTGCTCGGCAGCGTCTGCGACACCGGCCAGCGCGAGGCTGCGCTCGACATGCCCCGCATAGGCCTTCAGCACCTCGGCGTGCTGGCCGTCGCGGTAGTAGACCTCGTCGGGCAGGCCCAGCCCCGCCTGCAGCACGAACAGCACCGAGCGCTTCGGGTTGCCCGGGTCGACCTCCGCCCCGGCCGCGACCAGTGAGCCGATGCCATGGCGCAGGCTCCAGCCCCAGTGACGCGCCAACGCCTGGCGCGAATCGATCGCGTCCACGCGGTCCAACAGGGGGCGCAGGGGAGCCGCCCCCAGCCGCTCCACCGTCTCCTCGTCCATGAAGTCGCGGTACAGCGCGGCGACCTTGCCCTGTTCACCGTCAGCATCTGCAGTCAGCGACTCGATGATCTCCCGGACAGCCACCTCGGCCTCATCGCGCAGGTGCACGAAGGCACCGGCGCTGGCGCGGTCTTCCTGGATCTGCGCCGTCTCCAGCCAAGGGCCGTGGACGTGGCGGTAGAAGTCGTCCTGGGGACGGACGGTCGGGTCGAAGCTGCTCTGGTCGATCGGATCCATGGTCCACAGGCTACTGACCCGGGGAGGTCACCGTCCGAGCCAGGCGATGGGCATCGGGTCGCCGGTGCGCCCCGTGATCGGGATGCGTGCCTGCACCTGCTCGGTGCGGGGCTGGGAGACCGTGGACGAGCCGTCGGAATAGCGCGCGGTCATCCGGAAGGTGGGGGTGAAGGACAGCACCGCAACGTGCGGCTCGTCCCGGTCGAGCACGGCGGTGGCGCGGGAGAGGTCGCCTTCGTCCATCGTGACCGTGATGGACGACTTGATCGGCGCCGCGCTGGACCCGCTGGCTGTGAAGGCATAGGGACAGCCCTCGGGCGCCATCGAGTGCTGGGACGTGCAGCCGGCCAGCGCCTCCCGCACGGCCCGCCGGACCCGCTCCTGCCCCGTGGTGGTGACCCGTGGGGAGACCTGGTGGTCCTCCACGGATCCGTCGCCGAGGTCGAGGACGTCGATGGTGTCGCCCGCGTAGTCGACGAAGGGCAGTCCGGTCGTGAGGCGGTAGGCGCCGGGAAGCAGCTCGATCGTGCTTCCCGGCGTGAGGCGCTGCCCGTTGACCAGCAGCGGGACCCGCCCGGTCGTCCCGACCAGCCGGACGGTGCGCGTGGTGCGCACCAACTGCCAGGCCCCTGCATCGTCCCGGCGCACCTGGAAGTCGGCCCGGACGACTTTGGTTCCCATCCGGTAGGAGGCCGGTACGAGGGTCGTCGTGCCGGACTGGTTGGCGACGCGCACCTCGGTGACCGGCGCGATCTCACGGGCTGCGGCGAAGATCTCGGGTTCCAAGAGGTCGGTGGTGCCGCGCGTAGGGGCCGGTCCAGCGGCGAGGGCGGCGGCGGTGTCCCCGGAAGCCAGCGCCTCGAGGTAGCCGCGCACCAGCCGGTCTGCGCGCGCGCCGCTGGGGTTGGACGCCGCTATGGTCGCCTCGGCAGCGGGGGTGCGGCCGTCCCACCAGTGCAGCCCCCAGCCAGTCACCACGCCCAGCGCGATCGCGCCGGCGACAGCCGCAGCCAGCCCCCGTCGGGGGGTTCGGGCCGGCACCGCGTCGGCGCCAGGTGCTTGATAGCGCTCCCGCAGTGGTTCGTGTTGCTCCTTGACCGGCATCGGGGTGGGCACCGCCTTGCCAGCGATGCGTGTCTGCTCGGCGGCACCCGGCAACGGCACCTCACCCGCCCGGACGACCCGGGCGGGCCTGTCGTCTGGGTGATCGGATGGCCGCGGCATGGTCAGCTGACGAGCCAGGTGTCCTTGCCCTCGACCAGCTCCTGCAGCCCCGCCATTCGGTTCGACGAGTCGAAACCGGCGGTCACGAGCTGCTCGCGGGTGAGGTCGTCGTAGGCCGGACGCTCGACATTGCGGAAAATGCCGATCGGCGCGCGGTGCAGCTCGCCACTGTCGGTCAGGCGGCTGAGCGCGAAGGCCAGGCTCGGGTCCTCGGCGTGCGCGTCGTGCACCAGCACGCGGTCAAGGCCCACCTCGGAGACTTCGGCGACGCGCACGGAACCGTCGGCTTCGCGCACGACACCCAGATGGTTGTCCGCACCGAAGGTGATCGCCTGTCCGTGAACCAGCGGGATGATCGTCTCGTCCGAGCCGGGGCCCTTCAGCCCCTCGAAGGCACCGTCGTTGAAGATCGGGCAGTTCTGGTAGATCTCGATCAGTGAGGCGCCGCGGTGGTTGGCGGCAGCCTTCAGTACCTCGCTCAGGTGCGCCCGGTCGGAGTCGATCGTGCGGGCGACGAAGGAGGCCTCGGCCCCCAGCGCCAGCGAGAGCGGATTGAAGGGGGTGTCCAGCGAACCCATCGGGCTCGACTTGGTCACCTTGCCGCGCTCGGAGGTGGGGGAGTACTGACCCTTGGTCAGGCCGTAGATGCGGTTGTTGAACAGCATCACGGTGATGTTCACGTTGCGGCGCATGGCGTGGATCAGGTGGTTGCCGCCGATGCTCAGCGCGTCCCCATCGCCGGTGACGACCCAGACGCCCAGATCGGGACGTCCGGTGGCCAGGCCGGTGGCGATGGCCGGGGCACGGCCGTGGATCGAGTGCATGCCGTAGCTGTCCACGTAGTACGGGAACCGTGACGAGCAGCCGATGCCCGAGACGATCACGGTGTTCTCGCGCTTGATGCCCAGCTCGGGCATCAGGCCCTGGAAGGCGGCGAGGATGGCGTAGTCACCGCAACCGGGGCACCAGCGCACCTCCTGGTCGCTGGTGAAGTCCTTGCGGTTCAGCGGCTCGATCGACAGCGGGACACCCGCCAGACCGCGGTACTGGGTCGGGCTGGTGGCTTCGGTGGTGCTCACTTGTGCTCCTCCGGGTGGATGCGTGCGGACTGCGCGTGGTGCTGGGCTTCGTGGACGTCGGGTGCCAGGCGGCCGTCGCCGAAGTCCTCGCTGCCCGGGCCCTCGGAGACCTCCGGCTCGTCGAGCGGGTCGTTGGCGTGCGTCGGGTCGAGCTCGTCGATGTCGCCCTCAAGGTCGTTGGCCAGCTCGCTCAGCGAGATCGGCAGGCCGAAGACGCGTGAGTAGCTGTGCACGTCGACCAGGTACTTGGCGCGCAGCATCATCGCGAACTGGCCGAGGTTCATCTCGGGGACGATGATGCGGTCGTAGGCCCGAAGCACCTCGCCGAGGTTGGCGGGCAGCGGGTTCATGTGCCGGACGTGTGCCTGGGCGACATTGCGTCCGGTCGCGCGGACGCGGCGCACGGCGGCGGTGATCGGGCCGTAGGTGGAGCCCCAGCCGATCACCAGCACCTTGGCCTCACCGCTCGGGTCGTCCACCACGACGTCGGGCACGTCGCGGACGATGCCGTCGACCTTGGCTTGGCGCAGCCGGACCATCTTGTCGTGGTTGGCCGGGTCGTAGGAGATGTTGCCGGTGCCGTCGGCCTTCTCGATGCCGCCGATGCGGTGCTCCAGGCCGGGCGTGCCCGGAATCGCCCAGGCGCGGGCCAGGGTCTCGGGGTCACGCTTGTATGGGAGGAAGTCCTCGCCGTCGTTCGGCCCGGTCGCAAAGCCCGGGTCGATGGCGGGCATCTGGTCGATCTCGGGCAGCTTCCACGGCTCGGCGCCGTTGGCGAGGTATCCGTCGCTCAGCAGCACCACCGGGGTGCGGTAGGTGACGGCGATCCGGCAGGCCTCGTAGGCCATCTCGAAGCAGTCGGCGGGTGTGGCCGGGGCCAGCACGGGCACGGGCGACTCGCCATTGCGGCCGTACAGCACCTGCAGCAGGTCTGCCTGCTCGGTCTTTGTCGGCATGCCGGTCGAGGGGCCGGCGCGCTGGACGTCCACGACGACCAGCGGCAGCTCGGTCATGACGCCCAGGCCGATGGTCTCGGCCTTCAGCGCCATGCCGGGGCCCGACGTTGTGGTGACACCCAGCAGGCCACCGAAGGAGGCGCCGAGCGCTGCGGCAACGCCCGCGATCTCGTCCTCGGCCTGGAAGGTCATCACGCCGCGAGCCTTGTGCTTGCTCAGCTCGTGCAGGATGTCGGAGGCCGGGGTGATCGGGTAGGAGCCCAGGAAGAGCTGCAGGTCGGCGCGGGCGGCGCCGGTGATCAGGCCCAGCGCGGTGGCGAGGTTGCCGGACACCTGGCGGTACAGGCCGGGGGCCATCTCGGCGGCGGCGACCTCGTAGCGCACCGCGAAGTCCTCGGTGGTCTCGCCGTAGGCGTGGCCGGCGCGCAGGGCGGCGACGTTCGCGTCCCGGATGTCGGGCTTCTTGGCGAACTTCGTCGACAGGAAATCGACCGTCGACTCGATCGGACGGTTGTAGAGCCAGCTCAGCAGACCCAGTGCGAACATGTTCTTCGCGCGCGCCGAGTCCTTCCGGCCCAGGCCGAAGTCCTTGACCGAGGCGACCGCGAGGCCCGTCAGGTCGAGGGCGACCAGGTGATAGTCACTCAGCGAGTCATCCTCGAGCGGGTTGGCCTCGTAGCCGACCTTGGAGAGGTTGCGCTTGGTGAACTCGGCGGAGTCCACGACGAGCAGGCCGCCGCGGGCGAGGTCCTTGAGGTTCGCCTTCAGCGCCGCCGGGTTCATCGCGACGAGCACGTCGGGACGGTCGCCGGGGGTGACGATGTCGTAGTTGGCGAAGTGCACCTGGAAACTGGAGACGCCCGGCAACGTGCCCTGTGGCGCGCGGATCTCGGCCGGGAAGTTCGGCAGGGTGGAGATGTCATTGCCGAAGGTGGCGGAGTCATGAGTGAACCGGTCGCCGGTCAGCTGCATGCCGTCGCCTGAGTCGCCGGCGAACCTGATGACCACTCGGTCCAGTACTCGCACGTCAGCCACGCGTTGCCCCATTTCCTCGCTCGGGTATCGGCTGTCCACCCTACCCGCCGGAGATGTACCCACATAAGCCTGTCCGTTGCCGATCGCCACAGGATTTCGGGGCGGATTCTTGGGGCGGCTCGGCACTACGGCCATCGGTTCCCACGAAGCAGGTGAACGGGCCGCTCGCGTAGTCTGGCCAGCATGTCCGTCACGTTGCCCTCACCCGCGCCGCGTGCCCACCTCGACTGGTACGGCGACGGACGGGTCGTGGTCGTCGACCTGGGCCTGGCCTGCTGCGCGATCGAGAGCGAGTTCGCAGTGCCCGCGTCCGCGACCCATGTCGACCAGGTGCCCGACGGTGCGCAGGTCGTCGCCGTGCTGTCGGGGACTCTGACCGACGTGCTGGCACCGCTGGTCGCCGCCCGGGTCGCCGCGCTCCCGGGCGCGCACGTCGTGAGCTTCGGGGCCTGCGCCTGCGCCGGTGGGCCCTATTGGGACAGCTACTCGGTCACCAAGGGCGTTGACCAGTTCGTGCGCGTCGACACCTATGTCCCGGGTTGCCCACCCCCGCCAGCGGCGCTGGCGGGAGTCGTCGACAGCCTCGTCGGTGGTGCCGTGGGCACCGAGGAGATGGGGGCATGAGCGCGCATGGAGCAGCGGACGAGATCCTCACCGTCAACCCGGATGGCTGGGTGACCTCGGTCGAAGCCGCTCGTGCCGACGGCTTCACCACCTTCGACTTCCTGGATGCCGTCGACGAGGTCGGACGAACCGAGGAGTTCCGCGTGGTCGTCCGGCTGGTCGACTGGACGATTGGTCGCGGCCGGCAGCTGCACGTCCGCATCCCCCGGGACGAACCACGCCTCGACACCATCTCCGGTGTCTTCGCCGGTGCCAGCTGGCACGAGCGGGAGGTGCACGATTTCTTCGGGATCGAGTTCACCGGCGGCGACCCTGCGCCCCTGCTCAACCACCCGGTGTCCGGGCAACCGGCCGTCCGGTGGCTCCGCAAGGACCACGTCCTGGCCGCCCGGGCGGCCCAGCCCTGGCCCGGCGGCAAGGAGCCAGGTGAGGGCCCGGGGGCTGCCCGCCGCCGGATGGCCCCGCCGGGGGTTCCCGACCCTGCCACCTGGGGAAACCGGGACCCCGCACTTCCCCCGGCCGCGGCGGACGAGATCGCTGCGTCGGTTGCCGGTGGACGCGTCAGGAGGCGCCGATGAGCGACCGCACCCACGGATCCATCCGCCTGCTGCCCGACAAGTGCACCTCCTGCATGATCTGCGCCCGGGAGTGTCCCGCCTGGTGCATCCACATCGACTCGCACCCCGAGGCCGCCACCGATCTGCCCGCCGGTGCCAGGCAGCGGACGGTCAACGTCCTCGACCGCTTCGAGATCGACTGGTCGCTGTGCATGTACTGCGGCATCTGCATCGACGAGTGTCCCTTCGATGCGCTCGAGTGGGCTGGTCCGCACGTCCCCAACGAGCGGGAACTCAGCACGCTGCGGCACGACGAGCTGCGGCACGATGAGTTGCGGCACGCTGAGTTGGACCACGAGGCGTTGCCAAACGACAAGCTGGGACGCCAGTGAGCGGCGCCGGGAATGTGTGGCAGGAGCTGGGCCTGCACTGGAGCAGCGTCAGGGACGCCTGGGCCGTGCGCAATGTGCGGCGCGGCTTCCACGGCACCCTGCTGATCGCCCTCGGTTCACTGACGCCCGCCTACCTGCCCCGCAGTTCCGCCCTGATGGGCCCGCTGCGCGCCGCCCACCTCACCGGTGCCCCCTTCCGGCTGCTCGGCACCGTCGCGGTGCTGGCCGGGCTGGCACTGCTGGTGGATGCGTGGTTCCGGCTGCGTCCGTCCAACGACGAGGGGACGCCCGTCGCCTGGCGCGACCTCAAGCACTGGGCGGTGCTGGGCATCTGGGGAGCGCCCTTCCTGCTGGCGCCCCCGGTCTTCAGCCACGACGCCTACTCCTACGCGGCCCAGGGCTGGATGGTGCACAACGGGACGAATCCCTACCAGGCGGGTCCGGGGACGCTGCCCGGTGGCTTCGCCGACCAGGTCGCCTGGGTGTGGCGGTTCACGCCTGCCCCCTATGGACCGTTGAGCCTGCAGATCCAGCACGGGCTGGTCCACCTGGCCGGTTACGACCCCTTCATCTCGTCGCTGCTGATGCGGGTGCCTGCCCTGCTCGGCGTGGTGCTGATCGGCCTGCTGGTGCCACGGATCGCCGTCCGATTGGGCATCGACCCGGCCCAGGCGGCCTGGTTCGCAACCCTCAGCCCGGTGCTCGTGATCGACTTCATCGGCGGCGCCCACAACGACGCGTTGATGGTCGGGCTGGTCGTGCTGGCGCTCTGGCTGGCCTACCAGGGCAAGTGGTCGTGGCTGGCATCCGCCGTCATCGTCGGCGTGGCCGCGGCCATCAAGCAACCCGCGATCCTGGCCGCCTATGCGCTGCCCTTGATAGCCCGTCCGTGGGTGGGGTGGCACGGGCGAGAGGTGCTCACCGTCGTCGCACGTGCCGTGGCGAGCTTCGCGCTGGCGTTGGGCGCCTTTGCCGCCATCACCGCGATGACCGGCCTGGGCTACGGCTGGCTGAACGCGGTGGGCGTGCCTGGCCTGGTCGTCACCGTCTCCCCGTCCACGATCATTGGCCAGGGGCTGCAGTTCGTGCTCAACCTGTTCGGGCTCGACTCGACCGGACGCATGGCCGTACGCACCGTTCGCCAGATCGGGCTGGGCGTCAGCAGCATCGGCATCGCCGCGATGGCACTCACGATCGCTCGTCGGCGTCCGATCACCTTCCTGTCCTGGAGCTACTTGCTGTTCGCGCTCGCGTCCCCGGCCCTGCACTCCTGGTATGTCCTGTGGGGAGGGGTGTTGCTGCCGCTCACCAAGCCCTCGAACAAGATGGTGCGCGCTGCGGTCTGGGCCACGGTGATCCTGCTCAGCTACGCCGCCATCAACCTGGCCTGGCGCAACTCCGTGAGCGCGACGCAGGGCAACAATGGGGCGCTCGCACTGGGGGTGGCGGCCGTCGCCGGCTACGCCTGGCAGGTGCACACCCATGACCGTTCCACCGAAGCTCGACGACGACACCGGCGAGGAGACAAGAAGTGAGCGACAACGTCCAGTTCGAGGTCAGCGAAGGTAGCGGCATCGTCCGGCTGGATCGGCCGCGGGCGATCAATGCGCTGAGCCCGCAGATGCTGCAGGAGGTGGACGCACAACTGCGCGCCTGGATCGACGAGGATGCCATTGAGCGCGTCGAACTGCGCGGCGAGGGAGAGCGGGGCTTCTGCTCCGGCGCAGACGTGCGGGCGATTCGAGAACTGGTGTCGACCCAGCCCGAGGAGGCGGTTGCCTTCTTCGAGCACGAGTACGAGCTCGACGCGTTGATTGCCACCTACCCCAAGCCGGTGACGGCCCTCATCCACGGCATCTCGATGGGTGGCGGGCTGGGGCTGGCGCTGCATGCCGCCGAGGTCGTCTCCGCCCCCGACCTGGTGCTGGCGATGCCCGAGACGACGATCGGCCTGTTCCCCGACGTCGGCATCGACTGGCAGCTCTCCCGCGCTCCCGGCCAGACCGGCGCCTACCTGGCCATGACCGGTACGAGCATCGACGCTGGCTCTGCACTGTGGGCCGGCATGGTGGATCGGGTGGCAGGCGACCTTCCCGAGGGTCCGTGCCAGCTGGAGACCGATGCCGTGTGGGTGGACGAGTGCTTCGCCGGTGACGACGCCACCGCGATCGTCGCGCGGTTGGAGGAGCATTCGGACGGTCGGGCGCGCGGGGCCGGGGCGCTGCTGCGCACCAAGTCGCCGTTGAGCGTCTGCGTCGCGCTGGAGGCGGTGCGCCGGGCGGAATCGATGTCGGACGTCGGCGAGGTGCTCGCCCAGGACCTGGTGCTGGCCCGAAACTTCGTCGCGGACTCCGACTTCTGTGAGGGCGTCCGGGCCCAGCTCGTCGACAAGGATCGCAACCCGGTCTGGTCCATCGCCCGCATCGAGGACGTCAGCCGCGACCGCGTGGAGCAGATGTTCCGCTGACCGTTCCCCGAGCCTGCCCCTTGACGTTTTCCGAGCTTGTCGAGGGATCCCTGCGGCCAGCTTCCGCCAAAATCGCCGTCACAGAGCAATCCGGTCCCAGCCAGGGACCGAACTCCGCTCACAGGGCGTTCTTGGCGGTCACCCGAAGTCGTAGTCGACCACAACGGGCGCGTGGTCGCTCATCCGCTCCTGGTAGCTGGCCTCCCGGTCGGTGCCACCCATCACGGCCGTCCGCGCCAGCCTGGGGGTGGCCAAGTGGTAGTCGATCCGCCAGCCCGTGTCCCGCTCGAAAGCGCCACCCATCCAGCTCCACCAGGAGTAGGGACCCTGCTCGTCCGGGTGCAGCCGGCGCACCACGTCCACCAGGGTCCTGGGGGAGAGCAAGCCGGAGAACCACTCGCGCTCCTCGGGCAGGAAGCCCTCGCTGTTCTTGGCGCTGCGCCAGTTCTTGAGGTCTAGCTCGGTGTGGGCGATGTTGAAGTCGCCCAGCACCAGGAACTCGCGTCCCTGCGCCGCTGCCGCCTTGCGCGCGCGGGTGAGATGGCGCGCGAAACCCGCCAGGAAGCGCATCTTGCGCTCGTACTTGGCGCCGCCATCGGGCTCGGTTCGTCCATTGCCGTACTTGGCCTGGAGTTCGGCCGAGGTACCGCCCTTGGGCAGGTAGAGGCTGGCGACGGTCAAGGGGGCGTCCGCCAGGTCGACCTCTACATAGCGTCCTTCGGTCGCGAAGGCCTTGAGTTCTCGCGCCATCTGGTCCGTCCGGCCCGGTTCGCGCTCCTCGACGTGCCCGTCACCAGGTGCGCGGACGAGTACGCCGGCACCCCAGGACCGCACGTCGATTGGCTGTTCCCGAGTGAGCACGGCCACGCCGTTGCGTCCGGCGAGCTGTCCCGCGTCGTAGGTGAGGTGGTACTGGCCGAACACCCCGTCGGGGAGCATTGGCACCGGGCAGCGGACCTCCTGCAGTGCCACCACATCGCACTCGCGCGCTGCCAACCATCGCTCGAAGCCGCGTTTCTGGGTGGCCCGGATGCCGTTGACGTTGAAGGTGGCGACTCGAAGCATGGCGGAAACCCTAGCGGGACATGCCGACGGGGCCCCGAGTACGTCTCGAGGCCCCTTCGGTGAGGTTCAGCGGTAGTTGACGAACTGGACCGCGAAGTCGTAGTCGGCGTCCTTGACCATCTTCTGGACCGTCTGGAGGTCGTCGCGGCTCTTGGAGCTGACCCGCAGCTCGTCTCCCTGGATCAGGCACTTGACGCCCTTGGGGCCCTCATCGCGCACGAGCTTGGAGATCTTCTTCGCGTTCTCCTGGGTGATGCCCTGCTTGGTGCTGCAGGTGATCTTCCACATCTTGCCGCTGAGGCGCGGTTCTCCGGCGTCGAGCGCCTTGAGGCTGACGCCGCGCTTGACGAGCTTGGACTGGAACACGTCCAGCACCGCCTTGGCGCGCTCCTCGCCGTTGCTCTCGATCTCGATGTCCTCTCCCGACCACTTGATGGTGGAGTCGGTGTTCTTGAAGTCGAAGCGCTGGCTGACCTCGCGGGCCGCCTGCCCCAGTGCATTGTCGACCTCCTGCCGGTCGACCTTGCTGACGATGTCGAAGGAGCTGTCGGACGCCACGTGTTGCCTCCTGTGTCGGTGGTTCAGTCGCAGGCCATTGTGCCGGATTCGCGGCCACGGGGACGCCCTGCTACAGTTTCTCCTCGCCGGGAAACCGGCTTGGCAGGTTGCCCGAGCGGCCAAAGGGAGCAGACTGTAAATCTGTCGGCATTGCCTACGTAGGTTCGAACCCTACACCTGCCACAAGGCCCCGGATCTGAAAAGATCCGGGGCCTTGATGCTTGTCATGGGCACCTTCGTGCGCCAGCCATCCAGGCCGTACACAGCTCAGGCCAGCAGCCCCGCCGCCGCGATCTGCAGCGCATTGCCGAAGCTCGTCTCGCGTTCCTCGGCGCTCATGTCACCCGATCCGTCCTTGAGGTGGTCGGAGACGGTGAGCACGGTCAGCGCTTCCGCGCCCTCCAGCGCGGCGCAGGCGTACAGCCCGGCGGCCTCCATCTCGACGCCAAGGGTGCCGACGCGGTCCAGGCCCTCGGCGACATCAGCGCGGTTGAGGTAGAAGAAGTCGGACGAGTACACCGGCCCCACGTGCACCTGCGCACCCTCGGCGAGCTCCATCGAACGGGCCTGGTCGACGGCCCCCCGCAACATGTCGAAGCTCGCCGCGAGTGACATGGTCACGCCGGGGGTGTAGAGCGTCGAGACATTGGAGTTGGTGTGGGCGGCGTTGCCGATGATGACGTCGCGCACCTTCACCGCGGGGGAGATGCCGCCGCACGTCCCCACCCGGCAGATGCGCTTCACGCCGTAGAAGCGGAACAGCTCGGTGGCGTAGATCGACAGGGACGCGATGCCCATCCCGGAGGCCATCACGCTCATCGGGCTGCCCTGGTAGGTGCCGGTGTAGCAGCCGATGCCGCGCACGTCGCTGACCAGCTGCGCGTCGGTGAGGAAAGTCTCCGCGATTCGGGCGGCGCGCTTCGGGTCGCCGGGCATCAGGACCAGTTCGGCGATCTGGCCGGCCTCTGCGGTGATGTGGGGAGTGGCCATGGGTCCACCTCTCGTCGGGGCCTTTGAACGGCCGTCTGCGCGTTTAGCCTAGTGCCGCACTGGTTGGTCGTCTGCTCTTCGCCTTGCAGGAAGGCTTCGGTGCCATGGACCCCCCGAACCGGCACCTGCCACGCCGACTGCTTGCCCAACCCTGCGACGCCAACGCCACGATGTTCGAGCACCTGGCCCAGCACCGACTCACCACGGCCGACCTACCCCGCCACGATCCACAACGCCCGCGCCGCGGGTGAGGGCGGTGCGGTGCCAAGGACCTTTCGGCCGGGATCGCTGGCGGGATGATCATGCCGGGTCAGACGGGCAGGCAGGGCCCCAGGGGCTCGATTTGTGGCTGGCGCGCGCGTCCCCTACCATGGTGCGGGTCGCCCAAACGCCGAGAGGTGCGGACGGTGACAGCAGGACGAGATTTGGACGAACCCTCCGGGGCCGCTAGATTTGTCGGTCGGCAAGCCCCTATAGCTCAGTAGGTAGAGCGTCTCCATGGTAAGGAGAAGGTCAGCAGTTCGATTCTGCTTGGGGGCTCTGATTGTCCACGGATGGCCGTTCACCCAGCGGCCTCGGTTATCCGAGCGGTCCACGGACAACCTGGCGGGGTAGCTCAGGGGTAGAGCAAGCGGCTCATAATCGCTGTGTCGCGGGTTCGATTCCCGCCTCCGCTACCAACAACTAGTCGTCGAAACGCTGTCGCCCGACAGCGCGCACCAAGCACACGAAGGAAACACCATGGCCAAGAAGGGCGGGGACATTCGTCCCAAGATCACGCTTGCCTGCACCGAGTGCAAGGAGCGCAACTACATCACCAAGAAGAACCGCCGCAACGATCCCGATCGTCTCGAGCTGAAGAAGTTCTGCCCGAAGTGCAGCTCGCACACGGCGCACCGCGAGACCCGCTGATCTCGTACTGAGTCTTCTCACCAGGCCGTCGTCCCTCCCGGGGCGGCGGCCTGGTGCCGTTCGCACCCGCTTGGTCGCACCGATCCCCGTCCAGAGCCGCACATTGCCCGGGCCTGGTCGAAATGCGTCCCCATGCCCCACGTTGACGCACATTTCGCCCCGCCTGGGTCGTCCTTGTTGGGCCCTCGTCAACGGGGGCGGGCCCCAGCGGGCCGTTGAACCAAGATGGGGCGGTTCCCGTGACCGGGAACCGCCCCATCGTCGACCGAGGGCCAGTGCGTCAGCGTCCGAAGACCTTGCCCAGGTTGGCGAAGACGGTCTCGCCGGTCGCGTCCTTGACGCCGTCGTTGTCGGTGATGACGTACACGTCGCGGTTCGCGTCGATGGTCATGCCCTCCAGCTTCTCCTGGGTCCAGCCATTGGTGGACTGCAGAACGGGCAGCACGTCGTAGGCCAGTTCCTTGGCGACCACCGGCAGCTCCTGGCCGTCGCCCCCACCCGGACCAGCAACCGTGAAGGTGTACAGGCGCTTGACCTGCGCGTTCGGACCGTTCAGCTTGTCGCGCTCGATGACCGCGAGCTGGTCGGCCCCGTCCTTGGCGCCCACGTAGGTGATCTCGGACAGGCCGATCCAGTCACCGGCTACGTCGGTGGTCTCCAGCTGGTAGCCGTAGAAGGTCCACTCACCGGTCGCGACGTCGTAGCGTCCGATCCGGGTGACATCCTCGCCGCTGGCCTCGCGCTGCATCGCGACGTACAGCACCGAGCCGTCGGCATTGCCGGTGACGCCCTCGATGCCCTGCTTGCCGAGCTTCGCGGTGTACCCGGCCGGCAGGGTCACCTCGCGCAGCACCACACCGGCAGCGTCGGTCTCCACCAGCAGGTTGCCAGCGCCGGTCGCGCCCTCGACGCCGAGCCAGAAGCCCGAGCCGTCAGCCTTGCGCCACAGGCCCTCGACGTCGTAGCTCGCCTGCTTGCCTGCCTTGGTCACCGGGATCTCGGCGACGACCTGCGCAGGAGCCTGCGTCGCGTCGATCTCAAGGATCCGGGTGTTCTTGTACGCCGAATCGGTGGCGCTCCACAGCTTTCCGGCAACCGTCGGATCGGCGGTCAGGGCACCCAGCGCACCCCACGCGATCCCCGCATCCGAGGTGAGCTGCGGCCAGTTGCCGGACAGCTTCTTCTTCGTGCTCTTCGTGGCACCCGGGTTGAAGGTGTACAACTGCACGCTGGCGCGCACGTTCACCGACGCATCGTCGGTCTCGCTGGAGACCACGAGCATGTTGCGCGAGGGCACCGGCAGGATGCCCTCGGGGCCATTGGTCGAGGGCAGCATCTGCTTGTAGACGGGGTTCGCGGGGTCGGTCACGTCGTAGACGGCCACGACATTCGCGCGCTCGGACCCGACGAAGGCGTAACGGGTGCCGCCGAAGGTGGCCACCGCCAGGCCTTCCGGTTCGATGCCCTTCTTGGCGGCCCGGTCCTCGGGCCAGGAGCCGTTGGCGATCACCAGCTGCTCCAGGGTGTTGCCCGCATCCCAGACGACGGCGCCGCTGGCGGCGTTGAAGACCGTCCACCCGCGGGTGCCACCCTTCCAGTCGCCCTCGTTGGCGGTGGCGACGTGGTTGTCGTCGACCCAGCCGATCGAGTCCGGCTCACGGCGGACGTCGGTGATCGAGCCGGTGGTGTCGATGACGCCGTCCTTCTTGACGTCGATCCCGGCGACGGTGTTGGTGCCGGCGCTGAACGAACGGACGACCGTGTTGTTGCGGAAGTCGATGATCGCGATCTGGTTGTTCTCCTGCAGCGTCAGCGCCGCGTAACGGCCGTCCGGGCTGATCTTCACGTACTCCGGCTCGGGATCCGACGGCGCGACCATGCCGGGAAGGTTGGTCAGCTCCGTGCGGCTGAGGGTCCAGTTCGCGGGGGCTCCGTCGAGGTGGACGGTGGTCAGGAAGCCGGCGGGCAGCTGCGGCAGGTCGCCGGCCTTGCCGCCGGCGGGGGCGAACTCCTCGTCGCGCTGGTTCTCGATGGCGATGGTTGCCCAGGCGCCGTCCGCGGTCACGTCGATGGAGTCGGGCTGCCCGCCCAGGTCGATGGTGCGCTCCAGCTCACGCGTCGACGCGTCGAAGACCAACAGCGCGCCCTTGGGGTTGGCGAAGTCACCATCGGTCTGGTCGACGCAGACCAGGATGTGCGAGCCGGTCGCGTACACGCTGGTGGGCTCACCGGGGACGTCAACGGTGCCGAGCGGCTTGGGGGAGTTGGCATTGCGGACGTCGACGAAGCCGATCCGCTGGCCCGCGGCGTCGGTGTAGACGACCGTCTTGCCGTCCGGGGTGATCGTCGAGATCTCCGCGACGGACGCCTCGGAGGCCTGGGTGTTGAAGTAGGCCGGGAAGGTGGCGGTACGGGTGAAGGAACCGTGGTCGGGGGCCTGGCCGCGGCCATTGTTGGCCAGCGCATCCGGCGCACAGGTGAGCAGGCCGCCGGCGAGGGCGATCGAGGTGAGCGCCGCTGCGGCGCGACGCGAGGACTTCGGCATGGTGTCTCCGATGGTGTGGTGGAACTGTCGAGTGGGGAACATGCGTGGGGGCGTGGGAGCAACCTCTCAGCGGCAGGTGAACGTGGGTTGGCCGCTCGGGTGAACCGGCCGTGAACAGGTAGCCTCGTGGCATGCCGATCACCCCAGAGCACGTGGGCCGCACCTACCCGCCCACCGAGCCCTATGTCGTCAGCCGCGCCAAGATCGCCGAGTTCGCCGAGGCCCTCGGTGGCGTCGAGGGCGGTGACCAGAACCCGGCCTACCGTGGGGACGATGCGATCGCACCGCCTACCTTCGCGATGGTGATCGGCTCGCAGGCCTGGGCCGCGCTCTTCGATGACGAGGAACTGGGCCTGGCCCTGATGCGCACCATGCATGCCGACCAGCAGTTCACCTGGCAGCGTCCGCTGCGTGCCGGGGACGAGGTCGTGGCCCAGCTGACGATCGAGAAGGTCCGCAACCGGGGCACCACCGACATGGTCACTGTCGCGGTCGACCTGCGCACCACCGCTGGTGAGAGCGTCTGCACCGCAACCTCCCAGCTGATGCACACCCGTCCCGAAGGAGCCTCGGCATGAGCGACGCCGTCATCTTCGACCCCCCTGCCATCTTCGACCCTCCTGCCATCTTCGACCCCGGCACCGTCGCCGTCGGCGACGTGTTGCCTGCGTTGGACGTCCACGTCACCCGCGAGCGTGTCGTGCGCTACTCCGGCGCCTCCACCGACCTCAACCCGATCCACTTCAGCGACCGCCACGCCCAGGCCATCGGCCTGCCCGGGGTCGTGGCCCACGGCATGTGGACGATGGGCACTGCCCTGCGCGTCGTCACCGACTGGTGCCAGGACCCGGCCCGGGTCCGCTCCTACTTCGTCCGTTTCACCCGCCCGATCCAGGTGCCGGACGATGACGAAGGCCTGCTGGTGCACTTCGGCGGCACCGTGACCGCGGTGGCCGACGGCGTGGCGACGATCGCCCTGGAGGCGAACTGTGGGGACGACAAGGTGCTGGGCGCCGTGAAGGTGGAGGTTGCGCTGTGACCGAGCAGTTCGGCATCAAGATCTCGGCTGGCCCGGACGTTGACTCCGGGTGCGACGTGGCTCGCATCAAGGCACCGAGCACGCCGGCCACCGACATCTCGTCCTCGCTGGTGCTGGCCGACCACACCACCTTCCGCCTCGGTGGACCGGCCACCAAGCTGGTCGTGGCCACCACCGAGCAGGAACTGTGCGACGCGGTCCGCGCCGCCGACGCCGCGGGTGAGCCGCTGCTGGTGCTGTCCGGCGGCTCCAACCTGCTGGTGGCCGACGAGGGCTTCGCGGGGACGGTCGTGAAGGTCGCCACCCGTGGCATCTCGGCCGACGTCTCCTCCTGTGGCGGCGCCTACGTGCGCGTCCAGGCGGGGGAGTGCTGGGACGAGCTGGTGGCCTATGCCATCTCGCAGGAGTGGTTCGGGGTCGAGGCCCTGTCGGGCATCCCCGGACTGGTCGGTTCCACCCCGATCCAGAATGTCGGCGCGTATGGCCAGGACGTCAGCCAGACCATCGCCCGGGTCCGCACGCTCGACCGCGAGACCGGCGAGTTCCGCACCTTCACCTCGCAGCAGTGCGAGTTCAGCTACCGCGACTCGGTCTTCAAGCGCACCCGGATGCCCGCCGGGGGCCCCACCGGGCGCTATGTCGTGGTGGAGGTGCACTTCCAGTTCGAGCTGGGCAGCCTGTCGGCGCCCATCCGTTACCCCGAACTCGCCCGTCGTCTGGGCGTCGAGGCCGGACAGCGGGTCCCCTCGGCCACGGTCCGCGAGACGGTGCTGGCCCTGCGCGCGTCCAAGGGCATGGTGGTCGACCCCGCCGACCATGACACCTGGAGCGCCGGGTCGTTCTTCACCAACCCGCTGCTCGACGAGGAGGCAGCGGCGGCTCTCCCGGCCGACGCCCCCCGCTTCCCGGCCGATGGGGGACTGGTGAAGACCTCGGCGGCCTGGCTGATCGACCACGCCGGTTTCACCAAGGGCTACGGACAGGGCCCCGCCACCGTCTCCACCAAGCACACCCTGGCGCTGACCAACCGGGGCGAGGCGCGCACCAGCGACGTCGTCGCTCTGGCGGACGAGATCCGCACGGGCGTCCAGGAACGCTTCGGCGTGACCTTGGAACCCGAGCCGGTACTGGTCGGATGCGCGGTGGGGACACGCTGACGAGGCCTCCCGTCGGTGGGGCGCAGGCGCCGGTTCGACGTGACCGGGCAAACCGCCTACACTGTTCATCTTGGTGGCACCCGCAGGTCGGGTGCCATCGAAGGGCAATAGCTCAATTGGCAGAGCAGCGGTCTCCAAAACCGCAGGTTGGGGGTTCAAGTCCCTCTTGCCCTGCGAAACGGGTTCTCCCGTTGACCAGGCAGGTCCGCCCGGACCGTGACGCACCACCGAGCAAGCCGAAAGGCACCAGAGCGAAGGAACACAGTGGCTGACGACCAGCGCCCCGAGCCTTTTGGCGACGACGAGGCACAGCTGAGCGACACGACTGACCCCGCTGGTGAGCAGCTTGCCGCCGACCTGCCCGCCCAGGCCGACAGCTATGAGCTCGTCGACACCGAGGCCGAGGAGATCGAGTTCGCCGACGTCGAGCTCGACCAGACCCCCTTCGACGCTGATCCCGCCGACGTCGTCATCGACGACGCAGCCCAGCTGGCCGCGGCCGAGCAGGCCGCCAGGAAGGCTCGTTCCAGCCGTCCCGTGAAGCGTCAGACGCCCCTGGCCGACGAATCGGTTGGCGCGACTGACAGCGTTGCCGAGATCGCCGACGAGCAGCCCGCCGCAGATCCTGCCGAGCAGGCAGCGATCGCGGCCCAGGTGGCCCGCCGCCGCCCGGTCAAGCGCGTCGCCCCCGAGCCCGAGGTGGCCAGCACCCGTCGCGCCGTCCGTCGCAAGCCGGTCGACAAGAGCGAGACCGGCACCCTCACGCCCACCCGCCAGGTCGCCTCCGCGGCCGCCGTGGCCGACCACGGACGCACCACGCCGATCGGTTTCGTGAACCAGGCCATCGGCGAGCTGCGCAAGGTCATCTGGCCCACGGGTGAGCAGCTCGGAAACTACTTTGCAGTCGTCCTCGTGTTCGTGTTGTTCATGATCGCGTTCGTCGGCCTGCTCGACTTCGGTTTCGGCTGGCTGCTTCTCAAGCTGTTCGGCAAGTGACCTCTGTATCTGACAGGGAGTGGATTGTGACCCAGAATTCTGACTTCGACCCGTCCGTGGACGCGGTTGACGAGGTGGACATCGACCTTGGCCAGCTCGGCCTCGACGACTCCGAGGCCGAGGAGGGCGAGCTCAACCTCGACCTCGGCGCCGGCGACGAGCCCGAGGCCGCCGACGCGCTCGACCTGAACCTCGACCTGGGGGATGAGCAGGCCGAGGAGGTTGACGACGACCTCGAGGACGGGGACGACGTCGAGCTCGAGAAGGCGATGGACGAGCTGCGCAGCGAGCTGCGCACCAACATCGGCGAGTGGTACGTGGTGCACACCTACTCCGGCATGGAGAACCGGGTGAAGCAGAACCTCGACGCCCGTGTGGTGACCCTCAACATGGAGGACTTCATCTACCAGACGATCGTCCCCACCGAGCAGGCCGTGGAGATCCGCAAGGGCGAGCGCAAGACCGTCACCCGCACCGTCCTGCCCGGCTACGTGCTGGTCCGGATGGACCTGACCGACGAGTCCTGGGCCGCGGTGCGCCACACGCCTTCGGTCACCGGGTTCGTCGGCAATGCCACCGCCCCGGTCCCGCTCAGCCTCGAAGAGGTCGAGAACATGCTTCGCCCCTCGGTCGTCGCGCGCGTTGCCGCCGAGACCTCGGGCGTCCCCGCGGCCAGGAGCCGCAAGAAGGTGGAGGTCATGGACTTCCAGGTCGGCGATTCCGTCCAGGTCGTGGATGGTCCCTTCGCCGGCGTCCACGCCACCATCACCGAGATCAACGTGAACACCCAGCGGCTCAAGGCCCTGGTCGAGATCCTGGGGCGCGAGACCCCGGTCGACCTGACCTTCCCGCAGATCGCCAAGATCTGAGTTCACGCTGCGGACCGCCTCTCGCGAGGGGGTCCGCGCCGGTCGTCCCGCCAGGGCGACCACCCAACCGGGGGACGGGCAACCAGCTCGTCCCCAACACCACAGAAGGACCCAAAGAATGCCTCCCAAGAAGAAGGTGGCGGCCCTCGTCAAGGTCGCTCTCCAGGCGGGCGCTGCCACTCCCGCTCCGCCGGTCGGTACCGCTCTCGGCCCGCACGGCGTCAACATCATGGAGTTCTGCAAGGCGTACAACGCCCAGACGGAGTCCCAGCGCGGCAACATCATCCCGGTCGAGATCACGATCTACGAGGACCGCACGTTCACGTTCATCACCAAGACTCCTCCGGCTGCCGAGCTGATCAAGAAGGCTGCTGGCCTGGCGAAGGGCTCCGCGGTTCCGCACAAGGACAAGGTCGGCAAGCTGACCAAGGACCAGGTGCGCGAGATCGCCCAGACCAAGCTCCCCGACCTCAACGCCAATGACGTCGAGGCCGCCATGAAGATCGTCGAGGGCACCGCCCGTTCGATGGGCGTCACCGTCGAGTGACACCCGGACGCGAACCAATCGCGTCCACATCCATTCCCTGGGAGGGCCTGCGCGGCCCGTACCAGACCCTGGTGGACCAGCCCGCGAGGCTGGCTGCAACACAGTTAGGAACCAGACATGAAGCGCAGCAAGGCATATCGCGCCGCAGCTGAGAAGCGCGACGAGAACCAGCTCTACTCCGCCGAACAGGCCCTCGAGCTCGTGAAGGCGGGCGCGTCGGCGAAGTTCGACGAGACGATCGACGTGGCCATGCGCCTCGGCGTCGATCCCCGCAAGGCGGACCAGATGGTCCGTGGCACGGTCAACCTCCCCCACGGCACTGGCAAGACGGCAAGGGTCCTTGTCTTCGCCCAGGGCCAGAACGCCGAGGCCGCCAAGGCCGCCGGCGCGGACGAGGTTGGCTCGGACGAGCTCATCGAGAAGGTCGCTGGCGGCTACCTTGACTTCGATGCCGTCGTGGCCACCCCGGACCTGATGGGCAAGGTCGGCAAGCTCGGACGCGTGCTGGGCCCCCGTGGCCTGATGCCGAACCCGAAGACCGGTACCGTCACCATGGACGTGGCCAAGGCCGTGTCCGACATCAAGGGCGGCAAGATCGAGTTCCGCGTGGACCGTCACGCGAACCTCCACTTCCTGATCGGCAAGGCGTCGTTCGACCAGCAGCAGCTGGCCGACAACTACTTCGCCGCACTGGACGAGATCCTGCGTCTGAAGCCGTCCGCCTCGAAGGGCCGTTACCTGCAGAAGGTGACCATCTCCTCGACGATGGGCCCCGGCGTCAGCATCGACCCGCAGCAGGCCAAGCCCGCCGAGGCCACCGCCTGAGTCTGTGGCTAGTGCCTGAGTCGGCTGAAGCCACCTCTGGACGACGAACTCCCCGCCA
>NZ_BAAAKI010000004.1:266319-278328 GCF_039527675.1 Luteococcus sanguinis
GAGTTCTGCTTGCGTAGGAGCGGAAAGGGCCAGGGCCCGACTCCGTGGGGGAGAGTCGGGCCCTGGCCAGGGACACCGTGAGGTCCGGATCAGGCGGGGCGAACCGCCGAGGTCGGGCGCATGCTGGACAGCTTCGCCTTGCGGACGACGTCTCCGGTGCGCGGGGCGTGGATGACGTAGCCGTTGCCGATGTAGATGCCGACGTGACCGCCGCCGTAGAAACCGAGGATGTCGCCAGGCTTCAGGTTCGACAGGCTGACGCGGCGCAGGCCACCCAGCTGGGAGTAGCTGGTACGGGGGATCGAGACACCAGCGGCGCGGTAGGCCGCCTGGGTCAGGCCCGAGCAGTCGAAGGAGTAGGGGCCGGTCGCACCGTAGCGGTAGGGGCTCCCCAGCTTCGCGTAGGCGAAGGAGACGGCCTGCTGCGCGTCGCTGCTCGCCGAGACGCTGGAGGTGACCGAGGTGACCTTGACGGCCGCCTTCTTGACCGGACGCTTGCCGCTGCGCAGGGCGCTGAGCGTGGCAGCATCGACACGGCCGTTCACGGACAGGCCGCGCAGGGCCTGGTATTTCTTCACGGTCGCGCGGGTCTGCGAGCCGAACCGGCCGTCGACGACGATCTTGTAGCCGACATTTCGCAGCGAGATCTGCAGCTGGCGCACCGAGGCATTGCTGGCCCCGTAGACGGCCTTGCCGGCGACGATCTTCTTGGCTGCGGTCATCGAGCACACGCGCATGGAGGAGCAGGCGGCCTCGGCCGAGGGCGCGGCGCCCATCGTCATGCCGGCGCCCAGTGCGACGGACGCAGCGAGGGCAACGGCGGACTTCGAGATGGTGGACATTCTTCCCCTTGATTGGTCTCGGTGCCCCGAAGGATCTCGGGGACCGCTGTCGTTCGTGGGTGTCGCCCGTGGGGAGCGACTGCGCAGACACTACGTGGGCTGAGTGTTCTAGGACAACTCTCAGATTCTGTTAAGACTCGTCAAGTCAAGGCCATGGGTCTTCGCTGAGCGTGAAATGGCAAGTCAGAAGCCAAAAGGGGCTCAACCTGTGAGTTTGCCCGGGTCGGGTCTTGACGGCTGAGCCGAAGCCCTGGGCCCGACCACTACGTCACGAGGTATCGATGGACGCGATTTCGGCACAAGGCCCGACTCTGGATTGCTTCGTGCGGGCGCACCATCGCCGCACAGGCGGTGGGCTCCTCCGATTTGATGCGCGCGTAGGGAGTCGTCTATGGTGTGAGGACCGAAGACCGCTGGTAACAGTAATGGCCGGCCAGTTCGCTGGACCGGACGCCCGCGCAGGTGAAGCAGATCGAGTTCTCGCCGTCATCACGATGGCTTGAGGTTGCCCCGCGTCACGTGTGCGCCGGGGCCTTTTTCTTTCTCCCGGCCCTTCGGTGCGGACGCTGACTGGCGTCCGATGATCACAGGAAGTGGGAAGGAGACCCAATGGCTAGGCCTGACAAGGCAGCCGCAGTTGCGACGCTGAAGGAGCAGTTCTCCAGCGCCGACGCAGCCGTGCTGACCGAGTACCGCGGTCTCACCGTCGCGAGCCTCAAGGAACTGCGCCGCTCGCTTGGTGAGAACGGCACCTACGCCGTGGCTAAGAACACTCTGACCCAGATCGCGGCCAAGGAGGCTGGTATCGAGGGGCTCGACGAGCACCTCTCCGGCCCGACCGCCATCGCCTTCATCAACGGTGATGTTGCCACCGTTGCGAAGGGTCTGCGTGACTTCGCCAAGGCGAACCCGCTCCTGGTCATCAAGGGCGGTGTCATGGATGGAAAGATCCTTGGCGCCGAAGAGGTCAAGAAGCTCGCCGATCTCGAGTCGCGTGAGGTCCTCCTCGCGAAGCTCGCCGGCGCGATGCAGGGTTCCCTGCAGCAGGCCGTCTTCCTGCTCGCCGCTCCGCTGTCCCAGGCCGCTCGCGTCCTCGGTGCACTGGAGACGGCCGCGCAGGCCGATCCCTCCCTCATTGCTGGCGCCGGAGAGGCGCCCGCTGGCGAGGAGACCACGGAGCCCGCAGCCGACGAGGCTGCTCCCGCCGACCAGGCGGACACCGATGCAGCTCCCGCTGCTGAGGAGGCAGCAGCCGCTGCCGACACCACCGACGCGGCTGATGCTGCATCAAACGAGAACTGAAAGGACGGCTAACCATGGCCAAGCTCAGCACTGAAGAGCTCCTTGATGCCTTCAAGGAGATGACCCTGATCGAGCTCTCTGAGTTCGTCAAGCAGTTTGAGGACGCCTTCGGCGTCACCGCCGCTGCCCCCGTGGCCGTTGCTGCTGCCGCCCCGGCTGCCGGTGGCGCCGCTGCTGGCGACGACGCCGCTGAGGAGAAGGATTCGTTCGACGTGATCCTCGAGTCGGCTGGCGACAAGAAGATCCAGGTCATCAAGGAGGTGCGCGCGCTCACCGGTCTGGGCCTCAAGGAGGCCAAGGACCTGGTCGAGGGTGCGCCCAAGCCGGTCGTCGAGGGCGCCAAGAAGGACGCCGCCGACAAGGCCAAGGAGCAGCTCGAGGCTGCCGGCGCCAGCGTCACCGTCAAGTGACGCATGCCCCCTCGGGGGCACGCCGGTGGGCACAGCTCACCTGATCTGCAGCAGGGCGGTCGACTCGTGTCGACCGCCCTGCTGTCAGTTTCGCCGCCGGACGGGGTTGACCCGACACGCTGGCCGCGCCAAGTACGGACGCGGTGCTTGCCTGTTCGCGCACAGTGCGTAGGATGTTCAACAGCAACTCGGGGTCCTCCCGCGCAGAGTGGCGCAGGGGAGGTCAAACTTACTGCCTGGGCTGGGCTTTGCTTTTCGCACCCGTGGCACGTATTGTGGCTACTTGCCCCATCGAGTAATCGGCGACCCGTGGCTTGACACGGGTCGTTCAGCATGCACAGAACCTTCTCGAGTTCTTGGAAGGACCAATATCTTGGCCGCCTCGCGCACCGCGTCGAAGAACACCAATGTCGTCTCCGCTTCGGGTCGTATCTCGTTCGCGAAGATTCACGAACCCATGGAAGTCCCAAACCTGCTCGATCTGCAGGTGGACTCCTTCAACTGGCTGCTCGGCAACGAGGTCTGGCGCGCAAGCGTCGACGAGGCCCTGGCTGCCGGCCGCACGGATGTGAACACCAAGTCCGGCCTGGAGGAGATCTTCGAGGAGATCTCCCCGATCGAGGACTTCTCCCAGACGATGTCGCTGAGCTTTCGCGACCACCGCTTCGAGACCGCGAAGTACAGCGTCGACGAGTGCAAGATCCGCGACGTCACCTACGCCGCACCGTTGTTCGTCACCGCCGAGTTCATGAACAATGACACCGGCGAGATCAAGAGCCAGACGGTCTTCATCGGCGACTTCCCGCTGATGACCGACAAGGGCACCTTCATCATCAACGGCACCGAGCGTGTCGTCGTCTCGCAGCTGGTCCGCTCCCCGGGCGTCTACTTCGAGCAGACCCCCGACAAGACGTCCGACAAGGACATCTTCACCTGCAAGGTGATTCCCTCTCGTGGCGCCTGGCTGGAGTTCGAGGTCGACAAGCGCGATCTCGTCGGCGTGCGTCTGGACCGCAAGCGCAAGCAGAACGTCACCGTGCTGCTCAAGGCGCTTGGCTGGACCGATGAGCGCATCCTCGAGGAGTTCGGCGAGTACGAGTCGATGCGACTCACCCTGGAGAAGGACCATGTGTCCACCCAGGACGAGGCCCTGCTCGACATCTACCGCAAGCTTCGCCCGGGCGAGCCGCCGGCCCGCGATGCCGCCCAGCTGCTGTTGGAGAACTACTACTTCAACCCGAAGCGCTATGACACGGCGAAGGTTGGTCGCTACAAGATCAACAAGAAGCTCGGCCTGTCGCTGCCCTTCGACCAGCAGGTGCTGACCATCGACGACATCGTCGCGGCCATCCACTATGTCTGTGCGCTGCACGAGGGCAAGGCCGAGATCACCCGCGCCGACGGCCAGACGGTCATCGTCGAAGAGGATGACATCGACCACTTCGGCAACCGTCGCTTGCGCACCGTGGGCGAGCTGATCCAGAACCAGCTCCGCACCGGCCTCGGCCGCATGGAGCGAGTCGTGCGTGACCGCATGACCACGCAGGACATCGAGGCGATCACGCCGCAGACGCTGATCAACATCCGTCCGGTGACCGCTGCGCTGAAGGAGTTCTTCGGCACCTCGCAGCTGTCGCAGTTCATGGACCAGAACAACCCACTCGCGGGCCTGACGCACAAGCGTCGTCTGTCGGCCCTCGGCCCGGGTGGTCTGTCCCGTGATCGCGCCGGCATGGAGGTCCGTGACGTCCACCCCTCGCACTACGGCCGCATGTGCCCCATCGAGACCCCTGAAGGCCCGAACATCGGCCTGATCGGCTCGCTGGCCTCCTTCGCCCGCGTCAATGCCTTCGGCTTCATCGAGACGCCGTACCGCAAGATCGTGGACGGCTTCGTCACCGACCAGGTGGACTACCTGACCGCTGACGAGGAGGACCGCTTCGTCATTGCCCAGGCCAATGCCGTCATCGACGAGAAAGGCCACTTCGCGGAGGAGCGCGTGCTCGTCCGCAAGAAGCACGGCGACGTCGACACCGTCCTGCCCACCGAGGTGGACTACATGGACGTCTCCCCGCGCCAGATGGTGTCGGTGGCAACGGCCCTGATCCCCTTCCTCGAGCACGACGACGCCTCGCGTGCCCTGATGGGCGCCAACATGCAGCGCCAGGCGGTGCCGCTGGTCCGTTCCGAGGCCCCCTTCGTGGGCACCGGCATGGAGTACCGCTCCGCCATCGACGTCGGCGACGTCACCGTCGCCTCCAAGGCCGGGGTCGTGACGAATGTCACCGCCGACCTGGTCGAGTTGGCCTGCGATGACGGCACCTACCAGAGCTACAAGCTGCAGAAGTTCAAGCGTTCCAATGCCGGCACCTGCGTCAACCAGCGCCCGCTGGTCGCCCAGGGGCAGCGCGTCGAGGTGGGCTCCCCGCTCGCCGACGGCCCCTGCACCGACGGTGGCGAGATGGCGCTCGGCAAGAACCTGCTGGTCGCCTTCATGTCGTGGGAGGGTCACAACTACGAGGACGCGATCATCCTGTCGCAGCGCCTCGTGCAGGACGACGTCCTCACCTCGATCCACATCGAGGAGCACGAGGTCGACGCCCGTGACACCAAGCTGGGCCCCGAGGAGATCACCCGGGACATCCCGAATGTCTCCGAGGACATGCTGGCAAACCTCGACGAGCGCGGCATCATCCGCATCGGCGCCGAGGTTGGCACCGGCGACATCCTGGTCGGCAAGGTCACGCCCAAGGGCGAGACCGAGCTCACCCCGGAAGAGCGCCTGCTGCGCGCCATCTTCGGCGAGAAGGCTCGCGAGGTGCGCGACACCTCGATGAAGGTGCCCCACGGCGAGACCGGCACGGTCATCGACGTTCGCGTCTTCGACCGTGAGGAGGGCGACGAGCTGCCCCCCGGCGTGAACCAGCTGGTTCGCGTCTACGTGGCGCAGAAGCGCAAGATCTCCGATGGTGACAAGCTCGCCGGTCGTCACGGCAACAAGGGCGTCATCTCGAAGATCCTCCCGGTTGAGGACATGCCCTTCCTCGAAGACGGCACCCCCGTCGACATCGTCTTGAACCCGATGGGCGTTCCCTCGCGAATGAACGTCGGCCAGGTGCTCGAGAACCATCTCGGCTGGATCGCCAAGACCGGCTGGGACATCGAGGGCATCGAGGGCGACTGGGCCGAGCGCCTGCGCGACGTCGGCCTCGGCCACGTCGACGGCAACTCGCGCCTCGCCACGCCCGTCTTCGACGGTGCCAACGAGGCCGAGATCGCCGGCCTGCTCGAGAACGGCATCCCGACGCGCGACGGCCAGCACCTGGTCGACCGCGACGGCAAGGCCCGTCTCTTCGACGGCCGCTCCGGCGAGCCGTACCCGGAGAAGGTCGGCGTGGGCTACATGTACATCCTCAAGCTCCACCACCTGGTGGACGAGAAGATCCACGCCCGTTCCACCGGCCCGTACTCGATGATCACCCAGCAGCCGCTGGGCGGCAAGGCGCAGTTCGGTGGCCAGCGCTTCGGTGAGATGGAGGTGTGGGCCATGGAGGCGTACGGCGCCGCCTGGGCCCTCCAGGAGCTCCTGACCATCAAGTCCGACGACGTCCCCGGCCGCGTGAAGGTCTACGAGGCGATCGTCAAGGGCGAGAACATCCCCGAGCCGGGTATCCCGGAGTCGTTCAAGGTTCTCGTCAAGGAGATGAAGTCGCTGTGCCTGAACGTGGAGGTCCTTTCCTCCGACGGCACCGTGGTGGAGCTTCGCGACAGCGAGGACGACTTCCGCTCGGCCGAGGAGTTCGGCATCGACCTCTCCCGTCGTCCCGGCAGCGATTCCTTCGCGGTCGTCGACGAAGTCTGAGTGCGTCAGGCAGCGGGGAGCCCCCGCTGTAACCCGGAGGCTGGCCATGCGGCCGGCCCCGGGCCGACTCAGTCACCCGAAACCGTACTCAGACACTGAACTTTCCTGACACACCAGGAGAAAGAGAACCAACGTGCTGGATGTGAACTTCTACGACGAGCTGCGCATCGGCCTCGCGACGGCCGACCAGATCCGCGAGTGGTCGCACGGCGAGGTCAAGAAGCCCGAGACCATCAACTACCGCACGCTCAAGCCCGAGCGTGACGGCCTCTTCTGCGAGAAGATCTTCGGTCCCACCCGGGACTGGGAGTGCTACTGCGGCAAGTACAAGCGCGTGCGCTTCAAGGGCATCGTCTGTGAGCGCTGTGGCGTCGAGGTGACCCGGTCCAATGTCCGTCGTGAGCGGATGGGCCACATCGAGCTCGCCGCCCCCGTGACCCACATCTGGTACTTCAAGGGTGTTCCCTCGCGTCTGGGCTACCTGCTCGACATCGCCCCAAAGGACCTGGAGAAGGTCATCTACTTCGCGGCGTACATGATCACGTCGGTCGATGACGAGGCGCGCCACCGCGACCTGCCCTCCCTGGAGGCCAAGGTCGAGGTCGAGCGCAAGCAGCTCGAGAAGCGCCGCGACTCCGACCTCGAGACTCGCATGGCGAAGCTCGAGGAGGACATGGCCAAGCTCGAGGAGGAGGGCGCCAAGGCCGACATCAAGAAGAAGGTCCGCGACGGTGCCGAGAAGGAGATGAAGCAGCTGCGCGACCGCAGCCAGCGCGAGATCGATCGCCTGGATGCCGTGTGGAGCCGCTTCAAGGGCCTCAAGGTGCAGGACCTCGAGGGTGATGAGATCCTCTACCGCGAGATGAAGAGCCGTTTCGGCAAGTACTTCGCGGGCTCGATGGGCGCCGAGGCGATCAAGAACCGCGTCGCCACCTTCGACCTGGTCGCCGAGGCCGAGTCGCTGAAGGACACCATCCAGAACGGCAAGGGCCAGCGCAAGACCCGCGCCCTGAAGCGCCTCAAGGTGGTCTCCGCCTTCCTCAACACCGAGAACAGCCCCTCGGGCATGGTCCTGGACGCCGTCCCGGTCATCCCCCCGGACCTGCGTCCGATGGTGCAGCTGGACGGTGGCCGCTTCGCGACCTCCGACCTGAACGACCTGTACCGCCGCGTCATCAACCGCAACAACCGCCTGAAGCGCCTGCTCGACCTCGGTGCCCCCGAGATCATCGTGAACAACGAGAAGCGGATGCTCCAGGAAGCCGTCGACTCGCTCTTCGACAACGGTCGTCGTGGTCGCCCGGTGACCGGTCCGGGCAACCGTCCGCTCAAGTCCATCAGCGACATGCTGAAGGGCAAGCAGGGGCGCTTCCGCCAGAACCTGCTCGGCAAGCGCGTCGACTACTCCGGCCGTTCGGTCATCGTCGTCGGCCCGCAGCTGAAGCTGCACCAGTGCGGTCTGCCCAAGGCGATGGCGCTGGAGCTGTTCAAGCCCTTCGTGATGAAGCGTCTGGACGACCTGAACCACGCCCAGAACATCAAGTCGGCCAAGCGCATGGTCGAACGTCAGCGTCCGGTCGTGTGGGACGTGCTGGAAGAGGTCATCCAGGAGCACCCCGTGCTGCTGAACCGTGCCCCAACCCTGCACCGCCTCGGTATCCAGGCCTTCGAGCCCCAGCTGATCGAGGGCAAGGCGATCCAGCTGCACCCGCTGGTCTGCACCGCCTTCAACGCCGACTTCGACGGCGACCAGATGGCAGTCCACCTGCCGCTGTCCGCCGAGGCGCAGGCCGAGGCCCGCATCCTGATGCTGTCGACGAACAACATCCTGAAGCCGGCCGACGGTCGTCCCGTCACGCTGCCGACCCAGGACATGATCATCGGCATGTACTTCCTCACCTCGGAGCGTCTGGGTGAGGTTGGCGAGGGACGCGCATTCAGCTCCGTCGCGGAAGCCCTGATGGCCTTCGACGCCGGCGAGCTGAAGGTCAACACCCCGATCAAGCTGGTGTTGCCGAAGGTCAACGGCGCGCTCGGCGAGAACGCTCGTCCCGACGGTTCGGTGCTGCTGGACACCACGCTGGGCCGGGCGCTGTTCAACGAGGCCCTCCCGGCCGACCATGCCTACGTCAACGAGACCGTCGGCAAGAAGAAGCTCGGCGCGATCGTCAACGACCTGGCGGAGCGGTACAAGAAGGTTGTCGTGGCGCAGACCCTCGACAACCTCAAGGACCTGGGCTTCCGCTGGGCAACCCGTTCGGGCGTCACCGTCTCGATCGGCGACGTGCAGACGCCGCCGAACAAGCCGGAGATCATCGCGTCCTACGACGCGAAGGCGGCCAAGATCGACAAGCTCTACGAGCGCGGTGCGGTGACCGAGGACGAGCGTCGTCAGGAGCTCATCCAGATCTGGACCGACGCGACTGCCGAGCTGACCGCCGCGATGGAGAAGAACTTCACCGCGACCAACCCGATCTACATGATGGTCGCCTCCGGTGCTCGTGGAAACATGACCCAGATGCGTCAGATCGCCGCCATGCGTGGCCTCGTGGCCAATCCGAAGGGCGAGATCATCGCCCGTCCCATCAAGTCGAACTTCCGTGAGGGCCTCTCGGTCCTGGAGTACTTCATCTCCACCCACGGTGGCCGTAAGGGGCAGGCCGACACCGCACTGCGTACCGCCGACTCGGGCTATCTGACCCGTCGTCTGGTCGACGTCTCGCAGGACGTGATCATCCGCGAGGAGGACTGTGGTACCGAGCGTGGTCTGACCAAGACAATTGCCGAGGTCGACGAGACCGGCTCGCTGCGCACCCTCGACAATGTCGAGGCCGCCGCGTACGCCCGCACCCTCGCCGTCGATGCCGTGTCCGAGTCGGGCGAGGTGCTGGTCCCAGCCGGCACTGACCTGGGTGACCTGGAGATCGACAAGCTCGTGGCAGCCGGCGTGTCCAGCATCAAGGTGCGCTCCGTGCTCACCTGTGAGGCGGCGACTGGTACCTGCGCGATGTGCTACGGCCGTTCGCTGGCCAGCGGCAAGCTGGTCGACGTCGGCGAGGCCGTGGGCATCGTCGCGGCGCAGTCCATTGGCGAGCCCGGTACCCAGCTCACGATGCGTACCTTCCACACCGGTGGTGTGGCCGGTGACGACATCACACAGGGTCTGCCCCGCGTGGTCGAGCTCTTCGAGGCCCGTCAGCCCAAGGGCAAGGCGCCCATCGCCGAGGCGGCTGGCCGGATCAAGGTCGAGGAGGGTGATCGTTCGCGCAAGCTCATCCTGGTGCGGGACGACGGCCAGGAGGACCTCGAGTACCCTGTGGCACGCCGCGCCCGTCTTGAGTTCGAGGACGCCAATGGCGTCAAGCACTCGATCAAGGACGGGATGCACGTCGAGGCAGGCCAGCAGTTGACCGCCGGCACGATGGACCCGCAGGACGTCCTGCGCGTCCGCGGTGTGCGCAAGGTGCAGGAGCACCTGGTGGAGGAGGTCCAGCGCGTGTACCGCACGCAGGGCGCCCCGATCCACGACAAGCACATCGAGATCATCATTCGCCAGATGCTGCGCCGCGTCACGGTCATCGACTCGGGCGAGACGAAGATGATGCCGGGTGAGCTGGTCGACCGTGCGACCTACGAGAGCCACAACCGACAGGCTCTCGCGGAGGGTGTCAAGCCCGCCGAGGGCCGTCCGGTGCTGATGGGCATCACCAAGGCCTCGCTGGCGACCGAGTCCTGGCTGTCCGCTGCCTCCTTCCAGGAGACCACCAAGGTTCTCACCGACGCGGCGATCCACGGCAAGTCCGATTCGCTGCTCGGCCTGAAGGAGAACGTCATCCTCGGCAAGCTGATCCCGGCTGGTACCGGTCTCGACCGCTACCGCAACATCCGGGTGGAGCCCACCGCGGAGGCGAAGGCCACTGCGTTCACCATGAACTACGACCCATTCGACTACGACTTCGGGTCGGGTACGGGTGCCGCGGTTCCGCTGGAGGACCTGGACTTCGGCGACATGCGCTGACGAAGCACGCAGTCTGGCACCGGGGGTGCGTCCGCAAGGACGCGCCCCCGGTGCCTTTGTGCGCCCAGTGTGGACGCCTACGTCCTTCCCGGGTTGCGGGTGACTACATCGGTGACCGCTTGCACCATGGCGGCAGCCGGCAGCCGGTCCACGCCGTGGGGCGCGAGGACCTCGACCGCTGGGGCGGTACTCCGATGCACGCTGCCGGACGGCTGGATGGGGGAGAGCCTGGCCACCCTCGGGGCGGATCTCCACCTGGCCGCGGTGGGCTCCCAATGGTGCATCGGAGCGGTCGAACTGCAGGTCAGGGACCCCCGCTTCCCCTGCTCGACCTCCAAGGCCGTGACGGCGCGCCCTGGATTGCTCAAGGAGATCACCGCCGCCGGCGGTTCGGGCACCTACCTGTTGCGGCGTGCTCCTCGCGGTCGGAACCGACCCGAGCTTCCGCTGTGAGTAGAGGAGCGGCGTGTGCTTGCGTTTTGACCGACGGGCGTACAGCGCGTAGATTTGGCCCCTGTGCTCGATTGAATCGAGCCAATGTGCGTGCCCTGGCGAAGGGGTCGGCTTCCTAAACGTTGCGAGGAGGCTGGCGCCGGTGCGGAGTTCGCACGGCAGGAACCAGCACACGCACGCGGATAAACGGTGGTCCGCGGCGGGGAGGCAGGGGCCTGCACGCCAGGGATGACCATCCAGACAACGAAAGAGATACCAGCCGGTGCCTACCATCCAGCAGTTGGTCCGCAAGGGCCGCACTGACAAGGTCAGCAAGAACAAGACCCCCGCGCTCAAGGGCTCGCCCCAGCGCCGCGGCGTGTGCACTCGCGTGTACACCACCACCCCCAAGAAGCCGAACTCGGCGCTCCGCAAGGTTGCCCGTGTCCGCCTCTCCTCCGGTGTCGAGGTGACCGCCTACATCCCCGGTGTGGGCCACAACCTGCAGGAACACTCGATGGTGCTCGTCCGCGGTGGACGAGTGAAGGACCTTCCCGGCGTTCGCTACAAGATCATCCGCGGCTCCCTCGACACCCAGGGTGTCAAGGGCCGCAAGCAGGCTCGCAGCCGCTACGGCGCGAAGAAGGAGAAGTAATGCCTCGCAAGGGTCCGGCGCCCAAGCGCCCCGTGATGGTCGACCCGGTCTACGGGTCGCCGCTGGTTTCGCAGCTCGTCAGCAAGATCCTGCTGGACGGCAAGAAGACCACCGCGCAGGACATCGTCTACACCGCCCTCGAGGGCACGCGTGAGAAGACGGGTGTCGATCCGGTGCAGACGCTCAAGCGCGCGCTCGACAACATCAAGCCTGCCCTCGAGGTGAAGTCCCGCCGCGTCGGTGGCGCCACCTACCAGGTGCCGATCGAGGTCAAGCCGGCCCGCGGAACCACGCTGTCGATGCGTTGGTTGGTCAGCTACTCCCGCGCCCGTCGTGAGAAGACGATGGCCGAGCGCCTCATGAACGAGATCCTGGATGCCAGCAACGGCCTGGGTGCTTCGGTCAAGAAGCGCGAGGACACGCACAAGATGGCCGAGGCCAACAAGGCCTTCGCTCACTACCGCTGGTGACCCCCGGTTGCCCCAGTG
>NZ_BAAAKI010000004.1:278363-300918 GCF_039527675.1 Luteococcus sanguinis
CACTGGGGCAACACCACGTCCGGGCCGGTAGAATGCCTGCCCGGACGCACCCATGTTCAACACACGAAGAGATTGAGGTTGAAGCCACGTGGCCATCGACTTGAAGATTGACCTGGCCAAGGTCCGCAACATCGGCATCATGGCCCACATCGACGCAGGCAAGACCACCACCACCGAGCGCATCCTGTTCTACACGGGCATCACGCACAAGATCGGTGAGGTGCACGACGGCGCCGCCACCATGGACTGGATGGAGCAGGAGCAGGAGCGCGGCATCACCATCACGTCCGCCGCGACGACGTGCTTCTGGCACGACACCCAGATCAACATCATCGACACCCCCGGCCACGTGGACTTCACGGTTGAGGTCGAGCGTTCGCTGCGCGTCCTCGACGGCGCCGTCGCCGTCTTCGACGGTGTCGCCGGCGTCGAGCCCCAGTCGCAGACCGTGTGGCGCCAGGCCAGCAAGTACGGCGTGCCCCGTATCTGCTACATCAACAAGCTCGACCGCACCGGTGCCTCCTTCGACCACTGCGTCAAGACCATCCGCGAGCGGCTCAACGCGACCCCAGCCATCACCCAGCTCCCGATTGGCGCCGAGGCTGACTTCATCGGCGTCGTCGATCTGGTCGAGATGAACGCGAAGGTCTATCGCGGCGAGACCGTTCTGGGCGAGATGTACGACGTCGAGGAGATCCCGGCAGACATGCTCGACGCGGCCCAGCTGGCCCGCCAGGAGCTGCTCGAGGTCGCGGCCGAGGCCGACGACGACCTGATGGAGCTCGTGCTGGAGGGCGAGGAGCCCACCGTCGAGATGCTGAAGGCCGCGCTCCGCAAGGGCGTGCTGGGCAATCTGTTCAACGTCATCGTGTGCGGGACCTCGTTCAAGAACAAGGGTGTGCAGCCCCTGCTCGATGCGGTCGTCGACTACCTGCCGTCGCCCCTCGACGTGCCGGCCATCGAGGGCTTCAAGCCCGGCGACGAGTCGACCGTCCTGGAGCGTCACCCCAGCAATGACGATCCGCTGTCGATCCTGGCCTTCAAGATCGCGGCCGATCCCCACCTGGGCAAGCTGACCTTCATCCGCGTCTACTCCGGCGTCCTGCAGGCCGGCACCCAGGTGCTGAACGCCACCAAGGGCAAGAAGGAGCGCATCGGCAAGATCTACCAGATGCACGCCAACAAGCGTGAGGAGATCGACGCCATCGGCGCCGGCATGATCTGCGCGGTCATGGGCCTCAAGGACACCACCACCGGTGAGACCCTGTGCGACCCGGCCAACCCGATCATCCTCGAGTCGATGGAGTTCCCGAACCCCGTCATCGAGCAGGCCATCGAGCCCAAGACGAAGTCGGACCAGGAGAAGCTGTCGATCGCCATCCAGCGACTGGCGGAGGAAGACCCGACCTTCCGCGTCCACACGGACGAAGAAACCGGCCAGACCATCATCGCGGGCATGGGCGAGCTGCACCTCGAGGTGTTGATCGACCGCATGAAGCGTGAGTTCAAGGTCGAGGCCAACATCGGCAAGCCCCAGGTGGCCTACCGCGAGACCCTGCGCCGCCCGGTGCAGAAGGTCGACTACACGCACAAGAAGCAGTCGGGTGGTTCGGGTCAGTACGCCAAGGTGATCGTCGACCTGGAGCCGCTGGAACCGGGCTCGGGCTACGAGTTCGTCAACGGTGTCACCGGTGGCCGCATTCCCAAGGAGTACATCCCCGCCGTCGACGCCGGCATCAAGGACGCCATGCAGTTCGGCGTGCTGGCCGGCTACCCGGTTGAGGACATCCGCGTGACGCTGACCGACGGGGCCTACCACGACGTCGACTCCTCCGAGATGGCGTTCAAGATCGCCGGCTCGATGGTCTTCAAGGAAGCTGCGCGCAAGGCCGACCCGGCCCTGCTGGAGCCCATGATGGCCGTCGAGGTGACCACGCCCGAGGACTACCTGGGCACCGTCATCGGCGACCTCAACGCTCGTCGTGGCCACATCCAGAGCATGGACGAACTGCACGGCAACCGCGTGGTGCGCGCGCTCGTGCCGCTGTCGGAGATGTTCGGCTACGTGGGTGACCTGCGGTCCAAGACCTCGGGCCAGGCCTCGTACTCGATGGAGTTCGACTCCTACGGTGAAACCCCGAAGACGGTCTCGGATGAGATCATCGCGAAGGCCCGCGGCGGCGAGTGATCGCCACAGGCTGAAGCTTGACGACGGGTCGGCCGCGGTTCGCGGCCGGCCCTTCGTCGGTCCATGACGGGAACCGGTTTGACTACTGGCACGCCGTGGACAAAACTTGGACGGGTATCCCTGAACGCCTCGGCGAATGGGGTCCGACCACAAGACCGACGTGGGGGAGTGGTCCCCGACGTTCCACCACAGTTCTCATGCGAACCGCGCATGCTGACATTCATGAAGGAGCCCCAGTGGCAAAGGCCAAGTTCGAGCGGACCAAGCCGCACTGCAACATCGGCACCATTGGACACATCGACCACGGCAAGACCACGCTGACCGCGGCGATCACCAAGGTGCTGCACGACAAGTACCCGGACCTGAACGCTGCTTCGGCGTTCGACCAGATCGACAAGGCTCCCGAGGAGCGCCAGCGCGGCATCACGATCTCGATCGCCCACGTTGAGTACCAGACCGAGAAGCGTCACTACGCTCACGTCGACTGCCCCGGCCACGCCGACTACGTCAAGAACATGATCACCGGTGCGGCCCAGATGGACGGCGCGATCCTCGTGGTCGCCGCCACCGACGGCCCCATGCCCCAGACCCGCGAGCACGTGCTGCTCGCCCGTCAGGTGGGCGTGCCCGCCATCGTCGTCGCCCTGAACAAGTGCGACATGGTGGACGACGAGGAGCTCATCGAGCTCGTCGAGATGGAGGTCCGTGAGCTGCTGAGCTCGCAGGAGTTCGACGGCGACAACTGCCCCGTCGTGCGCGTGGCCGCCTTCCCGGCGATGAACGGCGACGCCAAGTGGGCCGAGTCGATCATGGAGCTCATGGATGCTGTCGACGAGTACATCCCCCAGCCGGCTCGTGAGACCGACAAGCCGTTCCTGATGCCCGTTGAGGACGTCTTCACGATCACCGGTCGTGGCACCGTCATCACCGGTCGTATCGAGCGCGGCATCGTCAAGACCGGCGAGACCGTCGACATCATCGGCATCCACGAGGCGAAGCAGACCAGCACGGTCACCGGCGTCGAGATGTTCCGCAAGATCCTCGACGAGGGCCAGGCTGGCGAGAACGTCGGCCTCCTGCTCCGTGGCACCAAGAAGGAGGACGTGGAGCGCGGCATGGTCGTCATCAAGCCCGGCTCGACCACGCCCCACACCGACTTCGAGGGCAACGTCTACATCCTGACCAAGGAGGAGGGTGGCCGTCACAAGCCGTTCTTCTCGAACTACTCGCCCCAGTTCTACTTCCGCACGACGGACGTGACGGGTGTCGTCCAGCTGCCCGAGGGCACCGAGATGGTCATGCCCGGTGACACCACCGACATGGTTGTTCACCTGAACAAGCCCATCGCCATGGAGGACGGCCTGAAGTTCGCCATCCGTGAGGGTGGTCGTACCGTCGGCGCTGGCCGCGTGACCAAGATCATCAAGTGATCTTGTTTCACCTGGTCTGACTTGATCGTAGAAGGCCCCGTCCCCAAGGGACGGGGCCTTCTCGCATGCCTGGGGAAACGGCGCGGCTCAGTCGCGGACCAGCAGCGCCACCGGGAGCTCGGACAACAGTTCGGACACGGCGGTCTCGCCCTCGAAGGCGCGGCCGGTCAGCGCGTCCGTCCACCGTCCGTCCAGCGGGAGCGTCGTCGATGCCCAGCCACCACGTCGGGCAAGGCCAACTGGTAGGCGCGTGGCCAGCCCGATCACACCGGTGCGCTCGAAGGCCACCAAGTGGTCTGCAGCCTCGCCCTCGGCCGCCAACGCGCGATAACCGGTGAACAGTTCGGGGCGTTCCCGGCGCAGGCGCAGCGTGGTGCGCACCACGTGGAGCTTCGCCGCGCCGGACTCGTCGATCGCGTGGCTGCCCGCAGCGGCGAGTTGGGCCAGCCGAAGGTGGTCAACGGGGCGCCGGTTGTCGGGGTCGACCAGCGAGTCATCCCAGACCTCGGTGCCCTGGTAGACGTCGGGGACGCCGGGCATCGCCAGCTGGACGAGTTTCTGGGACAGCGAATTGCTCCAGCCAGGCGCCTCGAGGAGTGCCTGCACCTCGCGCCAGGCATCGCGCAGCGGTCCTGCCCCCAGCGCGGTGTCGATTGCAGCGTGGGCACGGCCTTCGTAGCCCTCGTCCGTATCGGTGTGGCTGGTGTGGGTGTGCGCCTCGCGCATGGCCTTGGTGGCGTAGTCGTGAAGCCGCTCGGCCTCGATCTCGCCGGTGCCCGCCAGCGTCTGGGCCAGCAACTCGGCGAACTGGGCGTCGTCCAGGCCGGTGTGCTCGCTGAAGGTGGTCATGAAGGCGGACCACTGCTCCGGAACCTCCGAGAGCACGGCGAGCCGTGCGCGGACGTCCTCTCCGCGCTTGGTGTCGTGCGTCGACAGCGAGGTCATCGAGGCCGGGAGGTCTCGCTCTCGCCGCTCCATTGCCGCGTGGAAGTCAGCCAGGCCCGAACCGAAGCGCGCCGGGTCACCGCCCACTTCGTTGAGGGCCACGAAGCGGTTGGCCCGGTACCAGGCGGTGTCCTCGATGCCCTTGGCCATCACCGCACCACTGAGCTGCTGGAAGCGGCGCGCGGCCTCCTGCGCCACCTCGCCGAGCACCGGTTCCAGCGCATCCAGCGCGGCAGCCAGCTCAGGTCGGGCCGAGCGGGCTGCGGCCAGAGCCTCGTCCAGGGCGTGCCGGTCGTCAGGCAGGTAGGTGCGGTAGACGGGCATGCGCACCGCCAGCTCGACCAGCGCCTCGCGGGCGCCGATGGGTGCGGGGTCGGGCAGGGCCGCCATGATCCGGCGGAGCTCGGCCCCGAACTGCTGTTCGCAGACCTCTCGCTTGCCGGCCAGCACCTGCTCGCCGATGCTGAGCAGGTCGCCGGTGCGCCGCTGGTAGTCATCGGTGAAGGCCTGCTCGCCAGCCTGGTCGACGAACAGCTGAGTCACCTCGGTCATGGCGTCGTAGCCGGTGGTTCCGGCGATCGACCACTCGGGAAGGGCCTCGCCGGGCTCCAGGATCTTCTCGGCCACCAGCCAGGCCCCGGGAGCGGCCTCGGCGAGCCGGTTGAAGTACTCCTTGGGGTCGACCAGACCGTCCGGGTGGTCGACGCGCAGGCCTTCGATGCCGTCATCGCGCACCATCCGCAGGACGCGCTCGTGGGTGGCCGCGAAGACTTCGGGATCCTCGACACGCAGACCGGCCAGGGTCGCGATCGTGAAGAAGCGGCGATGGGTGAGCTTGTCGTCCCCTTCGCGCCAGGGGATCAGGCGGTAGTGCTGGCGCTGGTGCACCTCGCGGGGGTCGTCCCCCTCGGCCCACGTGTCGGGTGCCAGTGGGAACCGGTTCTCCCAGTAGTGGAGCTCCCCGTCCACGATGCGCAGGTCGTCCACTGCCGCCGCGTCGGCCAGGACGGGGACGGCGATCGCCGGGGCGCTCCAGTCGATGTCGAACCAGTGCGCGTACTGCGAGGAGCGTCCGTGGGCCAGCACGTCCCACCAAGCGGAGGTCTCCCATGGCTTGGCGATGCCCATGTGGTTCGGGACGATGTCCACCACGATCCCCAGACCTGCGGCGCGGGCCGCTTCGACGAAGTGTCGCCAGCCTTGTTCGCCGCCACGGGCCGGGTCGATGGTCGTCGGGTCGGCCACGTCGTAGCCATGGTCGGAGCCCGACGTGGCGGTGAGCAGGGGGGAGAGGTAGACCGCGCCGACACCGAGGTCGGCCAGACGGTCCACCACGGCAGCCGCGTCGTCCAGCGTGAACCCGGACTGGATCTGGAGGCGGTAGGTGGAGGTGGGGATCATGGCCTCGAGGTTATCGGGGGTGGCGTGGCGCGAGTGAACTCCGAGACCCCAGGCCGGGCTCGTCCGCTGCGGGCGGACGCCACGCCGTGCATCCCGGCACCCGGGCGCTGGCGACCCTTCTCGAGGACCTCGTCGGGGTATGGGGGAGGCGGTTCTCGTTGGGTGTGGACGCGCTGCTGGGCCGCGTGCCCGGCGGGGCGTCACGTGGCGTTGCTGGAACTCGGCGTGGCTGAGCCCACGCTCGAAGTGATCCCTCAACTGGCGCACGGAACCTGGTTCGTTCTCGGGGAGAGTGTTCCTTCCCGGGACAGTGGTTCGGCGCTGGGCCCGGGGTTCAGCCCTGCTGCTGACGCTTCTGGACCGCCGCCCACTCATCCTTGAGCCCGACCGCGCGATGGAAGTGCATGCCCTCATCCTTGGCAAAGTAGCCGAGACGCTCGAACTGCATCACCTGGCCCACCGCCGACTCGGCGAGCGAGGGCTCCAGCTTGCAGCCAGCGAGCACGACGCGGGAGTTGGGGTTCAGGTCGTCCAGGGCCTCTCCGGTCGCCTCGCCGGGTGCCATGGCGGTGAACAGACGGTCGTAGAGGGACACCTCCGCATCGACCGCATGCGGTGCCGAGACCCAGTGCATCGTCGACTTCACCTTGCGGCCGTCGGGGGCATCCCCGCCGCGCGTGGCCGGGTCGTAGGTCGCATTCACCTGGACGACATTGCCCTGGTCGTCCTTGATGACGTCCGTGGCGGTGACGAGGAAGGCCCCGCGCAGGCGCACCTCGCGGCCGGGGGAGAGGCGGAAGAACTTGGGCGGGGGGACCTCCGCGAAGTCGTCCGACTCGATGAACAGCTCACCGGTGAAGGGGAGCGTGCGGGTGCCGTCGGCGGGGTTCTCCGGGTTGTTGTTCACCTCGAACCACTCCACGACCGGATCGCCGCTCGCATCGACGGGCCAGTTCGTGAGCACCAGCTTGAGCGGGTGCAGGACGGCCATCCGGCGCTGCGCGGTGCGGTTCAGCTCGCGTCGCACGAAGGCCTCGAACTCCTCGATCGCCTTCACGGAGTTGTTGCGGGTGGTGCCGACCGCGGTCATGAAGTCGCGGATCGCGGCAGCCGGGTAGCCACGCCGGCGCATCCCCCGCAGGGTGGGCATCCGCGGGTCGTCCCAGCCGTCGACGACGCCGTCGTCCACCAGCTTCTTCAGCCGACGCTTGGAGGTGATGGTGTGGGTCAGTTCCAAGCGCGCGAACTCGATCTGCTTGGGGGTGTCACCGGGAAGCGGGAGGTGGGCGAGGAACCAGTCGTACAGCGCGCGGTGCGAGTCGAACTCCAGCGAGCACAGCGAATGCGTGACGCCCTCGATGGCGTCGCTCTGGCCGTGGGCCCAGTCGTAGGTGGGGTAGATGCACCACTTGTCGCCGGTGTTGTGGTGGTCGGCGTGGCGGACGCGGTACATCACCGGGTCGCGCAGCCACATGTTCTCGCTGGCCATGTCGATCTTCGCGCGCAGGCAGCGGGTGCCGTCGGCAAACTCACCCGCTCGCATCCGGCGCAGCAGGTCGAGGCTCTCAGCTGCCGGACGGTTGCGGAAGGGGGACTCCACGCCGGGGGTGCCGAAGCCACCACGCTGGGCGGAGATGGTCTCGCCGTCCTGATCGTCCACATAGGCCAAACCGTTCTCCACCAGGTGCTCGGCCCACTGGTACAGCTGCTCGAAGTAGTCCGAGGCGTGCACGGTGGTGCCGGGGGTGTAGCCCAGCCACGCGATGTCGTCCTTGATGGCATCGACGTACTCCGACTCCTCGGTGCCCGGGTTGGTGTCGTCGAGGCGCAGGTTGCACACACCGCCGAAGTCCTGCGCCACCGAGAAGTTCTGGACGATCGCCTTGGCGTGCCCGATGTGCAGGTAGCCGTTGGGCTCCGGCGGGAAGCGGGTCTGGACGCGCTGACCGTAGGTGCCCTGCTCGTTGTCGCGGCGGACGATCTCCCGGATGAAGTCGTTGGCAACGGGGGCAGTGCTGGGCTCGGTCATGGCGGAAGCCTAGCGGGCTGTCGTCCAGGCTCCGTTCCGGCTGCCCCCGATAGGCTTGGCCCCACCATGACTGATGCACCTGCTCCCGCGCGCCTGCGCGTCGCCCCCTCGCCCACCGGAGACCCGCACGTCGGGACCGCCTACATGGCCTTGTTCGACAAGGCCTGGGCCGCCCGGACCGGCGGCGCCTTCGTGCTGCGCATCGAGGACACCGACCAGGCGCGTCTGGTCGAGGGTTCCGAGCAGCAGATCTACGACACCCTCGACTGGTTGGGTCTGACGCCCGACGAGGGACCCCAGCAGGGTGGCCCCTACGCGCCCTACCGCCAGAGCGAGCGGCTGGACACCTACCGTCCCCATGTCGACCAGCTGGTGGCCGACGGGCACGCCTATTACTGCTGGTGCTCCGGTGAGCGGCTCAAGCAGATGCGCGAGCAGCAGCAGGCCGCCAAGGCCGACGTCATCGGCTACGACCGCCTCTGCCTGGGCAAGACCCGCGAGGAGCGGGCCGCGCTGCCTGGATTCAGCGAGACGCCGGTGGTGCGGATGCTCATCCCTGACGACGTCCAGCTCACCTTCGACGACCTCGTCAATGGCGAGACCGCCGCGCCCCGTCCCGACGACCAGGTCATCCTCAAGGCGGACGGTTTCCCGACCTACCACCTGGCCGTCGTCGTCGACGACCACCTGATGGGCATCACGCACGTCGTGCGCGGGCAGGAGTGGATCAGTTCCACCCCCAAGCACCAACTGCTCTACTCCTGGCTTGGTTGGGAGGTTCCCCAGTTCGCGCACATGCCGCTGCTTCGCAACACGGACAAGTCCAAGATCTCCAAGCGCAAGAACCCGGCCGCGCGGCTGACCTGGTTCCGGGAGCAGGGCTACCTGCCCGAGGCACTGCTGAACTTCCTCATGCTGCTCGGCTACCCGCCGGTGCGGGAGGACGATGAGGTGCAGGGCTTCGAGGAATTCGTCGCGAACTTCGACTGGGCCAAGGTCAACCCCGCCGGGCCGATCTTCGACCTCGACAAGCTGAACTGGTTGAACGGTGCCTACCTGCGCAAAATGACCGCCGACGAGCTGGCCGGGCGCATTGAGGGCTACTGGGCTGAGCAGGGGGACCAGCCGCTGGACGCTCGCGGCCGTGAGCTGCTGGAGGGTGCCGCGCCGCTGATCCAGGAGCGGCTGGTGACGCTGTCCGAGGCCAAGGACAAGCTGGCCTTCCTGTTCGCCGAAGACGAGTCGATCGTCGCCGACGAGGCTGCCGTGGCGAAGCTGCCCGACAATGCGACGCAGGTGCTGGACGAGAGCATCGGGGTGCTCGAGAGCCTGTCGTTCTTCGACGCCGAGACCATCCAGTCAGCGCTGCGCGCCAAGCTGGTGGACGATCTCGGCATCAAGCCCAAGTTTGCCTTCGGGCCCGCGCGGGTGGCGATCACCGGGACGAATGTCTCCCCACCGCTGTTCGAGAGCATGGAGCTGCTGGGCCACGACTCCTGCCTGGCGCGTCTCAAGCGCTTCCGCGAGAGCCTCTGAGCGAAGGTTCCCGCACGAGTGGGTCGGGCTTGCCCTCAGGCGGACAACTGCTTGAGGGTGGGGTCACCGCCCATGGCGCCGACCTCGGCCAGGAAGAGCTCGGCGCACGCCAGCGCGTCGGTGAGCGCATTGTGCGCTGCATAACGGGGCAGGCCGTACTGGTCGCGGGCACCCCACAACCGCAGGGCACCGCGTGGTGGCTCGTCGTCGAATCCCTGGGTCAACAACCGGTACTGCACCTGCATGGTGTCGACGACGCTGAAGCGGGGACGCACTCCGTGGACCTGCTCGCAGGCCAGGCCGAGGAAGCCGGTCTCCAGCACCGCATGGTGGGCCAGGAGCACGCGTCCGGTGCAGGCGACCAAAAAGGCGTCGACTGCCTCGACGAGTTCCGAACCCTGGCTCAGCTGGTCGTCGGTGATCCTGTGCAGGGTGGCCGACTGGCCCACCTGGGCGTCGGAGTCGACGATGACGTGGCCGGCGCCCGCCAGGGGGATCGCGAGGGCGTCCACCGGCACCCATCCGATGGACAGCAGCCGGTCGCGTTCCGGGTCCAGTCCAGTCGTCTCGACGTCCACGGCGAGCAGCGGCAGCCGGGAGGCGGGGGTGGACGGATCGGGTAGTGGGGCCTCCAGGAAGCGGCGCATGACACCGTCGGTCAACAGGCGCGCCTGGCGGGCACGGTTCTCGGCGGCGGATCGGCGAAACAGCGGCATCTCGTGGCCTCAGCGGACGAGGTGGGTCTGGAAGAGGTAGCCGAGGCCCTCCTGCGCCTTGCGGATGACCCCGAAGGCGTCTCGCAGGTGTCGCTTCTCGAAGGTGCTCAACTCGTCAGGGCTGACGAAGTTGTCCGAGCGCTCGCCGCTGGCCAACTGGCGGTTCTGATGCCGCAAGCGCACATGGCTGCAGAACAGGAAGGCGTCGATCAGGTCGTTGGCTCCCTGCTGCGTGAGATGGCCCTGCGCGGCCAAGGCGCGCAGCCGTTCCGTGGTGCCGACTGCCGAGATCGAGTTGTTGAGGGCGTGCACCCGGGCGAGCTCTATCACCGCGTGCACGCCACCTGCTTTCAGGTCGAGGGTGTCGCGGTGGTCGCCCTCCTTCTCCAGGACGAAGCCTCGGAAGAAGCCGATCGGTGGCTGCCGCTGGACGGCCTGCGCGGCGAGGTGGGCGAGGAATCGGCGCGACTGTGGGGCCATCGACAGCGTCTCCGTGCGTACCTGGTCGAACAGCTCGGCGTGCCCATGGGCGACGCGAGCGTCAAAGAAGATCTGTGAGTGGAGCACCGCCTGCGGCTCCGGTTCGTTGAGCCAGCGGTGGAAGTACTGCCGCCACTGGCTCTGGGAGGCACGCCACCGGGGATTGGTCGCCATCACGTCGCCATCGCACACGGCGTAGCCGCACTCGGCCAGCCCGTCGCGCACCCGGATGGCCACCTGCTCGAACCATCCCAGCCGCGCCTGCTCGATGCCGTCCTCGTACAGGATGGCGTGGTCCTGGTCACTGGACAGCCCCAGCTCACCCCGCGCCTGCGAACCGAGCACGAGCCAGCACCACCGCCCCGGCGCCTCGCCGAGTTCTGCCGTCGCCAACTCGAGCAGGCGACGGTGGGTCGCATCGGCCAGGGCCGTGAGCAGGTGGGTGATGTCGTCGGCGGACGCATCCTGGGCGAAGAGCTGGGAGACGACCTGGGCGCGTCGGGCATTGACCGCGGCCAGGCCGGCCACGTCGTTCTGCCGGGCGATGTCACCGATCAGGAAGAGGGGATTGGCCTGTTCCAGCCGGAGCAGGTCACCCTGGCTGACCAGACCCACCGGACGCCCTTCGCTGACCAGTGGCAGGTGGCGCACATTGCGCGAGGTCATCGTGAGCAGGGCCTCGAAGGCGCGCGCCCCCGGATCCATGGTGAGTGGGCGAGGACTCATCACCTCACTGACCGGCAAAGCGATGTCCAGGCCGCTGGCCACCACTTTGTTGCGCAGGTCCCGGTCGGTGACGATGCCCACCAGCAGTGAGTCGGCCACGACCATCAGCGCCGACACATTGCGCTCGCGCATCAGTTGGGCCGCCTGCCGGATCGTCGAGGTCGGGGAGGTGGTGATCGGTTCCCGTCCGGCGGAGATCTCCCCGAGCTCGAGACCGAGCCAGGCGCTGGCCCCCCGGTCGGCCTGCCGTACGGTGCTCGCGGCAACCCGTACCCGGGTCTCTCCCACCTGCTCGTAGAACTGTCGCACGGCCTCGTGGTGCTGGTGGAGGTGGTGGAAGACGTCGGCCGACATCACATAGGCCAGTGAGTCCTCGATCGCGGTGATGGTGTATCGGGACGGCGCACGCGACAGCAGCGAGGAGGCGCCGAAGGAGCCCCCGGGTTCTGTCCGCTCCACCAGTTGCCCGGTCGCGTCCACGATGTCGACCGCCCCCGAACGCAACACGTGCACTATGTTGTTGGGCTGTCCGACCATCATGATGGGCGTGCCGCGCCGGTAGTAGCGGACCTGCATGCGGGTGGCCAGCTCGTCCATCAATCGGCTGTCCAGCTCGCTCCAGGGTTCGTGGGCGGCCAGGAAGTCGGCCACCTCGCGCACCTCGACGTCCATCGCCAGCCTCCTTGCCGTCGGTGTTCGCCCAAGGTCCCACAGCAGCCCTGTGAGCGCAAGCATTCTCACGCGTGCCTGCCTGAGGGATGCTGCCAACCGGATTTGGCACTGGCGCCGGATCATGACAGAATCTTCAAGTTGCTCCGACGGGGCCAGCTGTGGTGTGCGAACGCCGCGCAGGCCCCCGGGCAGTCGCCTTGTGTGGCACTGCAGAAGCGACCGACACAATCCAACAGTGGTACTTGTGTGCGGAGCAGTAGTGCGACACACCCGACCGCGGGGGTCGGTGATCGACAGCAGAAGTGCTTGTCAGGAACCGAATCAGCGGAGCTGAAAGCCGGAACCATCCGGACCGAGCTTGGACGAGTAGAAGGAACAACTGTGGCGGGACAAAAGATCCGCATCAGGCTCCGTGCCTATGACCACGAGGTCATCGACTCGTCGGCGCGCAAGATCGTCGACACGGTGACCCGTACGGGTGCCAAGGTTGCCGGCCCGGTGCCGCTGCCTACCGAGAAGAACGTGTTCTGTGTGATCCGTTCGCCCCACAAGTACAAGGACAGCCGCGAGCATTTCGAGATGCGCACCCACAAGCGGCTCATCGACATCCTCGATCCCACGCCGAAGACGGTTGATTCGCTCATGCGTCTCGACCTTCCGGCCGGTGTGGACATCGAGATCAAGCTTCCGTGAGGTCTGCTGACATGACGAACGAACGCAAGGTGAAGGGCCTGCTGGGCACCAAGCTCGGCATGACCCAGCTGTGGGACGACAACAACAAGGTCGTCCCCGTGACCGTGATCCAGGCTGGCCCCTGTGTGGTCACCCAGGTCCGTACCCCCGAGACCGACGGCTACTCCGCCGTCCAGCTCGGCTTCGGTGCGGTCAAGGCCAAGAAGGTCACCAAGCCCGAGTCGGGCCAATTCGAGAAGGCTGGCGTGACCCCGCGCAAGCACCTCGCCGAGCTCCGCACCGCGGACGCCAGCGAGTACACCCTCGGCCAGGAAGTCACCGCCGAGACCTTCGCTGCCGCTGAGGTCGTCGACGTGACCGGCGTGACCAAGGGCAAGGGCACCGCGGGTGTCATGAAGCGCCACGGCTTCAAGGGCCTCAGCGCGAGCCACGGTGTGCACCGCAAGCACCGCTCGCCCGGTTCCATCGGTGGCTGCTCGACCCCCGGCCGTGTCTTCAAGGGAATGCGCATGGCTGGCCGCATGGGCAATGCCCAGGTCACCATCCAGAACCTGACCATCCACGCTGTCGACGCCGAGCGCGGCCTGATCCTGGTCCGCGGAGCCATCCCGGGCAACAAGGGCAGCCTGGTCGTCGTCCGCAGCGCTGCCAAGAAGGGTGATGTCGCATGAGCGAGTCGCTGAAGGTCGACGTCCTCGGCGTCGACGGCAAGAAGGCCGGCACCACGGAGCTCCCCGGTGAGTACTTCGACGTGCAGACCAACATCCCGCTGATCCACCAGGTCGTCGTGGCCCAGCAGGCCGCTGCTCGTCAGGGCACGCACTCCACCAAGACCCGCGGCGAGGTTCGCGGCGGTGGCATCAAGCCCTGGCGCCAGAAGGGCACCGGTCGCGCCCGTCACGGCTCGCGTCGTTCGCCCATCTGGGTCGGCGGTGGCACCGTGCACGGCCCGAAGCCCCACGGCTACGAGCAGCGCACCCCCAAGAAGATGATCGCTGCCGCCATCAAGGGCGCCCTGTCCGATCGCGCTCGCGACGGCAAGGTGTTCGTGCTGGACAGCATCGTCGCCGGTGAGGTCCCCTCGACCAAGGCTGCCCTCCAGGCGCTGCAGTCGCTCGGTGACGTCACCAAGCTGCTCGTCGTGCTGGACCGCACCGAGGACGTCGCCTGGCTGAGCCTGCGCAATGTCCCGACCGTGCATGCCCTGGCCGTCGACCAGCTGAACGCCTACGACATCCTGGTCAACGATGGCGTGGTCTTCACCAAGGCCTCGCTGGACGCCTACACCTCGGGCCCCGCCAAGGGCAAGAGCGTCAAGGCCGTCGCGACCGAGACCGAGGCCGCCTCCGCGGCCGCCGATGAGGAGACCGAGAAGTGAGCGACGCCCTCAAGATCCGCGACCACCGCGACATCCTGCTCGCGCCCGTCGTGAGCGAGAAGAGCTACGGCCTGCTCGACGAGAACAAGTACACCTTCCTCGTCGCCCCGCAGGCGAACAAGACCGAGATCAAGATTGCCGTCGAGAAGGTCTTCGGCGTCAAGGTCCTCTCGGTCAACACCATCAACCGCCAGGGCAAGAAGCGTCGTACCCGCTTCGGCATCGGCAAGCGTCCCGACACCAAGCGTGCCATCGTGACGGTCGCCGAGGGCCAGCGCATCGACATCTTCGGAGCCCCGGTCGCCTGACCGGTTCGACGCTGAGACAAGGAAACTGAGACCTCATGGGTATCCGTAAGTACAAGCCGACGACTCCTGGTCGTCGTGGCAGCAGCGTGTCGGACTTCGTCGAGCTGACCCGCTCCACCCCCGAGAAGTCGCTGCTGGTGGCCAAGCCGAAGACCGGTGGCCGCAACAACACCGGCCGCATCACCACTCGTCACATCGGTGGTGGACACAAGCAGGCCTACCGCCTGGTCGACTTCAAGCGCTACGACAAGGACGGCGTGCCGGCCAAGGTCGCTCACATCGAGTACGACCCCAACCGCACCGCCCGCCTCGCGCTGCTGCACTACGCAGATGGCGAGAAGCGCTACATCATCGCCCCCCAGGGCCTGAGCCAGGGCATGACCGTCCAGGCCGGCGAAGGTTCCGACATCAAGCCCGGCAACAACCTGCCGTTGCGCAACATCCCCGTCGGCACCACGGTGCACGCGGTGGAGCTGCGTCCCGGTGGCGGCGCCAAGCTCGGTCGCTCGGCTGGTGCCGAGATCCAGCTGGTCGCTCGCGAGGGCAAGTACGCCACCCTGCGCATGCCCTCGGGTGAAATGCGCATGGTCGACGTGCGGTGCCGCGCAACCGTCGGCGGCGTCGGCAATGCCGAGCAGTCGAACATCAACTGGGGCAAGGCCGGCCGTAGCCGCTGGAAGGGCGTCCGCCCGACCGTCCGCGGTGTCGTCATGAACCCGATCGACCACCCGCACGGTGGTGGCGAGGGTCGCACCTCGGGTGGTCGTCACCCGGTGTCGCCGTGGGGTAAGCCCGAGGGCCGTACCCGCGACAAGAACAAGGCGAGCAGCCGTCTGATCGTCCGCCGTCGCAAGTCCGGCAAGAAGCGCTGAGTGGGAGCCTGAGTACAAATGCCTCGTAGCTTGAAGAAGGGTCCCTTCGTCGACGAGCACCTGACCAAGAAGGTCGATGCTCAGAACGACAAGGGCACCAAGAACGTCATCAAGACCTGGTCGCGTCGTTCGATGATCGTGCCCGACATGATCGGTCACACCATCGCAGTTCACGACGGCCGCAAGCACGTCCCGGTGTTCGTCACCGAGGCCATGATCGGTCACAAGCTGGGGGAGTTCGCCCCCACTCGTACCTTCAGGGGCCACGTGAAGGACGACAAGAAGAGCCGCCGCCGCTGAGCGGGCGAGTAAAGGAACTGATCAGACAATGAGCAACAACGAAAGCCGGCCCAGCCGTCGCGCTGCCCTGCTCGGGGATCGTCCTGGCTCGTACGCCATCGCGCGTCACGTCCGGATGAGCCCGACCAAGGTTCGCCGCGTCGTCGACCTGGTGCGTGGGATGGGTGCCAATGAGGCACTGACCGTCCTGAAGTTCGCGCCCCAGGCCGCCAGCGAGCCCGTGTACAAGTTGGTCGCCTCGGCGATCGCCAACGCGGAGAACACCGAGAACCTGCGCGCCGACGACCTGGTCATCAGCCAGGCCTACGTCGACGAGGGCGTGACCATGCGTCGCATCCGTCCGCGGGCCAAGGGTTCCGCCAGCCGCATCCTCAAGCGCGCCAGCCACATCACCGTGGTTGTCGAGCCCAAGGCTTCCGCCTCGGCGAAGCCCGCACACCTTGACCGCAAGCCGTCTGAGAGCAAGAAGGGAGCCTGAGCATGGGCCAGAAGATCAACCCGCATGGCTTCCGCCTCGGCATCACCACCGACCACAAGACCCGTTGGTACGCCGAGAAGCAGTACGCGGCCTTCGTCGGTGAAGACGTGAAGATCCGCCAGTACCTCCTCAAGACCCTTGAGCGTGCAGGCATCTCCTCGATCGAGATCGAGCGTCGTTCCGAGCGCGTGACCATCTACCTTTACGCTGCCCGTCCGGGCATCGTCATCGGCCGCAATGGCGCCGAGGCGGAGCGCGTGCGCGCCGCCCTCGAGAAGCTGACCGGCAAGCAGATCCAGCTGAACATCCTCGAGGTCAAGAACCCCGAGATCGATGCCCAGCTCGTTGCCCAGGGCATCGCCGAGCAGCTCGGCGCCCGTGTCGCCTTCCGTCGCGCCATGCGCAAGGCACAGCAGACCGCCATGCGTTCTGGTGCCCAGGGCATCAAGATCAAGTGCTCCGGTCGTCTCGGCGGCGCCGAGATGAGCCGTTCGGAGAGCTACCGCGATGGTCAGGTGCCGCTGCACACGCTGCGCGCTGACATCGACTACGGCTTCTTCGAGGCTCGCACGACCTTCGGTCGCATCGGCGTCAAGGTGTGGATCTACAAGGGTGACGTCACCGGCACCAAGGCCGAGCGCGCTGCCCAGAAGGCTGCCCGCGCTGCCGCTCCCGGTCGCCAGCGTCCGGCCCGTCGTGGCCGTGGCGAGGGTCGTACCGACCGTCCCGAGCGCGGCGGTCGCCGTCGCGCCGAGCAGGCTTCCGAGGCCCCCGCGGCCCAGGCGTCTGCTCCCGCCACCGAGAACGCAGGAGCCTGAGCAACATGCTGATTCCTCGTCGTGTGAAGTACCGCAAGCAGCACCACCCCCAGCGGGATGGGATGGCCAAGGGCGGCACCAAGCTCGCCTTCGGTGAGTTCGGCATCCAGGCGCTCGAGAGCTCCTACCTGACCAACCGTCAGATCGAGGCCGCTCGTATCGCCATGACCCGTCACATCAAGCGTGGTGGCAAGGTCTGGATCAACGTCTACCCGGACCGCCCGCTGACCAAGCACCCCGCCGAGTCCCGCATGGGCTCCGGCAAGGGTTCGCCCGAGTTCTGGGTCGCCAACATCAAGCCCGGACGTGTTCTCTTCGAGCTCTCCGGCGTCGATGAGGAGACCGCTCGCGAGGCCATGCGCCTGGCGATCCACAAGCTGCCCTTCAAGGCTCGCTTCATCAAGCGCGAAGCAGGTGAAATCTGATGGCCAAGTCCATTGTTGCCGCCGATCTGCGCGGCCTGAGCCGTGACGAGCTGAACTCCAAGGTCACCGAACTGAAGGAGGAGTTGTTCTCGCTCCGCTTCCAGTCCGCCACCGGCCAGCTGGAGTCCAGCGGTCGGCTGCGTGAGGTCCGCAAGGACATCGCGCGCATCTACACGGTGATCCAGGAGCGCAACCTGGGCATCGTCGACGACCCCGACCTGAAGAAGGAGGCCTGAGATGGCCGAGCAGTCCACCGAGACCACGGCGCGTAGCGCCCGCAAGGTCCGCGAGGGCGTTGTCGTGTCCGACAAGATGGACAAGACGATCGTCGTGCTGGTCGAGGACCGGGTCAAGCACCCGCTCTACGGCAAGGTCATGACCCAGTCCGAACGCCTCAAGGCCCACGACGAGAACAATGAGGCGGGTGCGGGCGACCGCGTGCGCATCATGGAGACCCGTCCGCTGTCGGCCACCAAGCGCTGGCGCCTCCTCGAGGTCGTCGAGAAGGCCAAGTGATCCATCGACCAGGCGCCTGAGGAGCGATTCGCCCCGAGGGCGCCTGGTCGTCTAAGCTTGACAAGTTGGCCTTTGCCGCGGTGCTCCGTGCCCCACTGGGGTGCGGAGCTCGTTGCGGGTCGGCCACCTGTCAGGACGGTTCGCCGTCCAAACGCCTGCGGAACCCTCGGGTTCCGGGGTTGTCCACCCCTCCTGGCCAAATCCAGGAGGACCGTATCTAGCTTCCGCAGGCCCGTGAGGGAACCGTGGGAGCAGAGGAGAAGCAATGATCCAGCAGGAGTCGCGACTGAAGGTCGCCGACAACACTGGTGCCAAGGAGCTCTTGTGCATCCGTGTTCTTGGTGGGACCAAGCGCCGCTACGCCGGCCTGGGGGACACCATCGTGTGCAGCGTCAAGGACGCCATCCCCGGCGGCAACGTGAAGAAGGGTGACGTCGTCAAGGCGGTCATCGTCCGCGCCACCAAGGAAACCCGTCGTCAGGACGGTTCGTACATCAAGTTCGACGAGAACGCCGCCGTCATCCTGAAGAACGACGGGGAGCCCCGCGGCACCCGCATCTTCGGCCCGGTGGCCCGCGAGCTGCGCGAGAAGAAGTTCATGCGCATCGTCTCGCTCGCCCCGGAGGTGATCTGACATGAAGTCGCTGCACGTCAAGAAGGGTGACCGCGTCAAGGTCATCGCCGGCAAGGACAAGGGCACCGTTGGTGAGATCCTCGAGGTCTTCCCCGCCGAAGAGCGTGTGATCGTCGAGGGTGTGAACATCGTCAAGCGGCACACCCGCGGTGGCGCCACCCCCCAGGGTCGTCAGGTCGAGGGTGGCATCGTCTCCGCCGAGGCCCCGATCCACGTGTCCAACGTCCAGCTGGTCGTCGGCTCGGGCGCGGATGCGACCGTGACCCGCGTCGGCCACAAGCGCGTCGAGGTGACCAAGCGTCGTCCCGACGGCACCGAGTACAAGGCTGAGCGCTCCGTGCGCATCGCCCGCAAGACGGGGGAGGAGATCTGATGAGCGTCGACACCACCGAGCAGGTGAACACCCCGCGCGAGATGCCGCGTCTGAAGACCAAGTACCGCCAGGAGATCAAGTCGGCGCTGCAGGAAGAGTTCGCCTACGCGAACCCGATGCAGGTGCCCGGACTGGTCAAGATCGTCGTCAACATGGGCGTCGGCGAGGCGGCCCGTGACGGCAAGATCATCGACGGTGCCATCAAGGACCTGACAGCCATCACCGGCCAGAAGCCGCAGGTCACCAAGGCCCGCAAGTCCATCGCGCAGTTCAAGCTGCGTGAGGGCATGCCGATCGGCTGCCACGTCACCCTCCGTGGTGACCGCATGTGGGAGTTCGCCGACCGTCTGCTGACGCTGGCCCTGCCGCGCATCCGTGACTTCCGCGGCCTGAACTCCAACCAGTTCGACGGCCAGGGCAACTACACCTTCGGTCTGTCCGAGCAGGTCATGTTCCTCGAGATCGACCAGGACAAGATCGATCGCGTGCGCGGCATGGACATCACCTTCGTCACGTCGGCGACGACCGACGCCGAGGGTCGGGCGCTGCTGAAGCACCTCGGCTTCCCCTTCAAGGAGGTCGACGACGCCAAGGCGCGCAAGGTGCGCCGCGGTGCTGCGTACTACAAGAACAAGAAGAAGAAGTGAGGCGCTGAACCATGGCGAAGACAGCCCTGAAGGTGAAGCAGTCGCGCAAGCCGAAGTTCGGTGTGCGCGCCTACACCCGCTGCCAGAAGTGCGGGCGACCGAAGTCGGTCTACCGCAAGTTCGGCCTGTGCCGCGTCTGCCTGCGCGAGATGGCTCACAAGGGCGAACTGCCCGGCGTGACCAAGTCGTCCTGGTGACCCACTGAACGATGCCGGCTGGCGCGGGAGATCGCGCCGGTCGGCACCACCGCGGGAGATGTCCCGCACCAACCAATGCTTCCGGGCCGTCGGCCCGGATCTAGCGCGGCAGGTCATGGCTGGGTGTACCCGGCCATGAAACCGTCGCGGGAACGGAAAAACGTACAGCCATGACAATGACTGACCCGATTGCAGACATGCTGACCCGTCTGCGCAACGCCAACCAGGCGTTCCACGATGAGACGTCGATGCCGTCCTCGAAGATCAAGGTGGGAATCGCCGAGATCCTCAAGGCCGAGGGCTACATCGCCGCCTACGAGGTCGCCGAGCCCGCCGAGGGCGAGGTCGGCAAGACCCTGAAGATCACGCTGAAGTACGGCGACGACCGCAAGCGGTCGATCGCCGGTGTGCGTCGCATCAGCAAGCCCGGCCTGCGCGTCTACGCGAAGTCGACCGGACTGCCCAAGGTGCTTGGTGGCATGGGTATTGCCATCATCTCCACCTCCCAGGGCCTGCTGACCGACCGCCAGGCGCATGCGAAGTCCGTGGGCGGCGAAGTGCTCGCCTACGTCTGGTGACCCGACGAGACTGAGAAGGAGAATTTAGATGTCGCGTATTGGCAAGCTCCCGATCACCGTCCCGTCCGGTGTCGAGGTGAAGCTCGATGGCCAGAACGTCGAGGTGAAGGGCCCGAAGGGGACCCTGAGCCACGTCGTTGCTGAGCCCATCAAGATCAGCAAGAACGAAGAGGGTCTGCTGGAGGTGGCTCGTCCTGATGATGAGCGCAACAGCCGCTCCCTCCACGGCCTGACCCGCACCCTGGTCGCCAACATGGTGACCGGTGTGACCGAGGGCTACGAGAAGAAGCTCGAGATCGTGGGCGTCGGCTACCGCGTCATGGCCAAGGGCCCGACGCAGCTGGAGTTCGCACTCGGCTTCTCGCACCCCGTCGTGGTGAACGCCCCCGAGGGCATCACCTTCGCCGTGGAGAACAACACGAAGTTCGCAGTCCAGGGCATCGACAAGCAGCTCGTGGGCGAGGTTGCGGCCAACATCCGCAAGATCCGCAAGCCTGAGCCGTACAAGGGCAAGGGTGTGCGGTACGCGGGCGAGCAGGTCCGCCGCAAGGTTGGAAAGGCTGGTAAGTGACCATGGGTATCTCCCTGGGAGTCCGCAAGGGACTGGCACCGAAGACTGCGTCGCGCCTGCGTCGTCAGGCTCGTGGCCGCAAGAAGATCTTCGGTGCGACCGAGCGTCCGCGCATGGTCATCACCCGTTCCGCCCGCCACATGAGCGTTCAGGTCATCGACGACGTCTTGGGTCACACCCTGGCTTCGGCGTCGACCATGGAGGCCGAGGTTCGCAATGTGAGCGGCGACAAGTCTGCCAAGGCTGCAAAGGTGGGCGCCCTGATCGCCGACCGTGCGAAGGCCGCTGGCGTCGAGAACGTGGTCTTCGACCGCGCCGGAAACAAGTACCACGGCCGAATCGCTGCGCTGGCTGACGCCGCGCGCGAGGGTGGCCTCGGGTTCTGACACACGACTGAAAGGCAAGAGACGATGAGTGGAACTCAGCGCCGCGGTGGCGGCGAGCGTCGGGGTCGTGAGGACCGTCGGGGCAATTCGCAGGCCAAGCAGGAAGAGAAGTCGCAGTACCTGGAGCGCGTGGTTGCGATCAACCGCGTCGCCAAGGTCGTCCAGGGTGGACGTCGCTTCAGCTTCACCGCGCTGGTCGTGGTGGGCGATGGCGAGGGCACCGTGGGTGTCGGCTACGGAAAGGCCAAGGAGGTGCCCGCGGCGATCGCCAAGGGTGTCGAGGAGGCCAAGAAGCACTTCTTCAAGGTGCCGCTGGTGCAGCGCACCATCCCGCACCCCGTGCAGGGCGAGAAGGCGGCCGGTGTCGTGATGCTGCGTCCGGCTTCGCCCGGTACCGGCGTCATCGCCGGTGGCTCGGCTCGCGCCGTGCTGGAGTGCGCTGGCGTGCACGACGTGCTCGCCAAGTCGCTGGGCTCGGCCAACGCCATCAACGTGGTTCACGCCACCGTTGAGGCGCTGCAGAGCCTCGAGGAGCCTGAGCAGGTCGCGAAGCGTCGCGGTCTGCCCGTGGAGGACGTGGCCCCGGCCGCCCTCCTGAAGGCTCGCAAGGAGGAGGTGGCTCACTGATGGCACGCCTGAAGGTGACCCAGCTGAAGTCCGGTATCGGTGGCAAGCAGAACCACCGTGAGACCCTGCGCACGCTCGGTCTGAAGCGTATTGGCGACGTCGTGGTGAAGGAGGACCGTCCGGAGATCCGGGGCATGGTCCGTACCGTTCGCCACCTGGTCGCCGTGGAAGAGGTGGAGTGACATGGCGTTGAAGGTTCATCACCTGCGCCCTGCCCCCGGTGCCAAGACCGCCAAGACCCGCGTTGGTCGTGGTGAGGGCAGCAAGGGCAAGACGGCCGGTCGCGGTACGAAGGGTACCGGCGCCCGCAAGAACACCCCCGAGAACTTCGAGGGTGGCCAGATGCCGATGCACATGCGTCTGCCGAAGGTGAAGGGTTTCAAGAACCCCTTCCGCACCGAGTACCAGGTCGTGAACGTCGCTCGCATCGCCGAGCTGTTCCCGGCTGGTGGCGCGGTTTCGGTCGACGACCTGGTCGAGAAGGGCCTCGTTCGCGATGGCCAGCTCGTCAAGGTGCTCGGCAATGGTGACCTGCAGGTTGCCCTGCAGATCGCCGCTGACAAGTTCTCGGCCTCGGCCAAGGAGAAGATCGAGCAGGCTGGCGGTTCCGCCACCGAGCTCTGATCGACAG
>NZ_BAAAKI010000004.1:300943-316839 GCF_039527675.1 Luteococcus sanguinis
GGCCGCCGCCTTTGTGCGTCCACAGGGCCTTGGTGACTTCGCCCCGGGTACGGGGATTCTGGTTCAGGCCGTGACGAGGTCGGTGCGGGGTGCGGCGTAGTGGCAGGCCGAGGGATGGCTGGACACCCCATCGTTCGAGGGCTCGAGCAGCGGCTCGCTCGACGAGCACAGTTCCGTGGCCTTCCAGCACCGGGTGTGGAAACGGCAACCAGACGGCGGGTTGGCGGGGGAGGGGACGTCGCCGGTCAGGACGATCTGCTCTCGGGTGCCGCGCACGGAGGGGTCCGGCACCGGGACGGCGGACAGCAACGCCTGTGTGTAGGGGTGGGTGGGCCGTTCGTAGATCTGGGCGTCGTCCCCGAGCTCCACCATCTTGCCCAGGTACATCACGCCGACGCGATCGGAGATGTGGCGCACCACGGCGAGGTCGTGGGCGATGAAGACATAGGCCAGACCCAGTTCGCTCTGCAGTCGCTCCAGCAGGTTCACCACCTGGGCCTGCACCGAGACGTCCAGCGCGGAGACCGGCTCGTCACAGATCAGCACCTTGGGGTTGAGCGCGATGCCGCGCGCGATGCCGATGCGCTGGCGCTGTCCGCCGGAGAACTGGTGCGGGTAGCGGTTGATGTGCTCGGGGTTGAGGCCGACCTGCTCCAGCAGTTCCTGGACACGTCGCCGGCGCTGGTCGCGGGGGACCACGTCGGTGTGGATCTCGAAGGGCTCGCCGATGATGTCGCCGACGGTCTTGCGTGGGTTCAGCGAGGTGTAGGGGTCCTGGAAGACGATCTGGACGTCGCGTCGCATCCGGCGCATCGCCGAACCGCCGGTGCGGGTGACGTCTTCGCCGTTGAACAGCACCTTCCCCTCGGTCGGGTCCTCCAGGCGCATCAGCAGGCGTCCGAGCGTGGACTTGCCACAGCCGGACTCGCCGACGATGCCCAGGGTCTCGCCGGGGTACAGGTCGAGGTCGACGCCGTCGACGGCCTTCACGGCCCCGACCTGGTGGCGGATGACGCCGCCCATGATGGGGTAGTGCTTCTTCAGCCCGCGGGCGGAAAGGATGGGATCAGCCATTGAGGAGCTCCTCGGCGAAGTGGCAGGCGCTCGCCCGCTCATCGGTCAGTTGGCGCAGGGCAGGCGGCTGGCCGGTGCGGCAGATGTCGGCCGCCATGGGGCACCGTGGGTGGAAGGCGCAGCCGTCGGGGATGCGCAGCAAGTTCGGCGGGAGCCCGCCGATGGCGCGAAGCTGCTGACCCTTCTGGTCCAGGCGTGGGATGGAATCGATGAGCCCCTTCGTGTAGGGGTGCGCCGGCTTGGCGTAGGTGTCGTGGACGGGAGCCTGCTCGACCATCCGTCCGGTGTACATGACGTTGATCCGGTCGGCGACGTCGGCCACCACGCCCAGGTCGTGGGTGATCAGGATCAGGCCCATGCCCGACTCGTCCTGCAGTTCCTTGAGAAGGTCCATGATCTGCGCCTGGACGGTGACGTCGAGGGCGGTCGTCGGCTCATCCGCGATCAGGATCGCCGGATCGAGGGCGATCGCCATCGCGATCATGATGCGCTGGCGCATGCCGCCGGAGAACTGGTGCGGGTAGGCGTCCACGCGCTCGGCGGCGGCCGGGATGTTGACCCGCTGCATCAGCTCGATGGCGCGGGCCTTCGCGTCCGACTTGTTCATGCCTCGGTGCACCCGGAACATCTCCGCGATCTGCCAACCCACCGGGAATACCGGGTTCAGCGAACTCAGCGCATCCTGGAAGACCATCGCGATCTGGGCGCCGCGGACCTTCTGGCGCTCCTTCTCGGGCAGTGTCAGCAGGTCGGTGCCGCAGTAGCGCACCTGACCGGACGGGATGTGGGCCGGCGGGGTGTCGAGGATGCCCATGATGGCCTGGGCCGTGACGGACTTGCCCGACCCGGACTCGCCCAGGATCGCCAGCGTCTCGCCCTGGTCAAGGGTGAACGAGACGCCGTTGATGGCCTTGGCCACGCCGGCACGCATCCGGAACTCGACGTGCAGGTCGTCCACCTCGAGAAGCCGCCCGTCGACGGGCGTCCAGGTTCGGTCGGATGATGTGTTCTTTGCCATGTCAGCGCAGCTTCGGGTCGAGTGCGTCGCGGATGACCTCGCCCATCATGATGAAGGCGAGGACGGTCAGCGACAGGAACAGGGAGGGGAAGGCCAGCATCCACGGGGCGGTCTGCACATAGCCCAGGCCGGAGGCCTCGGAGATGGAGATGCCCCAGCTGATCGTGGGCGGCTGCAGGCCGATGCCGAGGAAGCTCAACGTGGCCTCGATGGCGATGTAGGTGCCGAGGTTGATCGTCGCGACGCTCAACACCGCCGCAAGCGAGTTCGGCAGGATGTGCTGGGTGATGATCCGCCACGGGCTGGCGCCCAGGGCGCGGGCGGCCTGGACGTACTCGTTGGGCTTGACCTGCAGCACGGACGAGCGCATCAGCCGGGCCAGCGACGGCCAGCCGAGGATCACCAGCGCTGCGACGACCTTGGCCACGACGACCAGGTAGGGGGTGTCGGTGGAGCTGGGGAAGGAGTAGAGGATGATGATGCCGCCCAGCAGCAGCGGGATGGCGAAGAAGACCTCGCCCACGCGGGAGAGCAGGGTGTCGACCCAACCACCGACATAGCCGGAGATGACGCCGATCAGTCCGCCCAGTGCGGTGGTGCCAAGCGTGGTGAGCACCCCGACCAGGATGGAGGCGCGGGCGCCGTGGATCGTCCGGGTGTAGACATCGCAGCCCTGCACGTCGGTGCCGAACCAGTGCTCGCCGCTGGGGGCGGTGCGGGCCTCGGCAAGCGGGCAGGCGTAGGGGTCCTTGGGAGCGAACAGCCCGGGAACGAGGGCCATCGCCACGAAGACGGTGATCAGAGCGACAGCCAGCCAGAACAGCTTGCTGCGGCGCATCTCGTCCCAGGCGTCACGCCACAGGGACAATGGACGGTCGGTGGTGGCCTCGGCGACGATCGGGTCGCTCGCCACCATCGCCTGCGCCTCGGTGGTGATGGGTTCAGTCATTGGTGATCCTCGGGTCCAGGACGCTGTAGAGGACGTCGACGAGCAGGTTCATCAGCAGGTACACCAGCACCAGGCAGGTGACCGCACCCACCACCGAGATGCCGTCCTGCTGGTTGAGGGAGCGATAGATGAAACCGCCGACGCCGTTGATGTTGAAGATGCGCTCGGTCACGATGGCGCCGCCCATCAGGGCGCCGAAGTCGTAGCCCATGAAGGTGATCACCGGGATCAGGGAGTTGCGCAGGGTGTGCACGCCGATCGTGCGGGCATTCGACAGGCCCTTGGCCTTCGCGGTGCGGACGTAGTCGGCGCGCAGGTTCTCGACCAGGTTGGTGCGGGTGAGGCGCGCCACATAGGCCACCGACAGCGAACCCAGCACCAGGCCCGGCAGCATCAACTGTTGCCAGGTGCCCTGGCTGGCGGTCACCGGGATGACATGCTTGAGGCCGGCCTTGAGGATGCCGAACTGGGCCACGCTGCCGATCACGAACACCGGGATGGAGATCAGGACCAGCGTCGAGACGGTCACGAAGGAGTCGATGAAGCGGCCCTTGCGGATGCCGGCCAGCACGCCCGCGGCGATGCCCACGACGGCCTCGAAGACCAGCGCGATCAGGGCGAGCTTCAAGGTGGTGGGGTAGCGCGCGGCCAGCTCGCCAGCCACGAAGTTGTGGTAGAAGTTCGTCCCCAAGTCTCCCCGGACCAACTTGCCCAGGTAGAGCAGGTACTGCACCAGGAGCGGCTTGTCGAGGTTGTACTCCCGCTTGAAGGCCTCGATGTAGGCGGGTGTGCAGTCGCGTTCGCCGCAGCGCCCGACCCAGGGGTCGCCCGGCAGGGCGTACACGAGGACGAAGAGCAGGAAGGTGGCGCCGATGATCACGGGGATCATCTGGAGCAGGCGTCTGAGGATGTACTTGGCCATGCTGTGGAGTTCTCCTGGCTGGGACGGACACCGCAAGGGTGGTGTGCCGGCTGTTGGCCGACACACCACCCTGGTGCGCAGTTCAGGTGTGTCAGATCAGGCGTTTTGGACCAGGTGGTGCCTGGTCATTGTGCCTGATCGGTCACTTGGTGCTGATGGCGCTCAGGTCGAGGGTGCCGAAGGGGGTCACCTTGACGTTTGTGACCTTGGTCGACCAGGCCACCGGGGTGGCTGCGGACCACAGCGGGGCGGTCGGCAGGGTCTCGGCGAGCATCGCCTCGGCCTCCTGGTAGAGGCTGTTCGACTCCTCGGTGGTGCTGGCCGCGGCGGCCTCCTTCAGCTTGGCGTCGAAGGCCGGGTTGTCGTAGTGCGCGTCGTTCGAGGCGGCACCCTTGGCGTAGATCGGGGTCAGGAAGTTCTCGATCGAGGGGTAGTCCATCTGCCAGCCGCCACGGAAGGAGCCCTTCAGTTCGCCTGCCTTGATCTGGGTGCGCAGGGTCTTGAAGTCGGGCGTGGTGTTCACCCGGCAGTCCATGCCGAGGTCGGTCTTGAGGCCATTGCAGACCGCGTCGGCCCACAGCTTGTGGCCGCCGTCGCCGTTGACCGAGATCAGGAAGGTGCCCTTGTAGCCACCGGCAGCGTCGTAGGCGCTCTTGGCCGCAGCCTTGTCGTAGGTGCAGGAGTCGCCGCAGACGCCGTCCTTGTAGCCATCAACGACGGGGGCGACCCAGCTGGTGGCCGACTTGCGGGTGCCGTTGAAGATCTGCTTGGTGATCGTGTCGCGGTCGATGGCCCGGCTGATCGCCTTGCGCAGGTCGGGGTTCTTGGCCAGCTGCTCGTCGGCGGGGGAGAAGGTGAGCACCTGCATCACGCCGGAGTCACGCACCGCGGTGCGATCGGCGTCGATGGTGGTCTTCCACAGGTCGTTGGCCAGCTGGTCGGAGGGCACGATGTCGGTGAAGTCGATGTTGTCGGCCACCAGATCGGTCCACGCGGCGTTGGCGTCGTTGTAGATGCGGTAGGTGACCTTGTCGACATTGGCGCCGAACTTGCCCGAGTAGTTCTCGTTCTTCTCCAGCACGATCTCGGTGGCCGAGTTCGAGGTGATCTTGAAGGGACCGGCGCCGATCGGCGTCTTGCCGAAAGCGGCATCGGTCGGGTTGGCCAGGAAGGAGTCGGGCTGAGGGACGAAGGCCGAGTAGCCCAGGCGGACGGGCAGGTTGGAGACCGCCTCGGTGGTGGCGATGGTGAAGGTGTGGTCGTCCACGACCTTCAGGCCGGACATGGTCTTCGACTTGGGGGCCGTCTTGCACTCGTCATCGGTGCACTGGGTGTCCGCGAAGCCTGCGACCGGCTCGAAGAAGTAGCCGTTCTGCTGACCATTGGGGCCGTAGGCGGCGAAGTTCCACGCGTCCACGAAGTTCTTCGCCTTGACCTCGGTGCCGTCGCTGAACTTGTAGCCGCTCTTGAGCTTGACCGTGAACAGCTTGTTGTCGCTGGTCTCGATCGACTCGGCGATGTCGTTCTCGGGCGCGGCGGTGTCGCTGTTGTAGCGGACGAGCTTGGCGGTGACGGCGTCGATGACATTGCCACCGCAGACCTCGGTGGTGTTCGAGCCGATCAGCGGGTTCTCCGGGGTGCAGCCGCGAATGGTGATGGCGCCACCCGACTTGGTGACCGCCGAGCCGGACGCGCCGGACGACGAAGAGCTGGAATCGGAGCCACAGGCGCTCATCGTCAGGGCGACGGTGGCGACGGCGGCGGCAGCAAGAGTGCGACGAGCGCTCATGGAGTCCCTCCTGGGGAAAAGTGGGTGCCCTGCAGTGGGTGCGAGCAGGGTTTCGATGAACCGCATGGCTGGTTCGGGTGGGGCTGTGGGCTCGGCGCCGATGACTCGGCCCTACCCATTGCGCCAGAAGGTATCGGTTCATCACGTTGAAATGGGTGCCCTGGCCAGTTCGGAAACCAGATCGTTACAAGCGGCGGGGGTGGCGTGCACCTCGGCAAAGTGGACCCCACCGGGGCAGTTGATAGGCTGGCGCGGTTGACCTGCGTGCGCAAGCACCCGGCCACCGTCCACCAACGAGGAAGACAACGCCCCATGCTTTCTGCTTTTGGCAATGCGTTCAGGTCGCCCGACCTTCGCAAGAAGATCGGTTTCACCCTGTTCATCCTCGCCATCTTCCGGCTCGGCTCGACCATCCCGGCGCCGAACGTGAACCTGAAGCGCATCGACGAGTGCCGCACGCTGGCCGCCAGTGGCGACGCAGCGGGCCTGTACTCGATGATCAACCTGTTCTCGGGCGGAGCACTGCTGCAGCTGTCGATCTTCGCGCTGGGCATCATGCCCTACATCACCAGCTCGATCATCCTGCAGCTGCTGACGGTGGTGATCCCGCGGCTGGAGACGCTGAAGAAGGAGGGCGGCCAGGGCCAGCAGAAGATCACCCAGTACACCCGCTACCTGACGCTGGTGCTCGCGGTGCTGCAGGCGACTGCCTTCGTGACGATGGCGCGCAACGGCCAGCTCTTCCAGGGTTGCGACGGCGTCATGTACGACACGTCCATCTTCCCGATCGTCGTGATGGTGCTGACGATGACCGCCGGCACCTCGATCATCATGTGGCTGGGCGAGCTGATCACCGAGCGCGGCGTGGGCAACGGCATGTCGGTGATGATCTTCACCCAGATCGCCGCCCAGTTCCCCGCCTCCCTGTGGGCCATCAAGCAGGCCCGCCAGGGCGCCAATGCCTGGTTCGTCTTCGGGCTCGTGGTCGCCGTCGGCCTGCTGGTGATGGCAGCGGTCATCTTCATGGAGCAGGCACAGCGCCGCATCCCCGTGCAGTACGCCAAGCGGATGGTCGGCAAGCGCGTCTTCGGCGGCACCACCACCTACATCCCGCTCAAGGTGAACCAGGCGGGCGTCATCCCCGTGATCTTCGCCTCGTCCATGCTGTACCTCCCCGTGCTGTACGCGCTGTTCCAACCGGACAGCAAGGCGGCGCAGTGGATCCAAACGCATTTCTCGGGCACGGGCCAGGGTCACCAGCCGCTGTACAACCTGGTCTTCTTCTTCCTGATCATCTTCTTTGCCTACTTCTACGTCTCGATCACCTTCGACCCGGTCGAGATCAGCGACAACATGAAGAAGTACGGCGGCTTCATCCCCGGCATCCGCGCGGGCAAACCCACCGAGGACTATCTCGGCTTCGTGCTGACCCGCCTCACCGCTCCCGGTGCCCTCTACCTGGCCCTGATCTCGCTGATCCCGACGATCGCCTTCGTCGCCCTGGGCGCCAATGGCAATTTCCCCTTTGGCGGCACGTCCATCCTCATCATCGTGGGCGTCGCGCTCGACACGGTGAAGCAGGTCGAGAGCCAACTGCAGCAGCGCAACTACGAAGGATTCCTCAAGTGAGAATGCTCATCATGGGCGCCCCCGGCGCCGGCAAGGGCACCCAGGCCAAGCTCATCGCCAACCACTACCGCATCCCGGCCGTCTCCACCGGTGCGATCTTCCGGGCGAACATCGCCGCCAAGACCGAGCTCGGCAACCGGGTGAACGCGCTGATCAGCAAGGGCGAGTTCGTCCCGGATGTGCTGACCACGGCGGTCGTCGCGAAGCGCCTGCTCGAGGGCGATACCAACAACGGCTGGCTGCTGGACGGCTATCCGCGCACCCTGGAGCAGGTGGACGCCCTGGACATCATCCTCGAAGATGCGCACCGCAAGCTCGACTGTGTGCTTTCGCTGGAGACCGACGAGGAGGAACTCGTCGCTCGTCTGCTGAAGCGCGCCCAGATCGAGGGCCGCGCGGACGACAACGAGGAGACCATCCGTCGCCGGATGGAGGTCTACCGTTCCGAGACGGAGCCGTTGATGGCGCTCTACCGTGAGCGCGGCCTGCTGGTCAGCGTCGACGGTGACGGTTCCGTCGACGATGTGGCCGAGCGGATCTTCGCGGCGATCGACCAGTACGCGACCAACTGATGGCCGGGGGCGTCCAGATCAAGAAGCCCGCGCAGGTCATCGCCATGCGCAAGGCGGGGCTCGTGGTCGCCGAGGTGCTCGCCCGGATGGCCGACGAGGTGCGTCCCGGCGTCACCACGGGTCAGCTCGACTCGATCGCGCGCCAGATGCTCGCTGAACGTGGAGCCAGCTCCAACTTCCTGAACTACGGCGCCGACTGGGGCTATCCGCCCTACCCGGGTGTCGCGTGCATCTCGCCCAATGAGGTCATCGTCCACGGCATCCCCGGGGATCGTGAGCTCGCTGAGGGGGACATCGTTTCCTTTGATTTCGGTGCGATCATCGATGGCTGGCACGGCGACGCCGCCCGAACCTTCCGCGTCGGAGCGGTGAGCCCCGAGGTGGACGCTCTGGTGGAGACCACCCGTGAGTCGATGTGGGCCGGGATCGGCGCGATGCGCCTGGGTGGACGTGTCGGCGACATCTCCCATGCCATCGAACAGGCCATCGTCGCGCGCGGTGACTACGGCATCACCCGTGAGTACACCGGCCACGGCATCGGCACCGAGATGCACCAGGACCCCGACGTCCCCAACTACGGCCGGGCCGGACGTGGGCGCAAGGTCACCGAGGGTCTCGTGCTCGCCATCGAGCCCATGGTCGTGCTGGGCACCGAGGACTCGGTGACGCTCGATGACGACTGGACGGTCGTCACCCGCGACGGCAAGTGGGCTGCCCATTGGGAGAACACCGTGACTGCCACCCCGGACGGCCTGTGGGTGCTCACCGAGCTGGACGGTGGCGAGGCCGAGCTTGTGGCCCGCGGCCTGCCCTTCGGGCCACTGTCCGACTGAACGAAGGAATCGGCACTGACAGCAACTCATCCCGTCCCCGCACAGAGGACGGGATGTTTTGTCTCGCGGGTGGGGTCGCGCGCGAAAAAGTGTGGTGTTGAATGGCCTCATGCCGACGAAGCCACTGCCCTCCGATCTCGAGATCGCGCGCGCCGCGAAGCTGCTGCCCATCGAGGAGGTCGCGGCCCGGGCAGGCATCGACGCCCGCTTCGTCGAGCCCTACGGCCGCGACGTCGCGAAGGTGCAGCTGGAGGTCATCGATGAGCTCGCGGAGCGCCCCGCAGCCAAGTACGTCGTCATCACGGCCCTGACGCCCACGCCGCTGGGGGAGGGCAAGACGACCACCGCCGTCGGTCTGGCCCAGGGCCTGGAGAAGCTGGGCAAGCGATCCATGCTGGCCCTGCGCCAGCCCTCGCTCGGGCCGACCTTCGGCGTCAAGGGCGGCGCCGCCGGCGGCGGCTACTCGCAGGTCGTCCCGATGGAGCGGCTGAACCTGCACCTGACTGGTGACTTCCACGCGATCACCGCTGCCCACGACCTGCTGGCCGCGATGATCGACAACCACCTGCACCACGGCAACGACCTGGGTATCGACCCCTGGTCGGTGAGCTGGCGCCGCGTCGTGGACATCAACGACCGCGCCCTGCGCAATGTCATCGTCGGGCTCGGGGCAAAGCTGGACGGCCCGCCACGCCAGACCGGTTTCGACATCACCGCCGCCAGCGAGGTCGGCGTGATCCTGGCCCTGGCCACCGACTTGATCGACCTGCGCGCCCGGCTGGGACGGATCGTCATCGGATACACCTTCGACGGACGTCCGGTCACCGCCGAGGACCTGAAGGCCGCTGGCGCGATGGCCGTCATCATGAAGGAGGCCATCAAGCCCAACATGATGCAGACCACCGAGAACTCTCCGGCGCTGATCCACGCCGGCCCCTTCGGCAACATCGCCACCGGCAACTCCTCGGTGATCGCCGACCGGGTGGGCTCGAAGACCTCGGAGTACCTGCTCACCGAGGCGGGCTTCGGCGCCGACATGGGGGCGGAGCGCTTCTTCAACGTGAAGTGTCGCGTCTCCGGCCTGCGCCCCGATGCCGCGGTGCTGGTCACCACCGTTCGCGCCCTGAAGACCCATTCGGGCCGTTACAAGGTCGTCGCGGGCAAGCCGCTTCCCGAGCCGATGCTGGCCGAGAACGCGGACGACGTGCTGGCTGGCGCCGACAACCTGCGCAAGCACATCGACATCGTCCGTTCCTTCGGGGTGCAGCCGGTGGTGGCGATCAATGTGTTCCCCACCGACTTCGCGAGCGAGCACGAGGTGATCCGCCAGATCGCCGAGCAGGCCGGAGCACGGTGTGCGCTGACCACCCACGTCGTCGATGGCGGCGACGGAGCCAAGGAACTGGCCCGGGTTCTGGTCGAGGCCTGCCACGACGAGACGGACTTCCGCTTCACCTACGACGACGGCGACACCCTGGAGGAGAAGATCCGCAAGGTCGCCACCGGGGTCTACGGAGCCGATGGCATCGAACTGAGCCCGCAGGCGCGCAAGGAGCTGGCCCACTTCGAGGAGTTGCGCTACGGCCATCTTCCCGTCGTCATCGCGAAGACCCACCTGTCCATCTCGCACGACCCCCTGCTGCGCGGCGCGCCCACCGGTTGGACGCTGCCCGTCCGTGAGGTGCGCCTGGCGGCGGGAGCCGGTTATGTCTACGCCATCTGTGGCGAGATGCGGACCATGCCCGGGCTGGGCAAGCACCCGGCCGCCGAGCGGATCGACCTGGACGAGAACGGCGAGGTCGTCGGCCTGTTCTGAGACACGTGCAGTTCTGAGCCGCCGGGGCACGCACTAGGGTCGACCGGGTGAGCACCGCAGACACCAACCGCCCGCCGCACACCGACCGTGACGACGTCATAGAGGACCTCTTCGGCCATTCGGTCGCCGATCCCTATCGCTGGCTGGAGGACGAGGACTCGGTGCGCACCCGCGACTGGGTGGAGCGCCAGCGTGCCTTCACTGAGCCGCTGCTGGCGGCGCTCCCGGGCCGGGACCGGTTCGGTGACCTGATGACGGCGGTCACCCTGCGGCCTCGGGCCTCGACGCCGCGTGTCAGCAAGGGCCGCTTCCTGCGCCAGGTGAACTCCGGCGGGCAGTTGCAGGACGTGGTGCTGGTCGCCGGCTCACTGGACGAGCTGCTGGCGGGCGGACGCGTGCTGGTGGACCCGAACACCTGGAGCGAGGACGGCTCTGTCTCGCTCTCTGCCCTCACGGTCGCCCCGGGCGGTGAGCACTTCGCGGTCGCCCGATCCGAGGCCGGCTCGGACTGGATGCGGGTGCAGGTCGTCGACGAGCACGGCACGGCGGTCGAGGACCATGCCACCACCACCAAGTTCTGCTCCCCGGTCTGGCTGCCGGACGGACGTTCCCACCTGTACAACCACTTCCCCGGGGCTGGCCGGGCGGACGGCAGCGCGTCCGCCCAGCTCGGCGCGGCGCAGCTGCGCGTCCACACCGTGGGGGCCGACGACTGGACCGTGGTCGACTTCACCGATGAGCCGCAGGCCCGCGCCTGGGCCGTCGTGAGCGACGACGACGCCTGGCTGGTGCTGCACGTCCATGTCGGCACCGAACGCACCACGCGAGTCTGGCTGTACCCGCTGACCCCCGGCTCCGACGGGCGCAGCCGCGTGGGGGAGCGGGTCGAGCTGGTGCCCGAGGCCACCGCGGCGTGGAGCTATGTCGGCTCACGCGACGATGAGCTGCTGTTCCTCACCGACCTCGATGCCCCCTTGGGTCGCGTGGTGGCGCTGCGACCGGAGGGCGGGCTCCGCGAGGTCGTCGCGGAACAGTCCGTGACCCTGCTCCAGGCGGAGCTGGCCGCCGACGTCCTGCTGGCCTCGACACTCGTCGACGCCACGCCCGTGGTCCAGCGGTTCTCGCTGGCCGGTGAGTCCTTGGGCGCGCTCGACCTGCCCGGGGGTGCCGTCGTCGCGCTCAACACCGCCGAGGGGTCCTTCGAGGCCTTCGTCGGGATGAGCACGGTGGTCGACCGGGAGGCCGCCTTCCGCGTCGACGCCGCCACCGGTGAGGTGACGGCTCTGGCTGGCCCAGCGGAAACCCCGGGGGTGGAATCCTGGCAGCCCCCGCGGTACTCGATCGAGCGTCGGCGGGCGACGAGCTCCGACGGAGCCGAGGTGCCCTACTTCCTGGTACTGCCCGAGGGCGTTCCCGACAGCCCGTCCCCCACCATCCTCTACGGCTACGGCGGCTTCGACATCCCGATCCTCGCCGACTTCCGTGCCACCTGGCCGGCCTGGTTGGCGGCCGGCGGGAAGCTCGTGATCGCGAACCTGCGCGGCGGTGGTGAGTTCGGTCGCCAGTGGTACGACCAGGGCCGGCGGGAGCACAAGCAACAGGTCTTCGACGACCTCTTCGCCGTCGCCGAGCAGATCATCAGTGAGGGTGTCACGACGGCCCAGCAGCTGGCTGTCCACGGCAAGTCCAATGGTGGCTTGCTGACCGGGGCGGCCATTGCCCAACGTCCCGAGCTCTTCGCGGCTGCGATCCCGCACGTCGGCGTGCTCGATGTCGTGCGCTTCCACCGGTTCACCATCGGGTCGGCGTGGATCAGCGACTACGGCGACCCGGACGACCCGGCAGAATTGGAGCGGATCCTCACCTGGAGCCCCTTGCACAACCTCGTCCCGGGGACGCGCTACCCGGCCACCCTCGTGGCCACCAGCGACCACGACGACCGGGTCGTGCCGGCCCACTCGTACAAGTTCGCCGCCGAACTGCAGCACTGCCAAGGTGGACAGGCGCCGGTCTGGATCAGGATCGAGCCCTCCACTGGCCACGGTCTGACGGACAAGCCTCCGGCCGTCCTGGCCGCCGAAGGGGCTGACCTGTTGGCCTTCGCGGCGCACCACACGGGGCTGGTCGTCGAGCGCGGATAGGCTGGGGGACGTGAGCAACCTGCCGATCTCGTCGAAGTACCGCTCCCAGCCCGACCTGCCGGTCAGCGATGCCGAGCGCGACGACCTGACCCGTCGGCTGAACGCGGCCTTCGAGCGCGGGGACGTCTCCCAGGACGACTACCGGGCCCTGCTGGACCGGCTCTACGCGGCCCGGACGCTGGGGGAGTTGGTGCCGGTCGTCGAGCAGGCAGCGGTGCGCGAGACGCACAACAGCCCAGCCATCGTCGCGCAGCAGACCGCTCTCGAGCCGGGGCAGGTCAACGAGACCTCCGGTGGGATGGAACTGGCGAAGATGACGATGTACGGGTCGATGGCGCTGGTGGGCGTGCTGGTCATCATGCTGGTGCTGTTGGCGATGTGACCTCCCGCATCGCCATTGCGGCGCCGGCTCAGCCCTGTGGCGCGAGGATGCCGATCACAGGATTCCACTCGACGACGCGCGTCTCGGCCACCTGGTCGGCCTGTTGGAAGGGGTCGTGGGCGAGCATGGCGCGGACCTCGTCGGCACTGTCGGCCTCGAAGACCAACAGGGCCTGCGCCGGGGTGGTCTCCAGCAGTGGACCGCTGGCGACCAGGCCACGCGAGGTGAGGCTGGCGAGGAAGGCACGATGCTGCGGGCGCAACTCGTCCTGCACCTCGCGGGTGTCGGCGTAGACATAGGTGACTGCGTAGTAGGCCATGGGCAGCACAGTAGTGGTGACCCTCGGCAAGCTCATGGATCGGGAGGGCGGCCCTGGATCGTGGAGGCTCGGGGATTGGTGCCCCGATTTGGCCGCTCGCAGGGCGGGGCGTAGGCTTGTGTGTCGGTCCCTGTGGCACAGGCGATCGTTCGTGCCCGCGTCCATCTGGAACGGGCCAGTCGAAGAGATTGAGAGTACATGGCCAAGAAAGAGGGAGCCCTCGAGCTCGAGGGAACCGTGGTCGAGTCACTGCCCAACGCGATGTTCCGCGTGGAGCTCGTGAACGGCCACAAGGTGCTCGCCACGATCAGCGGCAAGATGCGTCAGCACTACATCCGCATCATTCCGAACGACCGGGTCGTCGTCGAGCTTTCCCCCTACGACCTGACTCGCGGACGCATCGTCTACCGCCACAAGTGATCCACCCGGGAGGCCCCCAAAGGCGTCCCAACTGCAGAGAATCCACCACAGATCCGGGTACATGCGTGTGCCCTGATCGCCAGATCAAGGAGCTCGAATGAAGGTTCAGCCGAGCGTCAAGAAGATCTGCGACAAGTGCAAGGTGATCCGCCGGCACGGTCGCGTGATGGTGATCTGCGACAACCCGCGCCACAAGCAGCGCCAGGGCTGACCAGCCAGGCAATGTGGGCCCACTGACTTCAGCGGGCCATGGGGCGGTGACTCGCAGACCATCGCAGGTGTCGGTCACCCCCGGTTCTTCCGGGACGCACCTGCCAGACAACAACACAACAACGTGATGCAAGGCCGGACGGGCGAGAACCCCGCTCCGGTCGAACCCCCGGACGAAGGCCGGGGCCCCGGGAGCAACGGGCCGCCAGGTGGGAACCTGCACGGGTCGGGCTTGCAGCAGTCAGGGACGCATTGCGCCTCACACCTTCGCGGCCCACGACCGCGCTCCGAAGTCCCGCTGGAACCGGGGGAGCCAGGGCTGACTACTGAAAGGTAACCGCCACATGGCACGCCTCATTGGTGTCGATCTCCCGCGCGAGAAGCGTCTCGAGATCGCACTCACCTACATCTTTGGCATCGGAAAGACCCGTGCCAAGCAGACCCTCGCCGCCACCGGCATCTCCGGGGATCTCCGTGTCCACACCCTGACCGACGAGCAGCTGGTCGCCCTGCGCGACCACATCGAGGCCAACTACGAGACCGAGGGTGACCTTCGTCGCACCGTCGCTGCCGACATCCGTCGCAAGATCGAGATCGGCAACTACCAGGGCCGTCGTCACCGCGCCGGTCTTCCCGTCCGCGGCCAGCGCACGCGCACCAACGCGCGCACCCGCAAGGGCAAGAAGAAGGCCGTCGCCGGCAAGAAGAAGGCTCGCTGATCGGCTGCGCATCGCGCGCTGACCAGCTGACACGGAAACTCCAGGAGATATTGAGCTATGGCTACTGCTAGCCGCAAGAGCGCTGCCGCCAAGACCAAGGTGCGCCGCAAGGAGAAGAAGAACATCGTCGCGGGCCAGGCCCACATCAAGTCGACGTTCAACAACACCATCATCGCGATCACCGACCCGACCGGTGCGGTGATCTCGTGGGCCTCTGCCGGCACCGTCGGCTTCAAGGGCTCGCGCAAGTCGACCCCGTTCGCCGCCCAGATGGCCGCCGAGGCCGCTGGTCGTCGTGCCATGGACCATGGCATGAAGCGCGTGGACGTGTTCGTCAAGGGTCCGGGCTCGGGCCGTGAGACCGCCATCCGCTCCCTCGGAGCTGTTGGCCTCGAGGTCGGCGCCATCGCCGACGTCACCCCCGTGCCCCACAACGGATGCCGCCCGCCCAAGCGTCGCCGCGTCTGATCCCCACCCGCTGACGAAACACACTAAGGACTGATAGAAAATGGCCCGTTACACCGGCCCCATGACCAAGAAGTCCCGTCGCCTCGGGACGGACCTGGTCGGCAATGACAAGTCGTTCGAGAAGCGCCCCTACCCCCCGGGCGTGCACGGCCGTGGCCGTACGAAGGACTCCGAGTACTCGCTGCAGCTGCGCGAGAAGCAGAAGGCACGTTTCGCCTACGGCGTGCTCGAGAAGCAGTTCCGTCGCTACTACGCCGAGGCCGACCGCGTGCCCGGCAAGACTGGTGACGCCCTGCTGCAGATCCTCGAGTCCCGTCTGGACAACGTGATCTACCGCGCTGGCTTCGCGGCCACCCGCCGCCAGGCCCGCCAGCTCGTCGTCCACGGTCACTTCCTGGTCAACGGCCAGAAGGTGAACATCCCCTCCTTCCGCGTCTCCCAGTACGACGTCATCGACGTTCGTCCGAAGTCGCTGGAGATGACCCCGCTGGTGATCGCCCGTGAGACCCACGGCGAGCGCGAGGTTCCGGCCTGGATGGACGTGCGTCCGAACAAGATGCGCATTCTGATCCACTCGTTGCCCACCCGCGAGCAGATCACCATCGACGTCAACGAGCAGGCGATCGTCGAGCTCT
>NZ_BAAAKI010000004.1:316877-379110 GCF_039527675.1 Luteococcus sanguinis
CGACCCACGCACCGCGGTGCGGTGGTCACACCCCCGGCGCCATCAGATGAAGGGTGGCGCCCACCCGAACGGCCCTCATATGACGGTGGGCCGAGAACAGGAATGAAACATGCTGATCGCACAGCGTCCGACCCTGTCGGAAGAGGTCGTGGGCGAGTACCGCTCCCGCTTCGTCATCGAGCCGCTGGAGCCCGGCTTCGGCTACACCCTCGGCAACTCCCTGCGCCGCACCCTGCTGTCGTCCATCCCGGGCGCGGCCGTGACGAGCATCAAGATCGAGGGCAACCAGCACGAGTTCTCGACCATCGAGGGCGTCGTGGAGGACGTCACCGAGGTCGTGTTGAACCTGAAGGGCCTGGTGCTGTCGTCCGAGGAGGACGAGCCCGTCACCATGTACCTGCGCAAGTCGGGTGCCGGCGCCGTGACCGCCGCTGACATTGCCCCGCCGGCCGGTGTGGAGATCCACAACCCGGAGCTGCACATCGCCACCCTGAACGACACCGGCAAGCTCGAGATGGAGCTCGTCGTGGAGCGTGGCCGTGGCTACGTGTCCAGCGTGCTGAACAAGAACCCGGACGCCGAGATCGGCCGCATCCCGGTCGACTCCATCTACAGCCCCGTGCTGAAGGTCACCTACAAGGTCGAGGCCACCCGTGTCGAGCAGCGCACCGACTTCGACAAGCTGATCATCGACGTCGAGACCAAGCCGGCCATCCGTCCCCGCGACGCCATCGCGTCGGCCGGACGCACCCTGGTCGAGCTCTTCGGCCTGGCCCGTGAACTGAACCTGGACGCCGAGGGCGTAGAGATCGGCCCGTCGCCGATCGACGAGCAGCTTGCTGCAGACCTGGCCCTTCCGGTGGAGGACCTCAACCTCACCGTCCGTTCGTACAACTGCCTCAAGCGCGAGGGCATCCACACGGTGGGCGAGCTCGTCTCGCGTTCCGAGCAGGACCTGCTCGACATCCGCAACTTCGGCTCCAAGTCCATCGACGAGGTCAAGCTGAAGCTGCACGAGATGGGCCTGGCGCTCAAGGACTCGGCTCCCGGTTTCGACCCGCTCAGCGCGGCCGAGCGCTACGACGAGGACGACGACGTTGAGGGCGACGAGGACTTCGCCGAGACCGAGCAGTACTGAGCCGCACCCGAACCTGAGAATCTGGAGAACTGAGAAATGCCTACACCTACCAAGGGTCCCCGTCTGGGCGGCACCCCCACCCACGAGCGGATCATCCTGGGCAACCTGGCCAGCCAGCTGTTCGAGCACGGCCGCATCACCACCACCGAGACGAAGGCCAAGCGCGTCCGTCCCCTGGCGGAGAAGCTCATCAGCAAGGCCAAGCGTGGCGACCTCCACGCCCGTCGCCTGGTGCTGAAGACGATCCACGACCAGTCGGTCGTCCACACCCTGTTCGCCGAGATCGCCCCGGCCATGGCCGAGCGCGAGGGCGGCTACACCCGCATCACCAAGCTGGCTCCCCGCAAGGGCGACAACGCCCCCATGGCCGTCATCGAGCTGGTGACCGAGGCCGTCGTCAAGAAGCCCGCGCGTTCCAAGGCAGGTGACGCCGCCGCGAGCGACGACATCAAGGCGCAGATCAACGAGGCCCCCGCGGCCGCGCCGGTCGACGCCGATGTTTCTGCGAATGATGCCCCCACGGCCGACGCTGCTGCCGAGGCCCCCACGGCCGACGCTGCTGCCGAGCCCGCTGGCTCCAGCGATGCCGCCAAGGCTGACGAGGCCTGAGTCTCCGCACGACCCGCGAAGGGCGTCCCACCGCTGGTGGGACGCCCTTCGCGCGTCCACGGGTAGGCTCGGGCCCATGACCCTGCGCATCGCCCAACTGGCCAACTTCGTCGGCCCGGTCTCAGGCGGTATGAGGGTCGCGATCGATGAGCTGGGCAAGGGCTACCTGGCGAGCGGCCACGAGCGGATCCTGGTGATCCCCGGGGAAAAGGACTCCACCGAGGAGACCGATGCCGGAATTGTCGTCCGGGTGAAGTCGCCCCGCATCACCCGCGACTACCGGATGGTCGCGCAGCCATGGCGGGCGCTGGACGTGCTGGACCGCTTCCGTCCCACCAGCATCGAGGTCTCCGACAAGTGGACGCTGTCCCCGGCGGCCAGTTGGGCACGTCGTCGCCAGATCGGTTCGGTGCTGTTCAGTCACGAGCGGCTGGACGACATGCTCTCGATGTGGCTGAAGCGCCAGTTCGGCGTCGAGACGGCTGTGGGCGCGTTGAACCGACGCCTGTCCAAGACCTTCGACGCCGTCGTCGTGACCAGCCAGTACGCCGCCGACGAGTTCGCCGGCACCGGTGCCGACCTGCGGCTGGTTCCCCTGGGCGTGGACCTGGCGACCTTCAACCCCGCCGTCGACACCCGTCCCGACGATGGTTTGCTACACATCTGCTACGTGGGACGCATGTCGCACGAGAAGAGCCCCCAACTGGGCGTTGCTGCGGCCGTCGAGCTGCACCGTCGAGGCGTCGACTTCCAGCTCGACATGTACGGCACCGGTCCAGACCTGGAGGCGATGAGGGAACAGGCGGGGGATGCCCCCGTGGTCTTCCACGGTTTCGTGAAGGGACGCGAGGAGGTGGCCCGGCGCTTCGCCCGCTCTGACATCTCGTTCTCCGTCTGCCCGGCCGAGACCTTCGGGTTGGCGGTGCTCGAGGCGCTGGCCTGCGGAACGCCTGTGGTCACCTCCAACCGGGGCGGCGCACACGAACTCGTCGACCCCAGCTGCGGCGAGTTCGGAACCCCCGACGCGGTGGGGATAGCGGACGCCACCCAACGCCTGATCGAGCGCCTCGGCCCGGATCTGCGCGTCGCCGCCAGAGCACGCGGCGAGCAGTACACGTGGCAGGCTTCGGTCGACAAGATGTTGGCCATTCACCATGAACTGGCAACCCAGGTCACATACCGTCCGAGCTGGCGTGACAGGATGCGCACCGTCCCCGGCGAACAGGAGCACACCAGATGAGCACATCCCGCAGCTGGAAGACGCGGGTCGCCACGACCGCGGCCGTTGCGGCCGGTGCGCTGCTCCCGGCGGCGTTGGCAGCGCCCCGCTCGAGCGGTGACGGACTCACCCTGGACGCGGCGGAACGGCTGTGCCGCGACAGCGGACTGGCTGGCTGGCAGCTGGTGGACTTCGCTGCCCAGCTGGTCAGCGAACAGTTCCAGGCGCACTCCCTGTGGCACCTGTGGGAGAACCCGGCGACCGCCATGCGCAACCGTCGCGGCTGGGCTGGGCAGTACAACCTTGCCCTTGACGCCCTCCTGCGCCGCCTTGGTTTCGACACCTTGCTGGTTCATGCATCACGGGTGCGGGGGCTGGGGGCCAATCCCTGGTGGCAGGCGGGGCACACGTGGGTGCGTGTCGCGATCGACGGCCGCATGCGTGATGTCACGGCGGCCCGCGGCAGAGACGGCGGCCTGGCCACCGTGACCGCGGTCACCGAGGTGCGCCCGGTCCACGTGTGGACGCTGCCCAGCGTCACTGCGATGCTGGCGCCGATCAGCGCCTACCAGGCGTGGAAGCACCTCGTCACGCGAGAACCCGTCCCGAACTGGATGTACCGCCGGCTGGACCTCACGGACGAGTGATCACCCTGGGGTCCCCCGGTCACGGGCGATCAGGCGGCGCCGGCGCAGCCCCACGGGCTCAACCCGCGGGAAGCGTAGAGCGCATTTGCAATGGTGATCTGTTGGGCGCGGCTCGCGAGGTCGGCACGTGCCGCGTACTTGCCGCCGCCGGCGGACAGCCAGGTGCCGCTGTCGAACTGCAGGCCGCCGTAGTAGCCGTTGCCCGTGTTGATCGACCAGTTGCCACCTGATTCGCACTGCGCGATCCGGTCCCACATCGCCGAGTTGGACAGGTTCAGGCCGCTGGCCGAGCCGGTGGAGCTGGAGCCGCTGGACGAGGTTGACGAGCTGGAGCTGCTCGATGAGCGGGACGACGAGGTGGAGGTGGTGGACTTCGACGAGTTGTCGGACGAGCTGTCGGACGAGCTGGAGGTCGACTCCTCGACCTTGGTGCCGACCGTGGTGACCTCGGTCACCGGCTGCGTGGTGACCTTGGTGGAGACCAGCTTCTTGCTGGTCTGCTTGCCGTCCACGAGGGTCACGGTGTAGGTCTTCGTCGTCGTCCCGTCGACGCCCTTGGTGGTCAGCTTCTCGGTGCCCTTGGCGAGGCTGGAGCTGGTGACCTCCTTCGACTCGTGCTCGATGGTGCTGGTCTCGGTGACCTTCTTGGTGGTGACGCGCTTGATGACGACCTTCAGCCCATCGGTCAGCTTGGTGCCCACCGCGGGGGTGATCGTGTCGGCGGCGCCGAGCTTGACCTGACGCTCGGCCAGCAACACCTTGACGGTGTCGCTGGTGGAGTCGCTGCTGGCGGTCTTGCCATCGGCAGTGATGGAGACGGTCTTGGGGGTGACGGCGCTGAAGGTCAGGCCCTCGCGGCCCAGGGCGGTCGAGCGGCTCACCGACAGACGGGTGCCGGCATCGCGGACGCCGATCTGCGCGAGCGCGTCGTCGACGGTGGTCGCGGTCGTCCAGAAGGTCTTCTTCGCACCGTCCACGGTCACCGTGAGCTGGCGGCCGTAACGGACGACGACCTGCTGGCCGTCGGAAAGGGTGGACTCGGTGGAGGGGACGACCTGGTCGTGCTCGCCAACCTCGATGCCGGCCTTGTCGAGCGCGTCCCCGACGGTGGAGCCGAAGGTGTGCACCGTCTGGTCCTGTCCCTCCACCTGGAGGTTCACGGACTTGTCGGCGTGCGCGACGCCGACTCCTCCGGCCATGACCAGCGCAAGGGCGCCGACGGCGGACGAGATGATGGCGGGCTTCTTCACGGGCTCTCCTCGGGTTCGAGCCCCAATTCTTGCGCGAACCCTGAGGAAAACCCAATCGAACATTGGGTCAACAAACTCATCCCCTCACGTCCCACCGGTGGCAAACCCAGCCCCACAAGCAAGAACGGGCCCCCGCGCGCGGGAGCCCGTTCCTTTGGTTGTTCTCAGGTTCAGATGAGGCCGTCGGTCTGGGCCTTGGCCTTGGTGAAGCGCTCGGCGACGTCGTTCCAGTTGACGACATTCCACCAGGCGTCCACGTAGTCGGCCTTGACGTTCTTGTACTGCAGGTAGAAGGCGTGCTCCCACATGTCGAGCTGCAGGACGGGCACCTGGCCCACCGGCAGGTTGCCCTGCTGGTCGAACAGCTGCATCACGTTGAGGCGCTTGCCCAAGATGTCCCAGACCAGCATCGACCAGCCGGAACCCTGGATGGCCTTGGCGTTCTCGTTGAAGTGCTTCTGGAAACCGTCGAATCCGCCGAAGAACTCGTCGATGGCGGCCGAGAGCTCGCCCTCGGGACGCTCGGGAGCGCTGCCCTTGGGTGCCATGTTCTTCCAGAAGACGGAGTGGTTGACGTGGCCGCCGAGGTTGAAGGCCAGGTCCTTCTCCAGCTTGTTGATGGCGGCGAAGTCACCCTTGTCGCGGGCCTCGGCCATCTTCTCCAGTGCGGTGTTCGCGCCGGCGACGTAGGCGGCATGGTGCTTGTCGTGGTGCAGCTGCATGATCTCGGCAGCCACGAAGGGCTCGAGCGCGCTGTAGTCGTAGGGCAGGTCGGGCAGGTTGTAGACAGCCATCTGTTCCTCTTTCGCTTGTCTGGCGGCGACCTCAGCGGTCGCCCGGACCGGCCGGGAAGGGCCGATCACCAACGCTTTTCATCCTAGGCAGCCGTTGTGGGTCAACCGAGGCGCGAACAGTCTTTCAGCCATCAGCCAAATGGCGCACCTGGAGCACGCGAAAACCCTTCGCCGAGGCGAGCCGCTCACAGGCCCAGCACTGCTCGCCCAGCCACCGCTGCAAGGAATCCGCGCCCAGGTTCTTGCTCACCACCATCACCGCGCGGCCCTCGGGCGCCAGCCGCGGGAGCCAGGTGAGCAAGAGCTCGTGCAGCGCCGATTTGCCGATGCGGATGGGAGGGTTGGACCAGATCTCGTCGTAGCGCACCGACTCGTCCACCTGCTCGGGCAGCAGGGCTCGCACCCTGTCTCCGACGCCGGCTGCGGCGGCGTTGTCGACGGTCAGCGCCAGGGCGCGCTCGTTCACGTCCACGGCGTCCACCACGGCGGACGGGCACTCGGTGGCCAACGCCGCGGCGATCGGACCGTAGCCGCAGCCAAGATCCAGCAGTCGTCCAGCCGTGACCGGCGGCCCCACCTCGCGCAGCAGGATCGCGGTCGCCGGGTCAAGTCGGGCGCCGGAGAACACGCCCGCCGCGGTGGTGAAGGTGTAGTCGCGTTCCCAGATGGACGCGGAGATGGTCCGGCGCTGCTCTGGGCCGGTCGGGGTCTCGAAGTAGTGGCTCATGTCTTCCTCGCATCATCCGAACTGGTCACATCACACCAGCTCTTCGGGGCTGCGCATGGTGCGTGCCAACTCAGCCCGGGCGGCCAGTTCGTCGTCGGCGGGGTAGCCGACCTCCTCGAGCGTGAGCCCGTGCGCGGGCAGCACGGTGACGCTGTTGGCGCGTCCAGGGCTCGCCATCACCTGCGCCAGCCACGCCAGGTCCCGCTGTCCGGTGCCCAGGGCGGTCATTGCGCCCGTCAGCGATCGCACCATCGAATGGCAGAAGGCGTCGGCCCGCACCTCCACCTCAACGGTGCCGGACGGGTCATCCAGCCGGACGGCGTGCAACCCGGTCAGCGTCCGGATGGTGGTGGCGCCGTCGCGGGCCTTGCAGAAGGGCGCGAAGTCGTGCAGGCCCAGCAACAGCTCCGCGCCCTGATTGATGCGGTCGAGGTCAACGACGCCGCGGATCCGGGTGACATGCCCACGCCGCAGCGGGTCGGGGGAGGAGCCGTCGTCCCACAGGCGGTAGCAGTAGCGCCGCCACAACGCAGAGAAGCGGGCGTCGAAGGCGTCCGGCACCGGTGTCACCGCACGAACCACGACGTCCTCGTCGAGTACTCGCGCCAAGCGGCGCAGCAGCAGCTGGGGATCGACATCTTCGGGCAGGTCGACGTGTGCCACCTGCCCACGGGCATGCACGCCGGCGTCCGTGCGGCCAGCAACCGTCAGCTGCGCATGACCGCCGAGGCGAAGCACCTGGCCGATCCACCCCTCCAGCAGCCCCTGCACCGTGCGCAGTCCCGGCTGGGTGGCCCAGCCGGAGAAACCGGAGCCGTCGTAGGAGATGTCCAGTCGGAACCTCATGGGAGGCGCCGATAGGTCAGGTCACGGATGGTGCGTCCGGCCCGCAGGCCCTTGGCCTCGAAGTTGGTGACCGGACGAGCATCCAGGCGCGGCGCCCAGCCACCGTCGGCGGCGTGCACGTTCTCCAGAGCGTCGGCGACGTCGAGCACCTCGCGCATCCATTCGGCGTAGTCGTCCCAATCGGTGGCCAGCCGCCACAGCCCGCCGGGGACCAGCCGCGAGGCCACCAGTTCGGCGAAGCCAGGGCTGACGAGCCGGCGCTTGTGGTGGCGGGTCTTGTGCCAGGGGTCAGGGAAGAAGGTGCACAGCTCGGTGATGGAGGAGGGCTCGAAGAGGTGGAGCAGCCCTTGGGCGGCGTCGGCCTGCACCAGCCGGACGTTGTCGACGCCCGCGCGGGCCAGCCGGGACAATGTCGAGGCCATCGCGGGTTCGAAGACCTCGAAGCCGATGATGTTGGCCTCGGGTCGTGCCACGGCCAGGGCGGCCAGCGTTTCGCCGGTTCCCGAGCCGATCTCCACGCACAGCTCCGCCTCGCGGCCGAAGACCGCCGTCCAGTCGACCGGGGGCTGGTCGGCAACCGAGGTGGTGGTCTCGCGACGCTCGACCTCCACGACCCTGCACCCCCGCCACGTGTCCCAGGCCTTGCGCTGGGAGGGGTTCATCCGGGCGCTGCGGCGCACGAAGCTGACGACCTCGCGATGGACGCGGGTCGCGTCCGGCCTGGCGGAGGCGACCTGCTCTGGTTCTGGCACCGGACAAGCGTAGTGGAGCCCCCCGTGCTGCCGAGGCGGAAGGGTGCCCCGCCCCCGAGCGGGGCGCGGGGCACTCGACGCATCGTGCTGGTCAGCCCTTGTGCGCGGCCAGCGTCGCCTCGGACAGCTGCTGGGGCATCAGCTGATAGCCGTGGAAGGTGCGGGTGAACGAGCCCGAGCCATGGGACAGACCGCGCAGGTCGATCGCGTAGCGGCTGAGCTCGGTGGCTGGAACCCTGGCGCGGACGATGGCGTGGTGCTCGCCGTCCGCATCGGTGCCGAGCAGCTGGCCGCGGCGGTTGGTCAGGTCGGTCATCACCGCGCCGAGGTACTCCTCGCCGATGGTCACCGTCACCTCGTCGACGGGCTCCAGCAGCGCGACATTGCCCGGTTGCGCCGCTGCTTCCTTCAAGGCGGCGGCGGCCGCCGACTGGAAGGCCATGTCGGAGGAGTCGACCGAGTGCGCCTTGCCGTCGTACAGCGTCACCCGGACGTCGACCATCGGGTGGCCGGACACGGCGCCGCGCTCCATCTGCGTCCGCACGCCCTTCTCAACCGAGGGGATGAACTGGCGGGGAACCGCGCCACCGACGACCTTGTCGACGAACTCGAAGCCCTGCCCGCGCTCCAGCGGGGTGATCTCCAGGTCGCAGACCGCGTACTGGCCATGGCCACCGGACTGCTTGACGTGGCGTCCGTGCACCGTGACGGGCTTCACGAAGGTCTCGCGCAGTGCTACCCGGACCGGCTCGGTCTGCACCTGCACGCCGTAGCGCTGGGTCAGGCGGGAGAGCAGCAGGTCGGAATGGGCCTGACCCATCGTCCACAGCACCAGTTGGTCGGAGTCGTGCGGGCGTTCCAGCCGGACGGTCGTGTCCTCGACCACGAGCCGCGCCAGGGCACCGGCCAGCTTGTCCTCGTCATTGCGGGTGGCGGCGCGCACCGCCACCGGCAGCAGCGGCTCGGGCATGTTCCAGGGCTCCACCAGCGCGGGGTGCTCCGTGGACGAGATGGTGTCGGAGGTCTCGGCACGACCCAGCTTGGCGACGAGCACGAGGTCGCCGGCGATGGCCTGCGGCTTCGGCTTGGGCTCGGTGCCGACCGGGAAGGTGAGCTGCCCGACCCGCTCCTCCTCGTCGTGGGAGGGATGGTGTTCGTCCTCGGCCCCGGTGAAGACCTCACGGTGGCCAGCGACGTGCACGGTGTCGTCGGTGCGCAGCGTGCCGGAGAAGACCTTCACCATCGACAGGCGTCCGGAATAGGGGTCGGAGGTGGTGCGGATGACCTCTGCCACCAGGGGCCCGGCCGGGTCGCACGACAGCTCGAGGAGGTCGCCGCCGTCCAGCGTGGTGACGGTTGGCATGGGGTGCAGCGCCGGGTGCGGCAGACCGTTCTCGATCAGGCTGAACAGTTCCTCGGCGCCGACGCCGGAGGAGGCCTGGACGGGGATGACGGGGAAGAAGTTTGCGTGGGCGGTGGCCTTCAGCAGGTCGCCGCGCACCTCCTGGACGGCGAGTTCCTCACCCTCGAGGTAGCGCTCCATCAGCGCCTCGTCGTCGGCCTCGGTCACGACGGCCTCGATGAAGGGGGCGCGGTACTCGTCCAGCGACAGCAGTTCCTCCTCGTCGGCCTCGCGCACGGTGGCGCTGCCGGACGAGTAGTCGTGCACGCTCTTGGTGATCAGGGAGATGTTCCCGGTGACGTCACCCTTGGCGTCGGTCAGCGGCAGGTAGGCAGGAACGACGCCCTCGCCGAAGACGCGGCGGCAGGTCTCGACGGCCGACTCGTAGTCGCCGCGCTCGGCGTCCAGCTTGGTGATGGCGATCGCACGGGGCATCCCGACGCGTCGGCACTCGTCCCACAAGGAGGCGGTGGCCGGGTCGATGCCGTCCGCGGCGCTCACCACGAAGATCGCTGCGTCGGCGGCGCGCAGGCCTGCGCGCAACTCTCCGACGAAGTCCGGGTGGCCCGGGGCATCCAGCAGGTTGATGACGACCTCACCGCTCGCGACCGACGCGAGGGCGAGGGAGGCGGCGCGCTCGGCGTCGTCCTTCTCACCGCGATAGCCCGCGAGACGGGCCTTCAGCAGGCTCTCGAACAAGGTGGTCTTTCCCGACCCGGCTGATCCGACCAGTACGACATTGCGGAGATCGGCCGGGTTGGAAACCTTGACGTTGGCATCGCTCATCTTTGAACTCATGGCCCAACATTGCTCCTGCCACAGGGGCGTGGCAAGGAGATCCGCGGTGGCTTTTGTCACTGTCCGTCCAGCTGGTCGACACCTTCAGTCGGCGTACACGCCCCGGGCCGGGTCGGCGAGTTGGAGGGCTGCTTCGGTGAGGACGTCGCGGTGGGTCGCGGCCAGTTCGTCGAAGGGCACCTCGTCGAGGTCGAACCAGCGCAGTTCGGACGACTCGTCCGAGGCAACCAGCACGTCACCGACGGGACGGGCGAAGAAGGCCGCGGCCGTGGAGCTGACCACCACGCCGTCGGGGTAGGCGAAGATTCGCCGTGGGCTCGAGAACAACCCGAACAGGCGCACGTCGGTGACCTCCAGGCCGGTCTCCTCACGGACCTCGCGCAGCAGACAGTCGCGCAGGGATTCCCCCTCGTCCAGACCGCCCCCCACCAGACCCCAGAGTCCGGAGTCGGAGCGCCGCTCCAGCAGTACCCGTCCGTCACCGTCCAGCAACACGGCCACGGCGCCGATCCGCCGCGGGCCGTTGGGGGTGGGTGCCGCGTCGTCGTCCACGTGGAAGGTCGTCACGGCGCAGAGATTATCGCGGGCCCCACTGGCAGGCGGCGGCCGTCGAGGGCCATCAGGAGTTCTGCCCACATGGCATTGGCCCAGGCGAAGTCGGCCCGGCTGAATCGGTGTGGGTGGTCGGCGTCGAAGGCCTCGTGGGCCAGGCCGGTGCCGGCGGTGGTGGCGGCCAACAGGTCCGCCATCTGCTGCGCCTCGGTGGGATCGGTCGCGGTGAGGCCCTGGACGGCCAACGCGATCGGCCAGACCCGACCGCGCGGCGTGTGCTCGGAGCCGATGCCAGCTGCGGCGCTCCCGGACGCGAACCAGGGGTTGGCCGGTGACAGGACGCGGGCCCGGGTCGCCAGGTAACCGGGGTCGTCGGCCCGGACGCCTGCCAGCAGCGGCAAGGACAACAAGGACGGCATGTTCGCGTCGTCGGCCAGTAGCTGGCGGCCCAGCCCGTCCACCTCATAGGCGCAGCTGCCGTCACGCAGCGTGCCGTGGCACAGCACGCCGTCGCGCAGTTCGGCGGCCAGCGCCCGGCAGTCCTGGGCCAGTGGGAGGTCCCGCCAGACCGCCTGGCACAGTTCTGCGGCCATCGCCAGCGAATGCGCCGCCATCAGGTTCCCCGGGATCGAGTAGCCGTGGCGGGCGCGATCGTCCGAGGGCCGAAAGCCCGACCAGGTCATGCCGGTCTGGCCCACCGATGAGCCCCGGCCACCGCGGGCCAGCGAACCGAAGGGACGACGGAAGCGGTACGCGGATCGGTCATGGCGTTGCTCGCTGCGCCACATGCCCAGCACCTCGGGGAGCCCCGCGTGCACCTCGTCCAGGGCAGCCGTCGAACCGGTGACCTTCCAGAGCTGCCAGGCAAGCTGGATCGGGAAGGCCAGCGAGTCCAGTTCGTACTTGCGCTCCCACACGCCCGGTGCTGGGCGGGGACGGTCCAGCCGGTGCCACCAGCGGCGCCCGGAGCCGAAGGCATTGGCTCGGGGATCGAGCGCGATCAATCGCCACTGCTGGCGCACCACACCCTCGATGGTGCGCCGGACCTCCTCGTCCTCGGCTGCCCACAGCACGAAGGGACGCATGGTCGCCGCCGAGTCGCGCAACCACATCGCGGGGATGTCGCCGGTGAGGAGCCAGGTCAGGTCACCGCGCCGTTCCACCGATCCCGTCCAGACGTGCTGCAGCAGGCGGTCGAGCCGTTCGCGGTCAGCAGGAGGTCTCATGGTCTGCGATCCAAGCACTGCGTGCCACCCATCGGGTACCGTCACCGGGTCACCCCGTACCCCACCGCAGGAGCATGTTGCGATGCCGCTGTCCTTCGACGTCTGGGCCCCATTGCCGGAGCGAGTCGACCTGATGGTCGACGGTGAACAGTTCGACATGGAGCGTTCCGAGGATGGCTGGTGGCGCCTTCCGGCCGAACGGGCCGCCGAGGTCGTCCGCCCCGGAGTGGACTACGGCTACCGGCTCGACGGCGAGCAGACCGTCCTGCCCGCGCCGCGTTCTCGCTGGCAGCCTTACGGCGTCCACGGCCCGTCTCGGTCCTATGACCCTGCGGCCTTCGAGTGGCACGACCAGGACTGGACCGGCCGCCAGCTCGCGGGCTCCATCATCTACGAGCTGCACCTTGGCACCTTCACCCCCGAGGGCACCCTTGACGCCGCCATTGGCAAGCTGGACCACCTCGTGGAGCTGGGCATCGACCTGGTCGAGCTGATGCCGGTCAACGCCTTCAACGGTGAGCACGGCTGGGGCTATGACGGGGTGTGCTGGTACGCAGTCCACGAGCCCTATGGCGGCCCGGCCGCCTACCAGCGCTTCGTCGATGCCTGCCACCAGCGCGGTCTGGGCGTCATTCAGGACGTCGTCTACAACCATTTCGGCCCCAGCGGGAACTACCTGCCCAGCTTCGCACCGATCCTGGACGACTCGATGTCGTCGCCGTGGGGGAGCGCGATCAACCTGGCCGGTGAGGGCTCCGACGAGGTGCGCCGCTTCATCATCGACAACGCCCTGATGTGGTTGCAGGACTACCACGTCGACGGTCTGCGGCTGGACGCCGTGCACGCGCTGGTGGACACCCGCGCGATCCATGTGCTCGAGGAGATGGCCGTCGAGGTGGACGCGTTGAGCACCTTCCTCAACCGTCCGATCTCGCTGATCGCCGAGAGTGACCTCAACGACCCCCGCCTGATCTCCCCGCGCGAGGCGGGTGGCTACGGCCTGGACGCGCAGTGGAGCGACGACTTCCACCACGCCCTGGTGGCAAACCTGACCGGAGACGACTCCGGTTACTACGCCGACTTCGCCAGCCTGGAGGCGCTGGGCAAGGTGCTGGAGACCGGCTTCTTCCACGACGGCACCAAGTCGACCTTCCGGGGACGACGACACGGACGACGCCTGGACACCCCGACGATGCCGACCTGGCGGCTGGTGGTCTGTTCCGACAACCACGACCAGATCGGCAACCGCGCCGACGGCGCCCGTCTGGCCACTCGTGAGACCCCGCGACAGCTGCAGCTCGCCGCCCTGGTCACCCTGCTTTCGCCCTACACGCCGATGGTCTTCATGGGCGAGGAGTGGGGAGCCACCACACCCTTCATGTTCTTCTCCTCCCATCCCGAGCCTGAGCTGGCGGAGGCCGTCTCCAAGGGGCGGGTGGAGGAGTTCGCCAAGATGGACTGGGACCCCGACACGATCGTCGACCCCCAGAGCGAGTACGCCTTCGCCGGGTCGAAGCTCGTCTGGGATGAGCGCTTCGGTGAGGTGCACTCCGAGATCTGGCAGACCTACCGGGACGCCATCACGCTGCGCCGCAGCTACCCCGACCTGACCGACCCCCGTTTCGAGTGGATCTCGTGCCGTTTCGATCCCGACTCCCAGTGGTTCGTGATGGAGCGTGGCGAATCGATCTCGGTCGCGATGAACTTTGCCCTGGAACCCGTCGTCATCGAACTGGACGATGCGTGTGAGGTGCTGCTGCGCGTCGGGGAGTCCACCATCGTCGAGGCCGAGGGACGCTACGAGCTGCACCTGGGACCGCAGTCGGCGGCGGTGCTGCACCTGCCCACCGAAGCGCTCCCGGGTCGCAGCTGAGGCTCATTTTGACCGCACCCATGGCACCGGGGTAGTGTGAACCGCTGTTGCGCACTGGCGTGCCCGCGCGGATCATCCGCGACGCCGCCCCCGCGCTTCACCATCTTGAAGAAGAGCCTCCTACCGGAAGAATGGTCTGCGAACCGTGTCTACGTACAGCCCGAAGCCTGGTGACATCACCAGGAATTGGCACGTCATCGATGCCGAGAACGTCGTCCTCGGTCGCCTCGCGGTGACCGCCGCCACGCTGTTGCGCGGCAAGCACAAGGCGACCTTCGCGCCGCACATGGACGGCGGCGACTTCGTCGTCATCGTCAACGCGTCGAAGATCGCCCTCACCGGCAAGAAGTCGACCGACTCGATGCGCTACCGCCACTCCGGTCGTCCCGGCGGCCTGACCAAGACGCCGATCGGCGAGCTGCTGGCCAAGGACCCGCGCAAGGCCGTCGAGCTGGCCGTGTGGGGCATGCTGCCCAAGAACAAGCTGAGCCGTCAGCTGATGTCCAAGCTCAAGGTCTACGCAGGCCCGGAGCACCCGCACGCCGCGCAGAAGCCGCAGGCGTACGAGATCACCCAGATCGCCCAGTGACGATCGATACCGTGAGCCAAGGAACAACTGTGTCTGAGACCGTAGAGCTTGACGAGACCATCGAGAACGAGGCCCCCGCTGGCGCCTCGTTCACCGACGAGAACGATCGTGAGATCGCCTACCGCAGCGACTCGAACCCGGCCACCGCGTCGGCGCAGTCGTCCGGCCGTCCCGCTGTGATCGCCGCCGGGAACGCGACCGGCCGTCGCAAGGAGGCCGTCGCCCGCGTCCGCCTCGTGCCCGGCACCGGCCAGTTCAGCATCAACGGTGGCCGTTCGCTGGAGGACTACTTCCCGAACAAGGTGCACCAGCAGATCGTCAACGAGCCCTTCGTCACCGCTGGCGTCGCTGACTCCTACGACGTGATCGTCCGCATCAACGGCGGTGGCATCACCGGTCAGGCCGGCGCCCTTCGCCTGGGCATCGCCCGTGCGCTGAACGCCGTCGATGCCGAGGCCTCGCGCCCCGCGCTGAAGAAGGCCGGCATGCTGACCCGCGACGCCCGGATCAAGGAGCGCAAGAAGGCTGGTCTCAAGAAGGCCCGCAAGGCGCCTCAGTACAGCAAGCGCTGATCGCCGCAGGCGCCTGCCTGCTGCTCGGTGTCGAGGCCGTCGTCCCCTTGGGGACGGCGGCTTTCGCCGTGTTTGGAGCGTCGACCCGAACACCTGTGTCGGCATCGAAGCCGAGCCGCGCAGGGAGTACGCTCAGTCCCCATGGCTCGACTTTTTGGCACCGACGGCGTGCGCGGTGTGGCGAACAAGGACCTGACCGCGGAGCTCGCGCTCCAGCTCTCCGTGGGTGCCGCCCACGTGCTGGGGGAGGCGGGTGCCTTCGAGGGAGGCCGTCCCACAGCCCTGGTCGGTCGCGACACCCGCGCCAGCGGTGAGTTCCTGGAGGCCGCGGTCGTCGCCGGCCTGGCCAGCGCTGGCGTGGACGTCAAGCGCGTCGGTGTGGTGCCCACCCCGGGCGTCGCCTTCCTGGTCAGCGAGCACGAGGCCGACCTGGGCGTCATGCTCTCGGCCTCCCACAACCCCATGCCCGACAACGGCATCAAGTTCTTCCAGCGCGGTGGTGTGAAGCTCGACGACACCCTGGAGGATGCGATCGAGGAGCGGATGGGCCAGATTGAGAGCTGGGCCCGACCGATTGGTGACAAGGTCGGACGCGTCAACGACGACCTCGGTGCGATCGACGCCTATGTCGCGCATTTGGTCGGCAGCCTGGGTGCGGACTCCTCCCTCGAGGGCATCAAGGTCGTGCTCGACTGCGCGAACGGCGCTTCCTCGATGACCGCACTGAATGCCTTCCAGGCCCAGGGCGCCGAGGTCGTCCCGATCCACAACAACCCGGACGGGCTCAACATCAACGAGAACTGCGGATCGACCCACATGGGCGACCTGCAGGCCAAGGTCGTGGAGGCGGGCGCCGACCTCGGCCTCGCCTTCGACGGTGACGCCGACCGCTGCCTCGCCTGCGACGCGCAGGGCAACCTCGTCGACGGTGACCAGATCATCGCCATCCTGGCGCTGGCCCTGCAGTCCGAGCGCAAGCTGCACAGCGACACCGTCGTCGCCACCATCATGAGCAACCTCGGCTTCGTGAACGCGATGAAGGCCAACGGCATCAAGGTCGACCAGACCAAGGTGGGCGACCGCTATGTGCTGGAGAGCATGAACGCCAATGGCTTCACCCTCGGCGGGGAGCAGTCCGGCCACGTCATCATGAGCGAGTTCGCCACCACCGGCGACGGCGTCCTCACCGGCCTGCACCTGGCCGCCCGGATGGCCCGTACCGGCAAGTCGCTGGCCGAGCTCGCGTCGGTCATGACCCGCCTGCCGCAGACCATGATCAACGTCAAGGGCGTCGACAAGCTGCGCGCCGGCATCGACCCGCACATCCAGCAGGCAGTCTCCCGGGCCAACAAGGAACTCGGGGACGCGGGACGGGTGGTGCTGCGTCCCTCTGGCACCGAGCCGGTCGTCCGCGTGATGGTTGAGGCCGAGACGATGGAGCGGGCCGAACAGGTGTGCCAGGAACTCGCCGCGATCGTCCAGGAGCGCGTCAGCCTGTGACCGGCGCCACCGGCGCCTCCTGGGGGCAGGGCGCTGAGCGGATGCGCACGCGGGTACCGCGAGCCCCAGAGCCCGCGGCGGTGACCGTGCACGTCCCCGACGTTGCAGAGACGCTGATGACGGTGGGGCTGGGGCTGCTGCTCGCCTTGTTGGCGCTGATCATGTGGGTGATGTTGAGGTTCCGGTCTCTGTTCCCCACTCCGATCAGCATTGGCACCAGTGTGCTGGCGATGTTCGTGGTGCTGATGGTGTGCGGCGTCGTCGCCCACGAGGCCTTGGTGGCGCTGGTGATGCGGGCAGCCGGCGGCCGACCTCGGACCCGCTTCGGGCACGTGTACGGGATCCCCTTGCCCTACACCACCAGCCCGGGGCACCTGTTCAGCCGCAGCCAGTACATCGCGATCACGCTCGTGCCCAACCTGGTCATCGTCCCGTTCGTACTCGCGATGGCGACCTGGGGCCCGGGCGGCGGCAACTGGATCCTGCCGGGGCTGGTGATGCTCGGCGCGAGCGTTGCCGACCTGTGGATGCTCGGCCACGCGGCCGCGGCACCGGGACAGGTGCAGGTGGAGGTGCTGCGCGACGGGATCGCCCTGCACCATCAATTCTGACCCAGGCAGTTGCGATGCAGGCAGTTCTGATCAGATCTTGCGGATTCGCACGTGGTCGACCGAGTGGTCGCTGCCCTTGTGCAGGATCACGTTCGCGCGTCCCATCGTCGGACGGACGTTGAGCGCCAGGTTGGGCCCGTTGACCTCGTCCCAGACCTGGTTGGCGAAGGCGCTGGCCTGGGCCTCGTCCATCGTCGCGAAGCGGGTGAAGAAGCTGCGCGGGTCGGTGAAGGCCGTACGGCGAAGTTCCAGGAAGCGGTTCAGGTACCAGCTGCGGATGTCCGAGGTCTCCGCGTCGACGTAGACGGAGAAGTCGAAGAAGTCGCTGACCGCCAGGCCCTGGGTGCCGTCCGCGCGGCGCCGTGCAGGCTGCAGCACGTTGAGGCCCTCGATGATCAAGATGTCGGGGCGCTTGACCGTGATCACCTCGTCGGTGACGTCGTAGACCATGTGGCTGTAGACCGGGGCGTTGACGCTCTTCAGGCCCGACTTCACGTCGACGACGAACTGTTGCAGGGCGCGCCGGTCATAACTCTCGGGGAAGCCCTTTCGATCGAGGATGCCGCGGCGCTCCAGCTCGGCATTGGAGAACAGGAATCCGTCGGTGGTGATGAGTGAGACCTTCGGACGGCCGGGGGATCGTGACAACAGCTCGCGCAGCAGGCGCGCCGTGGTCGACTTTCCCACCGCAACCGACCCGGCGACGCCGATCACGAAGGGGGTGCGGCGCACGTCCAGACCGAGGAAGGCATTGGACGCTCGGTACAGGTGCCCGGTGTGGCGCATGTGCAGGTGGATCAGCTGCGTCAGGGGGACATAGACCTGCTCGACCTCGGCCTGACTGGTCGGGTCGCCCAGACCGCGCAGGCGGGTCAGCGTCTCCTCGTCCAGGTCGATGTCGGTGTTGTCGGCGAGGTCGGCCCAGTCCTGGCGGGCCATGCACACGTAGGGGCCGACCGGGTCGTCGTCCTCGTGCACGGGTGGCTCTGCTGACGTCATCGTGTGTCGCACCGAATGGCCTGCTCCGGCGCCTCCTCCTCGGCTAGATTCACAGATGCACGATGACGTGTCCACCGCGACAGGGCTGGCGAGAGGTCCGCGCGCGTATTGAGAACACCCAATCTCCGTTTGGCAAGTCTGAGTCGTGAATCGCTCACTGCTTATGTACACTTTTGGGCATGTGTGGAATCGTGGGATACATCGGGCCTCGTAGCGCCCAAACCGTCGTGATCGAAGGCCTTCGTCGCCTTGAGTACCGCGGATACGACTCGGCCGGCGTGGCCGTCGAAGCCGACAACAAGATCGAGTTCCGCAAGAAGTCGGGCAAGATCACCAACCTGGACGCCGAGATCGAGGCGCACCCGCTGCCCGAGAGCCACCACGGCATCGGTCACACCCGGTGGGCCACCCACGGCGGACCCACCGACCAGAACGCCCACCCGCACGTCAGCCAGTCGGGCCGCGTCGCGCTCGTCCACAACGGCATCATCGAGAACTTCGCCGAGCTCCGCGCCGAGCTGGAGGCCACCGGCGTCCAGTTCACGTCCGAGACCGACACAGAGGCCGCGGCGCAGCTGCTCGGCAAGCTCGTCGACGACGGCGCCGACATCGTCTCCGCCATGCACCAAGTCGCCAACCGTCTCGAGGGCGCCTTCACCCTGGTCGCCATCGACGCCCAGGACTCCGAGCGCGTCGTGGCGGCCCGCCGCAACTCCCCGCTGGTCGTGGGCGTGGGCGAGGGTGAGAACTTCCTCGGCTCCGATGTCGCCGCCTTCCTCGAGTTCACCCGCGAGGCGATCGAGCTCGGCCAGGACCAGGTCGTCGTGATCACCCGTGACGACGTCTGTGTCACCAACTTCGACGGCACGCAGGCGACCGCGATCACCCCCTTCCACATCGACTGGGACATCACCGCCGCCGAGAAGGGTGGCTTCGACTGGTTCATGCGCAAGGAGATCTACGAGCAGCCGAAGGCGGTCGCAGACACCCTGCTGGGCCGCTACGACGCCGACGGCCAGTTGACCTTGGACGAGGTGCGCATCAGCCCCGAGGAGCTGCGCCGCGTCAACAAGATCGTCATCGTGGCCTGTGGCACTGCCTACCACGCGGGCCTGGTCGCCAAGTACGCCATCGAGCACTGGACCCGCATCCCCTGCGAGGTCGACATTGCCTCCGAGTTCCGTTATCGCGACCCGATCATCGATCCCAACACGCTGGTCGTTACCATCTCCCAGTCCGGCGAGACCGCCGACACCCTGATGGCCATTCGCCACGCCCGCGAGCAGCACGCCAAGGTCATCGCCATCTGCAATGTCAACGGCGCCACCATCCCGCGCGAGTCGGATGCTGTGATCTACACCCACGCTGGCCCCGAGCGCGGGGTCGCCTCGACCAAGGGCTACCTGACCCAGGTCGTGGCCTGCTATCTGCTTGGTCTGTACCTGGCACAGGTGCGGGGTATGAAGTACGGCGACGAGATCAAGGCCGTCACCGACGAGCTGGCGGAGATGCCCGAGGCGATCCAGTCGATGCTGGACAACGACCAGCAGATCTTGGATCTCTCCAAGGCCCTGATGGACGACCGTTCCTTCTTCTTCCTGGGCCGCCACGTCGGCTACCCGTCCGCGCTGGAGGGTGCGCTCAAGCTGAAGGAGATCGCCTACAAGCACGCCGAGGGCTTCCCGGCCGGCGAGCTGAAGCACGGCTCCATTGCGCTGATCGAGCAGGACATCCCGGTCTTCGTGATGGTGCCGCCGCAGGGCCGCGACCAGCTGCACGACAAGGTCGTCTCCAACATCCAAGAGGTGCGCGCCCGCGGCGCGAAGACCATCGTGCTGGTGGAGGAGGGTGACGACTCGGTCAACCCCTACGCGGACGTGATCATCCGCCACCCGAAGGCCTCGACGCTGCTCCAGCCGCTGCTGGCGATCGTCCCGTTGCAGCTGTTCGCCTGCGAGGTCGCCACGCTGCTCGGCCACGACGTCGACCAGCCGCGCAACCTGGCCAAGTCCGTCACCGTCGAGTGATCGGGGGCCATCGCCTCAGTTGACGACAGTGCCCCGGATCCTCGTGGATCCGGGGCACTGGTGCGTCCGGACGCTTCGGGTCGGCGCCGTGGGCGAACACGCGTGACCTGGCGCTGGTGAGGGGCAATGATGGACCGATGGACCACGACGGCATCACCCGCGAGTTGGACGAGAAGCAGGCCGCGCTGCAGCGGCAGTTGGGCGGTCTGGTGCGTCCGGTCGACCCGGATGCCACGATCGGCTTCGGCAAGCGGATCGGTGAGGGAACCAGTGAGGCGATCACGCGGATGGAGGACGCCTCCAGCGCGCAGGCGCTGCAGGCCGCCCTCGACCAGGTTCGGCGCGCCAGGCAGAAGCTGGACGAGGGCAGCTACGGCTCCTGTGATGTCTGCGGCGCCCCGATCGGTGAGCTCCGGCTGGAGTTCCGGCCGTGGTCGACGACCTGCGTGGAACACGCCGGACAATCTGTCGCTGGCGGTCAGTAGGCTCCCGGCATGGCGATCGTCGGCATCGGTTTGGACGTGTGTGAGGTGTCCCGTTGGGGCCAGATGGTCCAGCGGCGGCCAGGCGTCGTCCAGCGAGTGTTGAACCCGGGGGAGGCGGACGTGTCGTTGGCCTCCCAGGCGGCTCGATGGGCCGCCAAGGAGGCCCTTGCGAAGGCGCTCGGCGCACCGGTCGGCATGTCATGGCTCGACTGCGAGGTGGTGCGGGCCGCAACCGGGGCACCCTCTTTCAGCTTGCGGGGCACCGTCGCGGCGCGGGTCGAGCAGCTGGGCATCGACACCATCCACCTGTCCATCTCCCACGACGGTGGGCTGGCCAGCGCCTTCGTCATCTGCGAGCGGTCATGATCGGCGTCCAGACTGCCGACGCGATCCGCGTCGCGGAACAGGTCTGGTTCGAGGCCCATCGGGGCGAAGGCCTGATGGGGCGTGCCGCCGCAGCGGTGGCCGCCCACGCGCTGGAGATGGCGGGCACGCACGGCCGGGTGCTGGTGGTGGTCGGGCGCGGCAACAACGGCGGCGACGGATTGTTCGCGGCCGCTGAGCTGGCGCGTCACGGACTCCCGGTGGCGATCTGGCCGGTCGCCGAGACGATGCACGAGCAGGGCCGGGTGGCCGCGACCGGGGCCGGGTGCCGCTTCGTCGGTGTGGTGGAGGCCACTGAGCAGGTCGCCGAGGTCGACCTGGTGGTCGACGCCGTGCTGGGCATCGGGGGACGTCCGGGGCTACGGCCCGATGTCTTGGCGCTGGCGCAGGAGGCCGAAGCGCTCGGGGTGCCGGTTCTGGCTGTCGACCTCCCGTCCGGTCTGGACACCGACTCGCACCAGCTGCAGGACAGCTTCCACGCCACTCGGACGATCACCTTCGCGGCCAGGAAGGCCTGTCACGTCCTGCAGCCAGCCGCGTCACGGTGCGGGGAGGTGGTGTGCGTCGACATCGGCATCGAGCTGGGCAATTCGGTTCTGGAGGTCGCCGAAGCCGGTGACGTCGCGGTGCGTTGGCCCGTCCCTGGCCCGACCAGTGACAAGTACTCCCGGGGCGTCGTGGGCATCGACAGCGGATCGGCGCAGTACCCAGGAGCTGCGGTGCTCGGCGTGACGGGTGCGCTGTACGCCGGCGCCGGGATGATCCGCTTCGTGGGGCCGGAACCGGCCGACGCCATCATCCGCGCCTCGTTGCCCTCGGTCACCCATGGGGAGGGCCGCGTGCAGGCCTGGCTCTGCGGCTCGGGCTGGGGGAGTGCGGACGACAACCGAGCCCGGCTGGAACGCCGTCTGGCCGACGGCGTCCCTGCGGTCATCGATGCGGACGCGCTGTCCGTGCTGCCGGAACACCTACCGTACGGTTGCCTGCTGACCCCGCACGCCGGGGAACTCGCGCGGCTGCTCGGCGCCGAACGCGCCGAGGTCGAGGCCGACCCGATCGGCTCGGCGCACCGGGCGGCCGAGCGCACCGGCGCGGTGGTGCTGTTGAAGGGTGCGAGCCAGTACATCGTCCAACCTGACGGGCGGGTGCGGGTTGCGGTGCCGGGGCCGTCGTGGACGGCGCAGGCCGGTTCCGGTGACGTCCTGGCTGGCATCTGCGCGACCCTGCTGGCAGCGGGGCTGCCCGCGGCGGACGCCGGCCTGGTCGGTGCCTCGGTGCAGGCGATGGCGGCGGCTCGTCGTCCCGGACCCTGGCCCCCGGACGACATCGCGCACGAGGTCGCCGCGCTGGTTGGCAATTGGGGTGAGCTGTCGTGCCGATGAACGCTGCGATGCGCCTGGTCTCGGCATCCGCCCTGATCTGTTTGGCCGCCTGTTCCGGGGGAATGGACTTTCCGCCAGAGGCGCCGGTGCCGGATGGCGCCACGGTGTTGGTGACCGATGACGGTGCCGATGATGACGACGGATCGATTCGGGTCCGCGTCCAGGTCGTCGAGGCACCGCGCGTCGGCCGGGACGCTCTGTACGGCCACTACCGGTCGGCGTATCCGGGGTGGATCACCGTGACGGACGGCTTGGCGGGGCTTTGCCTCACCAAGGACGAGGGTCCCGACCAGGTGTCGGTCGTCGAGGTATCGCCCTATCAGGGGAGTCGTGTCCCTGCCGGGCCAGGACGCTGGCTGGTGGCAAACACTCGGATGGAGATGGCCGACGAGCCCTGCGGGATGGCGGACGGCTTCATCGCCATGGATCTGCTTCCACCCGGGCTGCCCATGTGTGAGCCTGCCTCGGGTGAGTGTTGACGACGGACTTGATTCAGGGGAGCAGCAGCGAGGGATTGCGACGTGGCGCCTGAGAGCCCATCTTGATGGCCTCCGTGTAGTGGCCGACGAGCTCATCGCAGATCCACGGCCAAGTGCGGTGCTCGACCGACATCCGCGCGGCGCGACCCATCGCCATCCGCTTGGCGTCGTCACCCACCAGGTCCTGCACACTCTCGCGCAGGCCCAGAAGGTCGCCGGGCTGGTACAGCCAGCCCGTCCGGGAGGGATTGACCAGGTCGATGGGACCGCCGCGGCGGGGTGCGACGACCGGCAGACCGGACGCCTCGGCCTCCTGGATCGACTGGCAGAAGGTCTCCAGCTCACCGGTGTGCACGAACAGGTCGAAGCTCGCCAGGCAGCGCGCCAGTTCCTCTCCCTGCTTGAGCCCCAGGAAGAGGGCATTGGGCAGCTTGCGCTGCAGCGCCTCGCGATCGGGGCCGTCGCCGACGATCACCAGCCGCGTGTTGGGAAGGTCGGCGACCGCGACCAGGTTCCCCACGCTCTTCTCCGCGGCCAGCCGGCCCATGTAGCCGATGATCCGTTCGCCATTCGGAGCCCAGCTGCGGCGCAGCGTCTCGTCCCGCTTGCCGGGGTGGAAGCGCGTCGAGTCCACGCCACGCGCCCAGATGCCGACGCGCGGAATGCCCTGCTCCTCCAGCTGGGCCTGGGCGAAGGTGGAGGGGGCGAAGTTCAAGGTGGCGAGCTGGTGGGCCTGGCGCAGGCGGTGCCACAGCACCGGTTCGAACTGCGCGAAGCCGTACTGCGCGGCGTAGGTGGCGACCTCGGTCTGGTAGATCGCGACGGTGGGGACGTTCAACTTGGCCGCCGACAGCGCCGCCTTGTAGCCGATCGCGAAGGGGGCCGCCAGGTGCACGACGTCCGGGCGGAAGTCGGCCAGCGCCCGTTCGATCACGAAGCGGGGCGCCGTCGAGACGCGGACGTCGGGGTAGAAGGGGAGCCCGACGGAGGCCAGCGGAATCACCGGGTAACCCTCGTAGTGCTTGGGTACCTTCCGCGCGTCCTGGGGAGCGAGCACCATCGCCTCGTGTCCCTCCCGACGCAGGTGCTCCAGCATTCGGAGCACGGAATTGGTGACGCCATTGACCTGGGGGAGGAAGGACTCCGCCGCAAAAGCAACTCGCACGAATCCACCATAACGGCGCCGGAATGGCCCTCCTCGCACATCAGGCGGGGCCGGGTTGAACGTCAGGTGACGCTTTGCGCCCCGGCAGGGGGCCATGCGGTGACAGTTGCGTCGAATCCGTCCCGTCTCCAAGGGCCCGGCTGAGAGCGTTCACAAGGTCACGATTCGGCAAAGCCCCTTGACGGCTGGTAACGTGGTCCGCTGTTGGTCTCGCCGGTTCGCCGGTCGGGATCGGGTCGCCGGGGCCCGCCACATGAGGCGGTCCGGACCGGAGACCCCGAGGGGCTCAGCTGCCCCACGAAGTGCGAAAGTTGCGGACAGGTTGATGCGACATTTCGCTCCCTGATGCGACGCCGCCATCCCCTAGGGGACAGTTGGCGCGCGCTTCCGTGCACATGCTGGACGACAGTCCGGCCCCCGGGAAACCCCGGTGACAGGACGCACAGCGTCCGGAAACGAGCAGTCATGCCCCGCCCCACCCCGAAGGGCCGCAAGCCCTACACCTCGTCCACCTCGAAGCCCGCCAAGAAGGGCCCCAAGTCCTTCAAGGCCGACGGCACCCCCAAGCAGCGCTGGACCAGCGACAAGCGCGCCACCGAGGGCCACACCCCTCGCCGCGGTGGCACCAGCCGTCCGTGGGAGCGCGACGAGCGTCCCCGCAGCTTCGACCGCGACGACCGTGGCCCCCGTGAGGACCGTGCCCCCCGTGAGGACCGTGCCCCCCGTGAGGACCGGGGCCCCCGCGGCTTCGACCGCGACGACCGTGGTTCGCGCACCTTTGACGGCCCCCGTCGCAGCGATGGACAGGGCCGCAACTTCCAGACCTGGAAGTCCAACGACGAGCGTCCCCGTTCCTTCCGCGACGACCGTGGATCGCGCGACGACCGTGGATCCCGCGACGACCGTGGCCCGCGCGGCTATGGCCGTGATGATCGTCGCGGCTACTCCCGCGACGACCGCGCCCCCCGCAGCTTCGATCGCGACGAGCGTCCGCGCTCGTTCGACCGTGACGACCGTGGCCCGCGCAAGTTCGAGCGCGACGACCGCGCCCCGCGCAGCTTCGACCGTGACGACCGCGGCCCCCGCAACTTCGACCGGGACGATCGTCCCCGTCGTGACCAGCGCCCCGACTACCGTCCGGCCCGCCCCTACAAGGCCGACCACACCAAGGTCGAGCCCCGCTACGACCGCAAGCCGTGGGAGAAGGGCGAGCGCCCCAACCGTCGCGACGACCGTCGTGACGACCGTGGCCAGGGCGGTTCGTGGAACCGCGACGAGCGTCCGCGCAATGAGGACTTCACCGAGAACGCCGACCAGATGAGCTGGCAGGGCACCGACCTGGGCGAGATCGACGCGAGCCACGTCGACCAGACCGAGGGCTTCGCCGCGCTTGGTGTTCCCGCCATCCTGGTCGCCGCCCTCGACAAGCAGGGCATCACCAGCCCCTTCCCGATCCAGGCTGCGACCATCCCGGACGCGATCGCCGGGCGCGACGTCCTGGGCCGCGGCCAGACCGGTTCGGGCAAGACGCTGGGCTTCGGCCTGCCGATGCTCACCCGCATCGCCGCCAACCGCGGTGAGGGCAAGTCCCCGCTGGCGCTGGTGCTCGTCCCCACCCGTGAGCTCGCGCTCCAGTGTGCCGACGTCATCTCCCCGCTCGCCAAGGCCCTCAAGCTGGAGACCACCCTGGTCGCCGGCGGCATGAGCTATGTCCCGCAGCTGCGCGCCTTCCAGCGTGGCGTCGACATCGTCGTCGCCACCCCCGGCCGCCTGATCGACCTGCTCGAGCAGGGCGCGGTCGACCTCTCCCAGGTGCAGGTCACCGTGCTCGACGAGGCCGACCACATGGCCGACCTCGGCTTCATGCCCGCCGTCACCACGCTGCTGGACGCGGTTCCCGCCGACGGCCAGCGCCTGCTGTTCTCCGCGACGCTCGACGGCGCGGTCGACAAGCTGGTCAAGCGCTACCTGCACGACCCGATCACCCACGAGGTCGACGGTGCCAAGGCGAGCGTCACCACCATGGAGCACGTCTTCCTGCAGGTGCTGCCGCACGAGAAGAACGCCACCACCGCTGCCATCGCGAACCGCGAGGGACGTTCGGTGTTGTTCGCCCGCACCCAGATGGGGGCATCCCGCGTGGCCGAGCAGCTGCGCGAGGCCGGCGTCATGGCCGGTGCGCTGCACGGCGGCCTGACCCAGGGCGCCCGTACCCGCATCCTGGCGGCCTTCAAGGACGGCACCGTGCCCGTCCTGGTCGCCACCGACGTCGCGGCCCGCGGCATCCACGTCGACGACGTCACCCTGGTGCTCGAGATCGACCCGCCGATGAACTCCAAGGACTACCTGCACCGCGCTGGTCGTACCGCCCGCGCCGGCACCAAGGGCGTCGTGGCATCCATCGTCCTGCCCCACCAGCGCCGCACCATGCAGCGCATCGCCGACGGCGCCGGGGTCAAGGCCGAGATGCTGACCGCGCGTCCCGCCGACGAGGCGCTGGCCGACAAGACCGGCGCCCGCGTCCCCGACGCGATGCCCATCGAGGAGCGCGACTACGAGAAGCTGATCGCTCCCCGCAAGCAGGCCCCGCGTGGCAATGGCGGTTTCCAGCGTGGTGGCGGCGGTTACCGCGGTCAGGGCGGAGGCGATCGCCGTGGCGGTGGCTACCGTGGTCAGGGTGGTGACCGCCGCGGCGGTGGCTACCGCGGCCAGGGTGGTGGCCGTGAGCAGGGCTGGCGCCGCGAGAGCTGAGCCCTAGAGTTGGGCGCTGTGAACGAACCAGACGAGACAGTCGAGCTCGCCGTCGCATCGGTTGACGATGCGGCGGCGATGCTTGCCGTCATCCACCAGGCCTTTGCGGCCCGCCCGGCCGTCGAGCCGCCAGCGGCCGCGCTGTCCGACACCGTTGACGACATCATCGCCAGCCTGGAGCGCGCTCCCGGAGTGCTCGCGTGTATCGACGGTGAGATCGTCGGCTGCCTGCTGCTGAGCCTGGATGGCCGTGTTGCTGGCCTGCACCGGGTCAGCGTCCGCCCCGACGTCCGCCAGCACGGCGTCGCTGCGGTACTGGTCCGTGGTGCTGCCGAACTGGCCGTCGATCTCGGGGCGACTCGGCTGGAACTGCTGTGTCGCAAGGAGTTCCCCGCGACAAGACAGTGGTGGGAACACCACGGCTTCGAGGTCTGCGGCACCCAGGAGCTCGGCTGGACCATGGGCCGCGACCTGCCCGCCCGCATCGAGGTGCCCACTGGTGGCTCGATGCAGGCGCTGGGGGAGCGGCTCGCCGGTCTGCTGCAGGCCGGTGACGTCGTCGTTGCCTCCGGTGACCTGGGCGCCGGCAAGACCACCTTGGCCCAGGGCATCGGCCGGGGGATGGACGTCGACGGTCCGGTCATCTCGCCCACCTTCGTGATCAGCCGCGTGCACCACTCCCGCTCGGGTGGCCCCGCGCTCGTGCACGTGGACGCCTACCGGCTGGGTTCCGAGGCCGAACTGTTCGACCTGGACCTGGACGACACCCTGGAGAGCTCGGTCACGCTGGTCGAGTGGGGAGCCGGGCTTGCCGAGGGCCTGGGCAGCTCCGTGCTCGACATCGACATTCGCCGCAGCGCCGACCCGGACGACGAGACCCGCGTGGTCTACCTGACCGGCTTCGGCGAGCGCTGGAAGGGCGTTGACCTGCACGCCCTGGAGGAGGACGCATGACGACCACCCTTGCCATCGACACCTCGACCGACATCTGTGCCGGCCTCGCGCGCGACGGCGAGGTGCTCGCCACCACGACGATCGAGGACCGCCGCGGTCACGCCGAGAAGCTGATGCCCGCCATCGTCGCCCTCTGTGAGCAGGCCGGGATCAGCCTCGACCAGGTCGACGAGGTCACCGTCGGCCTCGGCCCCGGACCCTTCACCGGCCTGCGCGTCGGCATCGTCACCGCGCACACCATCGCCTCCTTGGCGCACACCGAGCTGCACGGCGTCTGCTCGCTGGATGTCGTCGCCTGGCAGTGGGCGCACGGCGACCAGGCCCCCACCGGGGACTTCGTCGTCGTCTCGGACGCGCGCCGCAAGGAGCTGTACTGGGCGCGTTATGACGCGACCGGCGCCCGCACCGACGGCCCGCACGTCACCGCCCCCGACGAGCTGCCCGAGCTGCCCGTCGCCGGCCCCGGACGCAGCGCCTACCCGGACCTGTTCTCAGACGTCGTCGGCCCTGAACGGCTGGACGCCGGCGTGCTGGCCGCCCACTGGGCCGAGCTGGCCGATGCCGGCAACGACGCGCTCTACCTGCGCAAGCCCGACGCGGCCGTCCCGACCACGCGCAAGTCGACGCTGGTGACCAACAGGCTGCGGCTGCCGAAGGCACCGCGATGATCTTCGGGCCTGCGGATGAGCGCGACCTCGACCAGATCATGGCCGTCGAGGCCGACAGCTTCGCCCCTGCGGAACGCTGGGGCGAGCAGGGCTGGCGCGACGAACTGCGGGCGGACGACCGGTTGGTCGTGGTCGGCCGCGATGCCCACGGACGGGTGGCCGCAGCCGCCACCTTCCAGCAGGTCGCCGAGACCGCGGACCTGCACCGGATCATGGTCGCCCCCGACCGCCGCGGCGAGGGCGTGGCCGGACGACTGATGGGCGCGGGCCTGGAATGGGCCGCCGCGACCGGCGCCGAGCGGATGCTGCTCGAGGTGCGCCACGACAACCAGGGCGCCATCGCCCTGTACGAGAAGTTCGGATTCACCGCGATCTCCCACCGCCGGGACTACTACGGCGCGGGAGCGGACGCGGTCGTGATGCAGGCGTCCCTGACGCCCGATGTGCTGGAGGTGTGAGCAATGGGTGAACCGCTGATCCTGGGGATCGAGAGCTCCTGCGACGAGACCGGTGTCGGCATCGTGCGCGGCAACGAGTTGCTGGCCAATGAGGTCGCCAGCTCGGTCGAACAGCACGTCCGCTTCGGCGGCGTCGTTCCCGAGGTTGCCTCGCGGGCGCACCTGGAGGCGATGGTGCCCGCGCTGGAGCGCGCCGTGGCCGCCGCCGACATTGACCTTTCCGAGCTGGACGGCATCGCCGTCACCGCCGGTCCGGGCCTGATGGGCGCGCTGGTCGTCGGACTCTCCTCCGCCAAGGCCCTGGCCACCTACCTGAACAAGCCGCTCTACGGCGTCAACCACCTCGCCGGGCACGTCGCGGTCGACCTGCTGGACCACGGCCCGCTGCCCACCCCGGCCGGCGCGCTGCTGGTCTCCGGCGGACACACCGAGCTCCTGGTGGTCAACGACATCGCCACCGACATCGTCCAGGTGGGCTCCACCATCGACGACGCAGCCGGCGAGGCCTACGACAAGGTCGCGCGCGTGCTCGGCCTGCCCTACCCGGGCGGACCCGTGATCGACAAGGCCGCCCAGCAGGGCGACCCGACCGCGATCCGCTTCCCGCGCGGCCTGACGGCCAGGCACGATCTGGACAAGCACCGCTTCGACTACTCCTTCTCGGGCCTCAAGACCGCCGTCTCCCGCTGGGTCGAGACCCGCGAGCGCGACGGGCTCGACGTCCCGATCAACGACGTCGCCGCCAGCTTCCAGGAGGCGGTTTGTGACGTGCTGACCGCCAAGGCCGTCGACATGGCGACTGAGTACGGGCTCGAGCACTTCCTGATCGGCGGTGGCGTGGCGGCGAACTCCCGCCTGCGCGGCTTGCTGGAGGAGCGAATGGCCGCCGCTGGTGTCGAGCTGCGTCGCCCGCGCCCGGGCCTGTGCACCGACAATGGCGCGATGATCGCCGTGCTGGCCAGCGAGGTCGTCAAGGCCGGCGGCAGGCCCTCCAGCCTCGACATCGGTGCCAACTCCGGGCTTCCGGTCTCCACCATCCTCGTCTGAACACAGCCCGTCCGCCCAAGGGCTGCCTGACCGAAGCCCGCCCGAATCCCCGTCGAAAGGTCGCCATGACCATCCGCACCACCCACGTCGGATCCCTGCCGCGCACCCAGGCCCTGCTGGAAGCCAATGCGATGCGGACGAGTGATCCCGCCGCCTTTGCGCAGCGGCTGACCGACGCGGTGGACGAGGTGGTCGCCAAGCAGCGCGGGATCGGCATCGACGTCGTCAACGACGGCGAGTACGGCCACGCCACCACCCAGAGCCAGGACTTCGGCAGCTGGTGGACCTACAGCTTCGACCGCACCAGCGGCCTGGAACTGCGCCCTGACAACGTCTGGGACACCCGCGTCGCCAAGTCCGAGCCGGGCAACATCGTGCTCACCGGCATGAACGACCGGCGCGATCGCCAGCTCTTCCGCGCGGTCTACGACGACGCGTCCGCCGTACACCCCACCACCCGGCAGCGCCCGCAGGCGGTCTCCGAGATCGGTTACATCGGCCAGGAGGCCGTGGCTGCCGACATCGCCAACCTCCGCCACGCGATGAGCGTTGCAGGCGCCGAGGAGGGCTTCATCTGCGCCATCGCGCCGGGTTCGGCCAGCCGCGTGGGTTCGGCCCACCACGGCTCGGACGAGGAGTTCATGGACGCCTGGGCCGGGGTGTTGCACCAGGAGTACCAGGCCATCACCGACGCCGGTCTGATCGTGCAGGTGGATGATCCCGCGATCGCCGAGAACTTCGACCAGATCGATCCCGAGCCGAGCACCGCCGACTACCTGGCCTTCACCCAGAAGCGCGTCGACGCCCTGAACAAGGCGCTGGCGGGGATTCCCGCCGAGCAGGTGCGCTTCCACCTGTGCTGGGGTTCGTGGAATGGCCCGCACACCACCGACTTCCCGATGGCCGAGATGGCCGAGCTGATGCTCACCATCAACGCGAAGTACTACACCTTCGAGGCCGCCGGGTCGCGCCATGAGCACGAATGGGCAGTGTGGAAGGACGTGCAGCTGCCCGCCGGCAAGGTACTGCTGCCCGGTGTGGTGACCCACCACACCAACATCGTCGAGCACCCCCAGTTGGTCGCCCAGCGGATCCGTCGCTTCGCCGACCTGGTCGGGGACGAGAATGTGATCGCCTCCACCGACTGCGGCCTGGGCGGACGGATCCACCCCGAGATCGCCTGGGCCAAGCTGGACGCGCTCGTCGAGGGCGCCCGGATCGCCAGCCAGGGCTGAGGTCGTGCGATGGCGCTGACCCCGATCATGACCACGCTCGCCTTCGTCCGGCACCCGGACGGGGAGCGGGTGCTGATGGTGCACCGGGTCGCGCGATCCACCGACGACCAGCTCGGCAAGTACAACGGCCTGGGCGGCAAGCTCGAAGCCGACGAGGACGTCGTCGCCTGCATCCGCCGCGAGCTGCGCGAAGAGGCCTCGATCGAAGCCGTCTGCCTGCGGTTGCGGGGGACCGTCAGCTGGCCCGGATTCGGCCGCAACGGTGAGGACCATTTCGGCTTCGTCTTCGTGGTGGACGAGTTCACCGGCGAAGTGCCCCAGGCCAACGACGAGGGTCCCTTGGCCTGGGAGCGCATCGACGCCCTGAGCCGACTGCCCATGTGGGAGGGCGACCGGCACTTCCTGCCGCTGGTCTTCGACGAGTCCATCGCCCAGTTCCATGGCGTGCTGCCCTATCGGGACGGGGTGCCGCAGGGCTGGTCGGTGAGCACCCTGTGAGCCTGCACACCGAGCGGGGACGGGCTGCGCTGGCCGCTGCGATGGCCGAGCCGGACCCATCGTCACTGGCTGCGGCGACCCGCTTGCGCAAGCATTTCGACGCCGACCTGGCCGCGGAGGCCCTGGGACAGGCGGTGCTGCGACGCAAGGCACGCGCCAAGTTCGGTGAGGCAGCGGACGAGCTCTTCTTCACTCCATACGGGCTGGAACAGGCCACCCGTCCCGAGGTGGCCGACTGGCGGGCGCGACGACTGGTCGCCGCCGGGACCACCCGGGTCGTCGACCTCGGCTGCGGCATCGGCGCCGACTCGATGGCATGCCTCGATGTCGGGCTCGAGGTCGTCGCCGTCGAACTGGACCAGACCACCGCCGAACACGCTCGCGCCAACCTGCCCGGTGCCACGGTGCTGCACGGAGATGCCGTCGAACTGGCCCCCGGGCTGTTGGCCGGGGCAGGGCCGGCTACCTGCGTCTTCATCGACCCTGCGCGCCGCACCGGTGCCGGTCGCACCTGGCGGGTCGACCAGTTCACCCCGCCGTGGGACTTCGTGCTCGACCTGCTGGCCGGCCGTCACTCGACGGTCGGCAAGCTCGGCCCCGGCGTTCCGCGCGAGATCCTGCCCCAGGGCGTCTGCTGCGACTTCGTCAGCCACGCCGGGGACGTCGTCGAGGCATCCCTGTGGCGGCTCCCCGGATCCCCCACCGGACACCGCGCCGTGCTGCTGCCTGGGGAACACGTCATCGCCTCCACCGGCGAAGTGCTCCCGGTCGGTCCAGCGGGAGCCTGGCTGCACGAACCCGACGGGGCGGTGATCCGCGCCCGCGCGCTCGACGCGATCGACCCCAGGATGCGCCTGCTGGACCCGGAGACCGCCTACCTGACCTCTGACGAGGCCATCACGTCCCCCTTTCTCACCAGCTTCCGCATCATCGACGAGATGGACGCGGGGGAGAAGACCCTGCGCGCCTGGGTGCGCGCCCACGACATCGGCACGCTGGAGATCAAGAAGCGAGGAGTCGACCTCGACCCGGCCGAACTGCGCCGCCGTCTCAAGCCCAAGGGCCGGGGTGCTGCCACGCTCGTCATCGGACGCACCCCGGGCGGAGCCCGTGCCTGGCACGTCGAGCGGGTCTGACTGGCGGGACGAACCCACTGGTTGGCACTCGGGTTGAACGAGTGCCAGCCCGGGGATATCTTGGGTTCTGGCACTCGACATGGTTGAGTGCCAACGGCCCGGACGGCACCCGCGACGACGTCCGAACCGATTCCTGAACGTTGAAACCCGACCGGCGCCTCGTGCGCCGTGAACCTAGAAAGGGGTTTGTCGTGGCAGCCACGATCAAGCCGCTCGAGGACCGCGTCCTCGTCAAGCCGCTCGAGGCCGAGCAGACCACCGCGTCTGGTCTGGTGATCCCGGACACCGCCAAGGAGAAGCCGCAGGAGGGCCAGGTCATCGCAACCGGTCCCGGCCGCTTCGACGACAAGGGCGCTCGTGTCCCGCTGGACGTCGCCGAGGGCGACGTCGTCATCTTCAGCAAGTACGGCGGCACCGAGGTCAAGTACGACGGCCAGGAGTTGCTGCTCCTGAACGCTCGCGACATCCTCGCCATCGTCCAGAAGTGATCGCGAGGGGGACGACCCCCTGAGCGACTCTGGAGCGAACTCCAGATCGCACCCCCGCGCTCTGCGTGCGTTCACCGCTCGCTCGTGCCTCGCTCACGGGCACGCAGAGTTCGGAAGGATTCCCGCGCGCGGCCGGCCACCGTGCTGGCCGCGCGCGAACCACATCCACATCTCTTACTCCACAGGAGTTCTGAATGCCCAAGATCCTGCAGTTCGACGAGGAGGCCCGCCGCTCGCTCGAGCGTGGTGTCGACACCCTCGCCAACACCGTCAAGGTGACCCTCGGCCCGAAGGGCCGCTATGTCGTCCTGGACAAGAAGTGGGGCGCTCCCACCATCACCAATGACGGCGTGACCGTCGCCCGTGAGGTCGAGCTCTCCGACCCCTACGAGAACCTTGGCGCGCAGCTCGCCAAGGAGGTCGCCACCAAGACCAACGACGTCGCCGGTGACGGAACCACCACCGCGACCGTGCTGGCCCAGGCGCTCGTGCACGAGGGCCTGCGCGCCGTCGCCTCCGGCTCCAACCCCGTCGGCCTGAAGCGCGGCATCGACCAGGCCGTCGCGGCCGTCGAGGCCGAGCTGAAGAGCGTCGCCAAGCAGATCGAGACCACCTCCGACATGGCGTCGGTTGCCACGATCAGCTCCCGCGACGAGGAGATCGGCGCCCTGATCGCCGACGCCTTCGACAAGGTCGGCAAGGACGGCGTCATCACCGTCGACGAGTCCAACACCTTCGGCACCGAGCTCGACTTCACCGAGGGCATGCAGTTCGACAAGGGTTACCTGTCGCCCTACATGGTCACCGACTCCGAGCGGATGGAGGCCGTCCTCGACGACCCCTACATCCTCATCAACTCGGGCAAGATCAGCTCGATGAACGACCTGCTGCCCCTGCTGGAGAAGGTCATCGCCGCCAAGGGCACCTTGTTCATCGTGGCCGAGGATGTCGACGGCGAGGCGCTGTCGACCCTGGTCGTGAACAAGATCCGTGGCACCTTCACCTCGGTCGCCGTCAAGGCCCCGGCCTTCGGTGACCGCCGCAAGGCCATGCTGGAGGACATCGCGATCCTCACCGGTGGCCAGGTCGTCGCCCCCGAGGTCGGGCTCAAGCTCGACCAGGTCGGCCTCGAGGTGCTGGGCCGTGCCCGCCGCGTCGTCGTCACCAAGGACAACACGACGATCGTCGACGGCGCCGGTGAGGCGGACGAGGTGGCCGGCCGCGTGCAGCAGCTCTCCGCCGAGATCGCCCGCTCCGACTCCGACTGGGACCGCGAGAAGCTGCAGGAGCGCGTTGCCAAGCTGGCCGGCGGCGTCTGCGTGATCAAGGTCGGCGCCGCCACCGAGGTGGAGCTGAAGGAGAAGAAGCACCGCATCGAGGACGCCGTCTCGGCAACCCGCGCGGCCATCGAGGAGGGCATCGTCGCCGGTGGCGGCACCGCCCTCGTCCACGCCGCGAAGGTTCTGGAGGGTGGCCTTGGCCTGGAGGGCGACGAGAAGGTCGGCGTCCAGATCGTCAAGAACGCCGTCGTCGAGCCGCTGCGCTGGATCGCGGAGAACGGTGGCGAGCAGGGCTACGTCATCGTCTCCAAGGTGCAGGAGCTCGAGCCGGGCAATGGCTTCAACGCCAAGACCGGTGAATACCAGAACCTGATCGAGAACGGCGTCATCGACCCGGTCAAGGTCACGCGTTCCGCGCTCGCCAATGCGGCTTCGATCGCCTCGCTGCTGCTCACGACCGAGACCCTGGTCGTCGACAAGCCCGAGGACGACGACGAGGCTGGCCACCAGCACTGAGTCGTTCCGCCACGGCGCACCACAGCACGACAGCCTTACCCGAGGACCCCGTCCGGCAACAGCCGGGCGGGGTCCTCGCCGTCACCATCAAGGCCTGCCACAACGAAAGGGCAACGATGGGGATCCTTTACGATTCGCGAGTGCCTGCATGCCCTAGGCTTCGCAACGGATTGCTCGTGCCTGCCCCCACTGGATAGAACGCGCAAACCGCGATCTCGGCGCCCAGCGCCCGATGAAGGAGATTTCATGTCCACAACGCAGGCCCCATCGGCGGCCAAGCAGGCCCAGGCGCAGGTCCAGCGCTTCGGAACCTTCCTCTCGGGCATGATCATGCCCAACATCGGCGCGCTCATCGCCTGGGGCCTGATCACCGCCCTGTTCATCCAGGTCGGCTGGCTGCCCATCCTCTTTCGCCACATCGGTGACGGAACGGTCCCGAACTGGATCGGCGCCATCGGTGGCTTCGGCTCGCACGACGTCTGGGACCCGGCCACCAAGCAGATGGTCGACACCCCGTGGACCGGCTTGGTCGGCCCCGCCATCAACTATCTGCTGCCGCTCCTGATCGGCTACCAGGGCGGCCGGATGGTCTACGAGAAGAACCCGACCCGCGGCGGCGTCATCGGCGCCATCGCCACCCTCGGTGTCATCGTGGGCGTCCCCTCCAGCCCGATGTTCCTGGGCGCCATGATCATGGGTCCGCTGGGTGGCTGGACGATGAAGAAGCTTGACGAGCTGTGGGACGGCAAGATCAAGGCCGGCTTCGAGATGCTCGTGAACAACTTCTCCGCCGGCATCTGGGGCATGATCATCGCGATCTTCGGCTTCTTCGCCGTCAGCCCCATCGTGCACTGGGTCATCCGCATGCTCGGCAAGGGCGTGGACTTCCTTGTCAGCAACAATGCCCTGCCCGTCGCGTCTGTCATCATCGAGCCCGCCAAGGTGCTCTTCCTGAACAACGCCATCAACCACGGCGTGCTCACCCCGCTCGGCGCCGACATGGTCAAGCAGACCGGCAAGTCCATCCTGCTGATGCTGGAGTCGAACCCCGGCCCCGGCCTGGGCATCCTGCTGGCCTACATGCTGTTCGGCCGGGGCATGAGCAAGGCGTCGGCCCCCGGTGCGGCGATCATCCACTTCCTCGGCGGCATCCACGAGATCTACTTCCCCTACATCCTGATGAAGCCGATCCTGCTGCTCGCCACCATCGCTGGCGGCGCCTCGGGCGTGGCCGTCAACCAGATGTTCCACACCGGTCTGGTCGGCCCCGCCGCCCCCGGCTCGATCTTCGCGTACATGATGATGGCCGCCCCCGGCGACCTGTTCAAGATCCTGCTGGCCATCCTCGTCTCCACCGCGGTCACCTTCGCCATCGCGGCACCCCTGATCAAGATGGACAAGGGCGACGACGGCGACCTCAGCAAGGCCACGGCCGACATGGAGGCGATGAAGGGCAAGAAGTCTGCCGTCGCCTCGAACCTGGTCACCGCCGCTCCCAAGGGCGAGATCAAGAACATCGTCTTCGCCTGCGACGCTGGCATGGGCTCGTCCGCGATGGGCGCCACCGTGCTGCGCAACAAGGTCAAGGAGGCCGGTTTCGGCGACGTGAAGGTGACCAACGAGGCCATCGCCAACCTGAAGGACAACTACGACATCGTGGTGACCCAGGAGACGCTGGCCACCCGCGCCATCCCGAAGGTCCCCTCGGCGACCGTCCTGACCGTCGACAACTTCATGAACTCGCCGCGGTATGACGAGGTCGTCGAGATGATCCGCGCCCAGCGCTCCGGCGCCACGGCGCCAGCCGCCGCCGACAGTTCTTCGGTCGCCCCGGTCACGACCGCCACCGCGGTTCCGGCCGCTTCGGCGGGTGCCGGAGCAGCGTCCAGCATCGACGAGCCCAAGGCCGAGATCCTCGCCCTCGACTCGATCAAGCTGGGTGCCGTGGCCGCCGACAAGGGCGACGCCATCACCCAAGCGGGCAACCTGCTCGTGAGCCGCGGTGCGGTCGAAGCCGGGTACGTCGATGCCATGCATGCCCGTGAGGCCACCGTCAGCACCTACATGGGCAACCTGCTCGCGATCCCGCACGGTACGAACGAGGCGAAGGAGCTGATCTCCAGCTCGGCCATGAGTTTCATCCGCTTCGACCAGCCCATCGACTGGAATGGCAACCCGGTGAAGTTCGTCGTCGGCATCGCCGGCAAGAACAAGGAACACCTGCAGATCCTGGGCAAGCTCGCGAAGATCTTCTCGAACAACGACTCCGTGGCTGCTCTGGAGAACGCCTCGACGGCCCAGGAGGTCGCCGACATCCTCGGAAAGGTCAATTCATGACAAACGAGACTGCTCCCCAGTCGCGTCTGAAGGCTGTCCATTTCGGAGCAGGCAACATCGGCCGCGGGTTCGTCGGCCTGTTGCTGCACCAGGCGGGTTACGAGATCGTCTTCGCCGACGTCTCCGACGCGCTGATCGACCTGCTCAAGGCTGCCGACAGCTATGTCGTCCACGAGGTCGGTGAGGGCGGCCAGGCGCACACGGTCGACAACTTCCGTGCGCTCAACTCGTCCTCGGAGCTCGACGCCGTGGTGGCGGAGATCGCCACCGCGGACGTCGTCACCTGCGCGGTCGGGCCGAACATCCTCAAGTTCATCGCCCCCGCCATCCGCCAGGGCATCGACGCCCGTCCTGCCGATGCGCCCAAGCTGGTCGTGATGGCCTGCGAGAACGCGATCAACGCCACCGACAACCTCGCCGTGTTCGTGCGCGGCGACAGCCCTGGTGACGTGGACGCGAAGGCCATGTTCGCCAACACGGCCGTCGACCGGATCGTCCCGAACCAGCCCGCGGGCATGGGCCTGGACGTCAACGTCGAGCCCTACTTCGAGTGGGCCGTGGAGACCCCGGCTTTCGAGGGCAACCCGCCAGTGATCCCCGGAGCCAGCTTCGTCGACTCGCTCGCGCCCTACATCGAGCGCAAGCTGTTCACGGTCAACACCGGCCACGCCGCGACCGCCTACTTCGGCTACCAGGCGGGGATCGACAAGATCTCGGACGTGCTGGCCGACGCGGCCCTCAAGGCCAAGATCTACGCGGTGCTGACCGAGACGAAGAAGCTGCTGGTCGCCAAGTACGGGTTCGCGGACGAGGTCCAGGAGGCCTACATCCAGAAGATCCTGAAGCGGTTCGCCAACCCGGAACTGCCCGACACGGTCACCCGGGTCGGCCGTTCCCCGATGCGCAAGCTGTCACGCCACGAGCGCTTCGTGGGCCCGGCCGCCGAGCTGGCCGAGAAGGGGGAGTCGTCCGACGCCCTGCAGTCGGCCATGTTGGGCGCGATGCTGTTCGACGTTGCGGACGATGCGGAGGCCGTGCAGGTCGGCAAGGTGCTCGCGACGCAGGACGCCGAGCAGGCAGCAACCACCTTCACCGGGCTCGACGCCGGCCACCCGCTCTTCGCGGGTGTCGTCGAGCAGGTCAAGCAGGCACAGGCCACCCGGTCATTCGACCCGGCGGTCACCGACGCCGAATGAACTGACTGCTGATGGACGAGAGGTCCCCCGTTCCCTGACGGAGCGGGGGACCAGTCGTTCCTGGTCGGTGAGCCTCAGCCACGGACGATGAGTTGGATCGCGACCAGCATCATCACGATGCCGATCCCAACGTCCACGACGCGCCACACCGAGGGTCGTCCCAGGGGTCCGGACAGGGCGCGGGCGCCGAAGCCCAGCGAGCCGAACCACAGCAGCGAGGCGCTCATCGCACCCGCGCTGAACCACCAGCGCAGGTCACCGTGGCTGGCGGCCACCGAACCGAGCATCACCACGGTGTCCAGGTAGACGTGCGGGTTGAGCCAGGTCACGCCCAGCACCGTCCGCAGCACAGCGTCGCGGCTCGGTGGTTCACCCGCCTTCAGCGCGGACGCTCGGGCCGCGGACTGGAAGGACTTCACCGCCTGCCACAACAGGTAGCCGGCGCCGAGCCATGACATCGCCCGAAGGATGGCCGGGTGCGCCTGGGCGATGGCGCCCATGCCGGCGGTGCCAGCGGCAATCAGTACCAGGTCACCCAGCGCGCACACCGCGACCACGAGCCACACGTGCTCCCGACGCAGCCCCTGGCGTAGCACCAGCCCGTTCTGCACCCCGATCACCACGATCAGGGACAGCCCGGTCAACAGACCGGTGATCCAGGCGGAAAGCATGGCGACCACCGTAGTGGGGTTGGGACTGGACGGGGGCACTGGCCCGAGTCGATAGACTCGACCCATTCCCGAGCGCGATTGAAGGTGTGCCACGTGACCCTGCCCGACCAGTACAGCGAATTGACCGGCGCGGGGGTGCCCGACAAGTTCGCACCCCTTGGCCTGACCTATGACGACGTGCTGCTACTGCCGGGCGAGACGGATGTCATCCCGTCCGAGGTGGACACCACCAGCCGCCTCACGCGCGAGATCAGCCTGCGCGTGCCGCTGGTCTCTGCCGCGATGGACACCGTCACGGAATCCCGGATGGCCATCGCGATGGCCCGCCAGGGCGGCCTGGGCGTGCTGCACCGCAACCTCTCGATCGAGGACCAGGCCTACCAGGTCGACCTCGTCAAGCGCACCCAGACCGGACGCATCACCAACCCCGTCACCATCGGGCCGGACGCGACCCTGGCGGACCTCGACAACCTCTGCGGCCAGTACCGCGTCTCCGGCCTGCCCGTCGTCGACGCCGACGACACGCTGCTTGGCATCTGCACCAACCGGGACCTGCGTTTCACCCCGGTCGCCGAGTGGGGCACGACCTTGGTGCGCGACGTGATGACCCCGATGCCGCTGTTCACCGCGCCGGAGAACATCTCCAGCGAGGACGCGACGGCGCTGCTGCGTCAGAACAAGCGCGAACGTCTGCCGCTGGTCGACGACCAGGGACGCCTGCGCGGCCTGATCACGGTCAAGGACTTCGTGAAGTCCGAGCAGTTCCCCGATGCCACCAAGGACGCCCAGGGACGCCTGATGGTCGGTGCGGCCGTCGGCTACTTCGGCGAGGCCTGGGAGCGCGCCACCACCTTGATCGAGGCAGGCGTCGACGTACTGGTGGTCGACACCGCCCACGGCCACGCCCGTCTGCTGCTTGACATGATCCGCAAGCTGAAGGGCGATCCAGCCACCCAGCACGTCCAGATCATCGGCGGCAATGTCGCTACCCGCACCGGGTCGCGCGCCCTGGTCGAGGCCGGGGTGGACGCCGTCAAGGTCGGCGTCGGTCCCGGTTCGATCTGTACCACCCGTATCGTCGCCGGCGTCGGCGTTCCCCAGTTGACGGCCGTCTACGAGGCCGCTGCGGCAGCGACCGAGGCGGGCGTCCCCGTGATCGCCGACGGTGGTCTCAAATACTCCGGCGACATCGCCAAGGCGCTCGTCGCCGGTGCGTCCACCGTCATGGTCGGTTCGCTGCTGGCCGGGTGCGAGGAGAGCCCCGGCGAGACCGTCTTCATCGCCGGCAAGCAGTACAAGCAGTACCGTGGCATGGGCTCGCTGGGTGCGATGAGCAGCCGGGGCAAGAAGTCCTACTCCAAGGACCGCTATTTCCAGGCGGACGTCACCAGCGACGACCAGCTGATCCCCGAGGGCATCGAGGGCCAGGTGCTCTACCGCGGTCCGGTCTCCTCGGTCATCCACCAGCTGGTCGGCGGCCTGCACCAGTCGATGTTCTACGTCGGTTCGCGCACCATCCCGGAGCTGCAGGACCGGGGACGTTTCGTGCGGATCACCTCCGCGGGCCTGACCGAGAGCCACCCGCACGACGTCCAGAACATCGCAGACGCCCCCAACTACTCGCGCTGACGCGAGCAACAACCAAGGACGGCAACATGTACGACATCGGACGCTCCAAGCGCGCCACCAAGGCCTTCAGCTTCGACGACATCGCCATCGTCCCCTCGCGCCGCACGCGGGGGATCGACCAGGTGAACCTGGGCTGGAAGATCGACGCGGTGACCTTCGACTTCCCGATCATCGCGGCGCCGATGGACTCGGTGATGAGCCCTGCGACCGCGATCGAGATGGGACGTCTGGGCGGCCTCGGTGTGCTCAACCTCGAGGGCCTGTGGACTCGCTACGAGGACCCGAGCTCCATCTTCGAGGAGCTCGCCAGTATCAGCGACCCCTTCGAGGCGACCGGGCGCATGCAGGAGGTCTACGCCGAGCCGATCAAGGGTGAGCTGATCACCGAGCGGATGAACCAGATCCGCGCGGCTGGCGTGCCGGTGGCGGGCTCGCTGAGCCCGCAGAACACCAAGGAGTTCGCCGACGTGGTGGAGAAGTCCGGGATGGACTTCTTCGTGGTGCGCGGGACGACCGTCTCGGCCGAGCATGTGAGCGATGCGGCCGAGCCGCTGAACCTCAAGAAGTTCATCTACGACCTCGAGGTGCCGGTCATCGTCGGTGGCTGTGCCACCTACCAGACCTCCCTGCACCTGATGCGGGCCGGCGCTGCTGGTGTGCTCGTCGGCTTCGGCGGTGGCGCCAGCCACGCCACCCGCGACGTGCTCGGCATCGAGGTCCCGATGGCGTCCGCGCTGGCGGACGTGGCGGAGGCGCGGCGCGACTACATGGACGAGTCCGGTGGCCGCTACGTGCATGTCATCGCGGACGGTTCGGTGGGACGTTCCGGTGACATTGCCAAGGCAATTGCCTGCGGCGCTGATGCCGTGATGGTCGGCTCCCCGCTGGCGCGGGCGACCGAGGCCCCAGGCCAGGGCTGGCACTGGGGCGCCGAGGCGTGGCACGAGACCCTGCCGCGCGGCGAGCGGGTCAGGTTCGCCCCGATCGGGACGCTGGAGGAGGTCATGCTCGGCCCCTCGCGGATCGCGGACGGCACCATGAACCTGGTCGGCGCCCTGCGTCGCGCGATGGCCTCGACTGGCTACACCGAGGTCAAGGAGTTCCAGCGGATCGACGTGGTCATCAGCTGATGTCCGAGTCGACGAACCCCGTTCACACGGATCCCGAGCGCGCGAATCCGGAGCAGGCGCACCCGGAGCTGGTGCGGTTGCGCGGCTCGATCGACAACCTCGACTCCGCCCTGGTCCACCTGCTGGCCGAGCGCTTCAAGGTGACGCAGCGGGTGGGGCAGCTGAAGGCGACCCAGGGCCTGCCCCCGGCCGACCCGGAGCGCGAGAAGAGGCAGATCGAGCGGCTGCGCGCGCTCGCCATGGACGCGCAGCTGGACCCCGAGTTCGCGGAGAAGTTCCTCAACTTCATCGTCACCGAGGTTGTCCGCCACCACGAGCAGATCGCCCGCGGCCAGCAGTCCTGACACCGGTACGCAGACGAGCCCCGAGCCCTCCCGTGGGGAGGTTCGGGGCTCGTCTGCTGCTGGGCTTCGCTCGTGCAGCTCAGGCGATGACGTCGCCCGCGCGGACGTCCGAGGGGATACCCACCACGACTGCACCGGGCTCGACGTCCTTGACGACCAAGGCATTGGAGCCGATCTTCACGTCGTCCCCGATGGTGATGTCGCCGATCACCTTGGCGCCGGCACCGATCAGCACGCGATTTCCGATCGTGGGGTGGCGCTTGAAGCGTCCCCGCGCGCGGCCGCCGAGGGTCACCTGGTGGTACATCAGCACGTCGTCCCCGATGATCGCCGTTTCACCGATGACCACGCCATTGCCGTGATCGATGAAGAAGCGACGCCCGATCGTGGCACCGGGATGGATCTCGATGCCGGTCAGGAAACGCGCCGCCTGGCTGATCGCCCGCGCAAGCGGACGGTAGGCGATGTGCGTGTTCCACAGGCGGTGTGCGACCCGGTGGGCCCACACGGCGTGCACGCCCGAGTACAGCAGGGCCACCTCGAGGCGGTTGGTCGCTGCCGGATCCTCGCGCATCGCGGCGCCGAGGTCCTCGGAGACTCGCTGCCGTGCGGCCCCCACCAGGTCGCGGGCGCTCATCAGCGGAGCAGGTCCGCGTACAGGATCGTCGACAGGTAACGCTCGCCGAGGTCGGGGAGCACGACGACGATCTTCTTGCCGGCATTCTCGGGACGGTTGGCGACCTGCTCGGCGGCGGCCAGGGCGGCGCCGGCGGAGATGCCGACCATCAGGCCCTCCTCACGGGCGGCTCGACGGGAGAAGTCCATCGCCTGCTCGCCGGGGATGTCGATGACCTCGTCCATGACCTCACGGTTCAGGATGCCGGGCACGAAGTTGGCGCCCAGGCCCTGGATCTTGTGCGGTCCGGCGGTGCCCTCGGTCAGCAGCGGCGACTCGGCCGGCTCGACGCCGATCACGGTGATGCCAGGGTTCTGCTCCTTGAGGTAACCGCCCGCGCCGGTGACGGTGCCACCGGTGCCGATGCCGACGACGAAGATGTCGACCTGGCCCTCGGTGTCCTTCCAGATCTCCGGGCCGGTGGTCTCGTAGTGCACCGTGCGGTTGGCGTCGTTGTCGAACTGGCGGGCCAGCACGCCGTCACGCTCGGCGGCGATCTCATGGGCCTTGGCGACGGCACCCTTCATGCCCTCGGCGCCCGGCGTCAGCACCAGCTCGGCGCCATAGGCGCGCAGCAGGGCGCGACGCTCGAGGCTCATGGTCTCGGGCATGCAGATGACCACCTGGTAGCCGCGGGCAGCACCCACCATGGCCAGGGCGATGCCGGTGTTGCCCGACGTGCCCTCGACGATGGTGCCGCCGGGCTTCAGCGCACCGGAGGCCTCGGCAGCGTCGATGATGGCGACACCGATCCGGTCCTTCACCGAGTTCGCGGGATTGTAGTACTCCAGCTTGGCGAACACCTCGGCGTTCGTGCCCGTCACGCGGTTCACGCGGACGAGGGGAGTGCGGCCCACAGCCGCCGTTACGTTGTCGAAGATCTGCATGACACCTCAAGTCGTCGTCTGGGCTATTTGTTCCCGGAACCAAGCAGATCATCTCGCAGAACGCAACATGTGTGGCAGGCCATCCACGAGCTGAGCGGTCGAGCCGGTCAAGGGCAGGCCGGTGAAGCCATAGAATCACCCCCATGGCATCATCCCAGGACCTTGTCGTCGTCATCGACTTCGGCGCCCAGTACGCACAGCTCATCGCCCGACGCGTCCGTGAGGCGAATGTCTATTCCGAGATCATGCCGCACACAGCGACTGCCGCGCAGGTGCTCGAGCGCCAGCCGAAGGCGATCATCCTGTCCGGCGGTCCGCAATCGGTCTACGCCGATCACGCGCCGCAGGTCGAGGCCGCGCTGTTCGAGGCGGGCGTGCCCGTCTTCGGCATCTGCTACGGCTTCCAGGCGATGACCGCAGCGCTCGGCGGCACCGTCGAGAAGACCGGCCTGTCGGAGTTCGGCCGCACCCCGGTGAGCATCACCGAGCATGGCACCCTGCTCGCCGGGATGCCTGATGCCCTCAACATCTGGATGAGCCACGGCGACTCCGTCACCGAAGCGCCCAAGGGCTTCACCGCCTTGGCACACACGGCTGGCGCCCCCGTCGCGGCCTTCGAGTGCTGCTCGCGCCAACTGGCCGGCGTCCAATGGCACCCAGAGGTGCTGCACTCCGAGCAGGGCCAGGCCGTCCTTGAGCACTTCCTGCGCGACATCGCCGGATGTGATGCCTCCTGGACCAGCCAGAACATCGTCGAGGAGCAGATCGAGCGGATCCGCGCCGAGGTCGGTGACAAACAGGTGTTGTGCGCCTTGTCCGGTGGTGTCGATTCAGCCGTCGCAGGTGCGCTCGTCCAGCGCGCCATCGGTGACCAGCTCACCTGCGTGTTCGTCGACCACGGACTGCTCCGCGAGGGGGAGGCCGACCAGGTCAAGAAGGATTTCGTCGAGGTGACTGGCGTAGAACTTGTTGTCGCCGACGAGCGCGAGCGTTTCCTGGGCGCCCTGGCCGGGGTCACCGACCCCGAGACCAAACGCAAGATCATCGGACGTGAGTTCATTCGAACCTTCGAGGACGTCGCCCGCCAGCTCAACGACAGCAAGGACATCGAGTTCCTGGTGCAGGGCACGCTCTACCCTGACGTCGTCGAGTCGGGCGGCGGCGAGGGCGCGGCCAACATCAAGAGCCACCACAACGTCGGCGGCCTGCCCGACGACCTCCAGTTCAGCCTGATCGAGCCGCTGCGCACCCTGTTCAAGGACGAGGTGCGCGCCGTCGGCACCGAGCTCGGCCTGCCCGAGACGATGGTGTGGCGCCAACCCTTCCCGGGCCCCGGCCTCGGCATCCGGATCATCGGCGAGGTCACGGCGGAACGCTTGGAGATCCTGCGCCAGGCCGACGCGATCGCCCGCGAGGAACTCACTCGCGCCGGTCTGGACCGCGAGATCTGGCAGTTCCCGGTGGTGCTGCTGGCCGACGTCCGCTCGGTCGGCGTGCAGGGCGACGGACGCACCTACGGCCACCCGATCGTGCTGCGCCCGGTCACCAGCGAGGACGCCATGACCGCCGACTGGGGACGCCTTCCCTACGACGTCATAGAGCGCATGAGCACCCGCATCACCAACGAGGTGCGCGAGGTGAACCGCGTCGTGGTGGACGTGACATCGAAGCCGCCGGGCACCATCGAGTGGGAGTGACCCGGCAACTGACCTGACGACAACGCCGGACAACGAAGGAATCGTCGCCAAATCCTTGCTGGCAGGCCCCCTGAGGGGCGCGGCCGGGTGATCTGGGCGACGATTCCTGTGGTTGGCGGGTTGCCGCCGAGTGGGCGGCGAGCCGGCGAGGCGATGCGTCAGTTGCGGGGTTCTTCGTAGGGGTTGAAGGTGGGCACATCGGTGCGCTGCTGGTCAGTGGGGGGCTGGGCCAGGTTGCGCTGGGAGTTCCAGTCCTTCGCCTGGCGGAAGAGGTCTTCGATGGGCGCCTTGGCGGCGCCCTCGTCGGGCATGAGGGCCCAGGCCAGCGGGTAGATCCAGAGGCTGGCCCCGCCAAGGATCACCGCCGCTACTGCCACGAGGCGGACGATGTTGGCGTCGACGCCGGTCTGCCGGGCGATTCCGGCGCACACACCAGCGATGACTCGTCCTTGAGTGGGGCGGACGAGACCGGGAATGAAAGCCATGACAAGTGCTCCTGTGTTGGTGGACGGGTAACTATGCGACGCACCCACCTCCATTGTGGTTCCACTACCGACAAAAGGACAGGCACCGACAAAAGGACAGGCTCGCAACGACATGGGCACGCAAAGACATGGGCACGCAACGACATATGGGAACGCAACAACAGGGCCCAGCTTTCGCCGGACCCTGTTGTGGATAGTGGGGCGTGGACAGTGGGGAAGGACGCAGAGCGTCAGCGACGGGCGCGGCCCGTGACGAAGCCCCAGATGACGAGGACGATCAACGAACCGATGATGGCCATCAGCCAGGTGTAGGGGGAGAAGAAACCGGACAGCGGCTTGTCGAACAGCGCACCGCCCAGCCAGCCACCCAGGATCGAGCCGATGACACCCAGAATCATGGTGACGAGCCAGCCGCCGCCCTGCGTACCGGGGAGGATCGCCTTGGCAATGGCGCCTGCGATGAGGCCCAGGATGATGAATGCAATGAAACCCATGCCTGAACAGTAGATCTGCCCAGTGAGCCCTGTCACGCGCTTCGCCTACTGGCGAAAAATGCCCACCCCGTAGGGTGCCCCATGCAGGTGATGGGCTCAGAAGAAGGGGCGCCACGGGGCGAGCAACCCTTCGGTTGCCTTGGCCACGAGGGAACGGCCATTCCACTCCTCGCGGGTCAACTCGACGCAATTGCCCTCGTCCAACCGCCAGATCTCCTCCATCCGTGCGGCCACCTCGGCGCTCAGGAATTCCGCGTTCACCTCGTAGTTCCCGGCCAGGCTCAGCCGGTCGAGGTTCGCCGTTCCGATCGTGGACCAGACGCCGTCGATCGTCCCGGTCTTCGCATGCACCATGGCGCGCTGGTAGAGGAACAGTCGTACGCGGTACTTGAGCAGGTCGTCGTAGAAGCCGCGGGACAACCAGTCGGCTATGACGTGGTTGGACTCTGCCGGGACGATGATCCGCACGTCCACGCCGCGTCGCGCCGCGGCGAACAGGGCGGCGGTGAGGTCGTCGTCAGGGATCAGGTAGGCCTGGGTGAGCCAGATGTGGGAGCTGGCCCGGTCGATCGCCTCCAGGTACATGTTCCGGATCGGGTAGACGGCCAGCCGCGGGGTGTTCCGGTGCACGCGCACCGTGCCTTCCCACGGACGAGGTGCCGAGACGGTCAATTGGGGCACCTCGCCACGGCGCTTGCGCAGCCTGCTGGTGTGGTGCAGGTTCCAGTAGTCGACGAAGGCCGTCTCCACCTCGACCACGCCGGGGCCCACGAGCCGGGCATGGGTGTCACGCCACCGTGTCGCATAGGTGTCGCCGATGTTGTAGCCGCCGATGTAGGCGATCGCAGTGTCCACCACCAGCAGCTTGCGGTGGTCCAGCCCCGTGTTGCGCGGGTTCAGGAAGGCAGGACCGCCGACGATGGGATGGGACTGAACGTGGACGGATGCGGGGAAGTCGAAGAAGGATCGCGGGACGACGAGGTTGGCGAACTCGTCGTACACGACGCAAACCCTGACTCCCCGCTCGGCAGCGGCAACCAGCGCGTCCTTGAACCTGTGGCCGTAGCCGTCGGCCTTCCAGATGTAGGTCTCGAAGTAGACCGAGCTGGTGGCGGCCTCGATGTCGGCGAGCATCGCCGCGTACAGATCGGTGCCGAAGGTGTGGATCGTCACCTGGTCGTCCCCGGCACTCACCGGGCGCGGGTCGGCGACGGGGAAGCGGTAGGGGCGGCGACCTCGGCGACGAATGGCTTCGGCGGCGGTGAGGCCCGCCATCGTGGCGACTTGTGCTCCCAGCACGCCGGCCATCACCCGGTGGGCGACCTGACGGGCGCGGGAATAGGACGACATGGCCCAAATCTAGCGGCCACACCAGCCGTGCCACGATGACGCGGGGGAGGCGATGTCAGGGCCGCCAACTAGAATCGTCCGCGACATGTCTGAACTCCACTTTCCCGACCTCTTCAGCGCCTTCGAGCCCGAGCCAGCGCCCGTGCGTCCACCGCGTCCGGAGGCGCAGCTGGCGGCCGCGGCGAAGCGGCCCGCGGCGGACGAACTGCTGGAGGGCTTGAACGAACCCCAGCGCGAAGCCGTGCTGCACGCCGGGGGGCCCGTGCTGGTGGTGGCCGGCGCCGGTTCGGGCAAGACCAGGGTGTTGACCCGGCGGATCGCCTACCTGGTGGCCGAGCGCAATGTGCACCCCGGCTCCATTCTGGCGATCACCTTCACCAACAAGGCCGCCGCCGAGATGCGTGGGCGCGTGATCGAGCTGGTCGGCAACCGCGCCAAGCTGATGTGGGTCTCCACCTTTCACTCGGCCTGCGTGCGCATCCTGCGCGCGGACATCGACCGCTTCGGGATGAACAAGAACTTCTCGATCTACGACGACACCGACCAGAAGCGCCTGATGACGCTGGTGACGCGCGAGCTGCAGCTCGACCCCAAGCGCTACCCGGTGCGCGCGGTGATGAACTGGGTGAGCAACTGCAAGAACGAGCTGATCGACCATGAGAGCGCGGCGCAGCAGGCCGGCGACGGCAATGAGAAGGTCTATGCCCAGGCCTACTCGGAGTACCAGCGCCGCCTGGTCGCCGCCAATGCCCTCGACTTCGACGACCTGATCATGACGACCGTCCACCTGATGCAGGCCTTCCCCGACCTGCGCGAGGCCTACCGGCGTCGCTTCCGGCAGGTGCTGGTGGACGAGTACCAGGACACGAACCACGCCCAGTACCAGCTGATCCGTCAGCTCTGTGGCGACCTGGGCGCCGACGACGGCCTGGACGCCGACGCCCCGCGCACCGAACCGCCGGAGCTGATGGTGGTTGGTGACTCCGACCAGTCCATCTACGCCTTCCGGGGCGCGACGATCCGCAACATCCTCGACTTCGAGAGCGACTTCCCAGGCGCCCGCACCATCCTGCTGGAGCAGAACTACCGGTCCACCCAGACGATCCTGACCGCGGCGAACCAGGTGATCACGCGCAACCCCAACCGGCCCAAGAAGCGGTTGTGGAGCGATCAGGGCGACGGCGACAAGATCACGGCCTATGTCGCCGACACCGAGCACGACGAGGCCCAGTTCGTCGCCACCGAGATCGACGACCTGTCGGACAAGGGCACCAGCCGCCACGGCGACACTGCGGTCTTCTACCGCACCAACGCCCAGTCCCGCGCCTTCGAGGAGGTCTTCATCCGGGTCGGCCTGCCCTACAAGGTGGTCGGCGGAGTCCGCTTCTACGAGCGCCGTGAGGTGCGCGACGCGATCGCCTATCTGCGCGCCATCGCCAACCCCGCCGACGACGTATCGGTGCGGCGCATCCTCAACGTCCCCAAGCGCGGTATCGGTGACCGGGCCGAGGCGGCCATCGAGGCGCTGGCCAGCAGTGAGCGAATCACCTTCTCCGAGGCCTTGGACCGTGCCGATGAAGCGCCCGGCATCGCGACCAGGTCGCTGAACCAGATTCGTGGCTTCGCCGACCTGATGCGCCGCCACCGGCAGATGGTCACCGAGGGGCTGCCGGCCGACGAGGTGCTCAACTCGATCCTCAAGGACTCCGGCATGGTCGCTGAGTTCGAGGCATCCACCGACCCACAGGACGAGACCCGGCTGGAGAACCTCGTGGAGCTGGCCTCGGTGGCGGGTGAGTTCGTCGCCGCTGCGCACGCCGTCGACCTACCTGAGGACGCGGAACTGCTCGGGGATGGCAGCGGTGAGGAGGCGGCCGAGATGGGCGCCGGCCTGGTGGCAGGCATGCCGGAACCGGACGACTCGCTGCCCGCCTTCCTGGAGCGGATCGCCCTGGTGGCCGACTCCGACCAGATCCCCGACGACGCCGAAGGGACCGGGGTTGTGACCCTGATGACGCTGCACACCGCCAAGGGCCTGGAGTTCGACACCGTCTTCCTGACCGGTTTCGAGGACGGCATCTTCCCCCACATGCGTGCCCTGACCGACCGGCAGGAGCTGGAGGAGGAGCGTCGCCTCGCCTATGTCGGCATCACCCGTGCCCGCAAGCGGCTCTACCTTTCCCGCGCTGCCGTGCGCACGGCCTATGGAGCCCCGCAATACAACCCGCCGAGCCGGTTCCTGGACGAGGTGCCCGAGCACCTGGTCGACTGGCGCCGTACCGGCGCCGCGCTGACCAGCTGGGCGTCCACCTCGGCCACCCGCCATGCCCAGTCACGCCGCGAGGTCTCCTCCGGCTTCTCTCCGGCCTTCGGCTCCGGACGGGCGCCCGCCGTGAAGACGGTCGGCTCGGTCGACCCGGGCGACCGGGTGCTGCACACCACCTTCGGCATGGGGACGGTCGTCGCGACCTCCGGGGTGGGCGACGCGGCCAAGGCGGACGTCGACTTCGGCTCGCACGGGCTCAAGCGGCTGTCTCTCAAGCACGCCCCGATGGAGAAGCTCTAGCGGCCATCGGCTGCTGTTCCCAACCCGACGGACGACAAAGGGCTCCAACCGCCAGGTTGGAGCCCTCCATCAGTCGCGTGAGCGGGTCTGCCCTAGACGTGCACGCCGATCGAGAGCAGGAAGGCGACGGGGTTGCTGGTGGAGTACACGTCGCCCGGGGTGGTACCGGCGGGGTAGTACTCGAAGTGCAGGTGGGGGCCGAAGGTGCGGCCCTTCATGCCCACATAGCCGATGATCTGGCCGGCCTTGACGACCTGGCCCGCCGAGACGGTCTTGCTGCCCATGTGCGCGTACAGCGTGGTGCCGCCGTTGGCGTGGTGCACCATCACGACGTCCGACCCGGCCCAACCCTGGCAGCCACCACAGTTGGTCGAGACGACGCCGTCGGCGACCGCGCGAATGGGCGTGCCGACCGGGGCCGGGAAGTCCTGGCCGGTGTGCCAGCGCGACCAGGAGCCGTACTGACCCCAGGAGGCGCCGACGGAGTAGCTGCCCGACGCCATCGGGGTGGTGCCGCCACCGCTGGAGATGATCGCGGAGGAGTCGACGGCCGCGCTCGTGGGAGCCGCGTTGCCGCTCTTCGCCGCCTCGGTGGCCTGCTTCTTCAGCAGCGCCTCGGCTTTCTTCTTCTCGGCGGCGATGCGCTTGGCCTCGGCCTTCACCTTCTCCAGGTCGACACCCAGCTGGTCGCCGCGGGCGGTGGCCCCGGCGTCCGTCGCGGTCTGGACGATGATCTTGTTCACGTCGTCCATCGTGGTCTCACGCTGCGACGCGACCTGGGCCGTGATCGCCTTGGCGAGCTCGGTACGGGCTGCGCTGCGGGAGGTGGTGCTGCGGCCGTTGAAGGCGGTCAGTCCGCCGGAGCCCTGCTTCACCGTCTTCGTGGAGTTGGCGCGGGCCTGGGCCTGCTCGTCCAGGGTGAGGGCCTGCGGGGCCGGGATGGCCTTGGTGATGTCGGAGTGGTTCCGGTCGGTGGAGATGGACGCGGTGTCGACCTTGTCCGAACTCGGGCCTGCCGCCATCACAACGCCGCCGACGACCGCCAGGCCGAGGGCGCTGACTGCGAGAGCCGCGATGCCGCTGCGCACCACGCTGCTGGGACGATCGTCTGCCTCTGCAGTGTCCTCGACACTGTCGAAATCCAGGTCGTCCTCGGCTGGCGTGACCTCCAGGGCGCGACGAGCGCGCGTCCTGCGGAATGGCGTGAGGGCCACGGTTCTCCTGTCAGTGAAGATGCTCTTCCAAGGGTAGCCCGTCCGGCTTGCCTTCACGGTTTCGTCACCGGAGCCAGCGAGCTGTTCACAACCTTAGCATTTCTCAGGAATGTCACCAAAATGCGGCGGGGTCTTGCTGAGAAGACTGCCAGACGGGGTGCAGCGCGGCCCTGATCAGCGGGCCTGGGAGGCTCGCTGCGCGGCCCTGATCATCAGGCTCGAGAAGTTCCGCTGGCCCAGGTCATAGGACTTCGAGGGGTTGTTGAGCAGGTAAACGACCCGGTTTCCCACGCTGGCCACGCCGACCCGGAACAAGGTGGTCTGGGAGTTGCCCATGTCGAGGCTGACCAGGATGGTCGAGCCGGCAATCGTCTCCGACGCCACCGTGCCGTTGACCGCCGCGCTCTGGGACACCTTGGCGGTGGTGACGCGCTTGGGGCAGGAGGTGAGGTTGTCGGACAACTTCTTGGCGAAGGCGGTCGCGTCGGCGGGCTTGGCGAAGGTGAACACGACCTCGTCCACCCCATAGTTCTGCGGGGCAGCGGTGTCGTCGGCCATGAGGTAGGTGCGTTGCTCGCGTCCTTGTGGACCGGTGACGGTGGCCAGGGTGACGCCTTCGCACAGGCTGCCCTTCGAGCTGACGGCTGCGGGGTCGGTGGCCTGCCATGTGCCGGCACCGGGCGTGACGCGGGGCAGGTCGGGCAGGATCAGCCAGCCGACGGTCCCAGCTGGCGGCGGGGTCTGCGGGGCGCTGACCGGCTTCGCGTCACAGCTGCCCTTGGCCCGAGTGCACTGGCGCGACACCGGGCCAGCCGCGACCTCGGCGAGGCGTCCCGGAGCGACGAGGGTCCCGTTCTTTACCGCGTCGAAGACGTGGACCGTAGTGCCCGTGCGCACCAGCAGCATCGTGTCGTAGCGGGTGACCGGGTCCTGGAAGGCGACGGTGATCGACATCGCCTCGTCACCCAGGCCCGCAACGCTGTCGGCGCGAACCAGATAGGTGGGGGACTCGTAGCAATTCGCGAGATTGCCCGAGCGCAGCTGGAAGACCTTCTGGGCGTCGGTGGAGCTGGCATAGGCGTCGACCTGGTGCAGCACCTGGAGGCCGTCCTTGCCGTTGGTCGCCATGGTGCGCAGCCCGCTGAGGGTGGGGTTGGGCTGCCCCGGATTCTGCAACAGACAGACCGGCTTGGGCGAGGTGGCGCTCAACTTCTGCTCGGTGAGCGTGGTCTTCCAGGGGGCCTTTGGATCGATCGCCTTCACGTCCGATGCCGACACCAGATCGGTGGTGGTGACAACCGGGGTGACCGACCTCGACGGCGTGGGGCTCTGGGTCACCACGACCGGCGACTTGTTGGTCTGGGAGAAGATCACCCCGAAGGCAATGAGGCCCAGTGCCACGGCTGCGGCCAGCCAGGGCCAGACCCGCTGCAGCCTCCCCGGACGGGCGTCGTCAACGGCGGTCTGGGGCTGCACGGGGGCCTGGTCCAGGCTGACGCCGGGTTCGGCGTCGTGGGCGTCCGCGGCGCGCGCGCCGACCAGGGCGGCCTCGGCGTGCTCGGGGAGCAGCGGTTCGGGCGACTCGCCTTCGTGCACGATCACGTCGACCGGAGCGGGGCCGTGTGGCTCCTCGGCCGCGGGGGGAGTCTCGTCGTAGGGGACCGGTTCCGGCTCGCGGACGCGCTCGTGCTCGACGCCGCCAGCGGGACGCATCCACATGGAGTGCTCGTCCGAATAGCCCGGGACCGTGCCGGGTACGCCTGTCTCGTCCGTGATGCCGAGGGAACGATCGGTCTCCACGTCTGATTCGCTGGAGTCCTCGTCCAAGGCCCTGCCTCGTCCCACCAGCCCGTCAGCGACCTCGTCCGCGTCTGTGCCTACCGGGTTGGCCGCACGTGCTGGGGTAGGGTCGGGGCCATTCTCGACGCCAGCAACTTCGTCCCCGGGGAAGTCCGGGGTACCCGGCTGGGGCTGCATGTCGTTGGTCACTCGTTCCTCCGGGGCAGGGGTTCTGCGCATCTCCCCGTAGGGGTGGTGCGATGGGTGGAAGTTTAACCGGACGTGGTCGACGCCGCCGGGTGTGGTGCGGCATGCAAGGGGTGTGGACATGGCAGGGCAGGCCTGGTGGCGGCGTGGGGGAGACGACGGAGATGGCCGCGCCGAACACGCACACACCCTCGCCTGGCACCTCACCACCGCGCTCGCCGCGCTCGCCAGCGCGGTGACCGGGATGGCCCTCACCATCGGCCTGACGACGGTCGGCTGGGTGCAGGTGCCCGACGTGAGCTTCTGGGGCAACATCTCCACCGGCCTGCGGCTGTGGCTGCTGGGCCACGGTGCCGGCGCACAGTTGGGTTCGGTGACCGTGACCGTCATCCCGCTGGGTCTCACCCTGCTGCTCGCGCTGGCCGCTTCCGGGGCAGCAGGCGTCGCCGCCCGACACGTGCTGGGCGGTCTGTCCGCGCGGGCTGGCCAGGCAGAACGTCGCGCACTGACGCTGCGGGTGGCCGGGGTGTTCACCGCCGTGTACCTCGCCTGCGTGATGTTCCCCTCCTTCCTCGTCAACACTCCCTCCCAGAGCGGGCACGCCCTGCTCGGCGGCCTGGCCGTGGGGCTTGGATCCTCGCTGGTGGCAGTCGGACGAACCCTGGACTGGAACCCCGTCGGCGCCTGGCCCGCATGGGCGCGGGCCATTCCGAGGGCGGTGGCTGCGGGCTGCCTGCTGCTCGTCGTCACCGGCGCGGTCGTCCTGGCCACGGCGCTACTGATGCACCAGAGCCGGGTGATGAGCCTGCACGATGCGCTCGCCCCTGGCCGGGCAGGCGGCGTGGTCCTGGTGCTGGCCCAGCTCCTCTGGGTGCCCAACATGGTCTTGTGGTGCGCCTCTTGGGCCTTGGGCGCGGGGTTCTCGATCGGCACGGACACCGTCATCTCGCCCGCGCAGAACCTCACCGGTCTGCTGCCGTCGCTACCAGCCTTCGGCGCGGTGCCGGCCAACGGACCGGTCCCGAAGGTCGCCTTGCTGTGGTTGCTCAGTGGCGTGGTCGCCGGCGTGGTTGCCGCCCTCGTCATCGGGCGCTCCCGGCGACTGGCTCGGGCCGACGAGACCAGCCTGGTAGGCGGACTGTCCGGTGTGCTGACCGGGTTGGTCGTCTGGCTGTTGTGTGCGCTCAGCAATGGCGACCTGGGAACCGCGCGGCTGATCGCCGTGGGCGCCAGGCTGCCCGAACTGGCCGTGATGGCCCCCACCGTGATGGGGCTGTCCGGGATGGCCGCCGGCCTGGTACTCGGCTTGTTGAACCCGCCGCCGGTGAACGAGGAGTCCGCGTCATCGTCCGAGGACGTGGAGGTCGACTGGCCCGACGTCGCGCCGACCCCAGACGAGTGACGCCGGCTTGGGCACGGTCCGCCACGAGCCGGCGTGGGCCGAGCGCAGCTGCCGGGCCGATAGGGTTGGCCGGTGACCTATCGTGTCGTCGTACTCGTGTCCGGTAGCGGGACCCTCCTGCAGTCCTTGGTGGATGCTCGAGACGACGGACGGCTGCACGCCGAGTTGGTGGCCGTGGGTGCGGACGTCGAGTGCGAGGGCATCGCCCGCGCCCGGCGCGCAGGCATTCCCACCTTCGTCCAGCCGATGGGCAAGCTCGCCCGCCGTGGCACCCCCGAGCGCGTCTCCTGGGACGCTGCCCTGGCTGACGAGGTCGCCGCCCACCAGCCCGACCTGATCGTCTCGGCCGGTTTCATGAAGCTCTTCGACGCGCCCTTCATGGAGCGCTTCCAGGGACGGATCATCAACACCCACCCCGCCCTGTTGCCCGCCTTCCCGGGTGCACACGCCGTCCGCGATTCTCTGGCCGCGGGAGCCACCGAGACCGGTGCCTCCATCTTCTGGGTCAACGACGGTGTCGACACCGGCGAGCTGATCGCCCAGTGTCCCGTTCCGGTCGAACCGGACGACGACGAGGCCACCCTGCACGAACGGATCAAGGTCGTCGAGCGTGCCCTGCTCGTCGACGTCATCAACCAATTGGCTGAGGAGAACGACCGATGAATGCCGACCGTATCGAGATCAAGCGCGCGCTGGTGAGCGTGTACGACAAGACCGGGCTGGTGGAGTTGGGCCAGGCCCTGGCCGCCGCCGGGGTGGAACTGGTGTCCACCGGCGGCTCGTACAAGGCGCTGACCGATGCTGGGCTGCAGGTCACCGAGGTCAGCGAGCTGACCGGCTTCCCCGAGTGCCTGGACGGCCGCGTGAAGACCCTGCACCCCAAGGTGCACGCCGGCATCCTCGCCGACCGCCGCCTCGAGTCCCACGTCAACCAGCTGGACGAACTGGGCGTGGCCCCCTTCGACCTGGTCGTGTCGAACCTCTACCCCTTCACCCAGACGGTCGCCTCCGGCGCCAGCGCAGACGAGTGCGTGGAGCAGATCGACATCGGTGGCCCGTCCATGGTGCGCGCCGCCGCCAAGAACCACCCCAGCGTCGCGATCATCACCTCACCCGACCAGTACGGCCTGCTGACCGAGGCCCTCGCTGCCGGTGGCTTCACCTACGACCAGCGCAAGCAGCTGGCTGCGGCGGCCTTCGTGCACACCGCGAGCTACGACGTCGCCGTCGCCAGCTGGATGGGCAATGTGCTCACCGACACCAGCGAGGGTTCGGGCTTCCCGGGCTGGGTCGGTGCGACCTGGTCCAAGCAGGCCTCCCTGCGCTATGGCGAGAACTCCCACCAGTCCGCCGCCCTGTACCGCAATGGTCACGGCGATGCCGGCCTGGCCGGTGCCGAGCAGTTCGGCGGCAAGGAGATGAGCTACAACAACTACGTCGACACCGACGCCGCCCGTCGTGCCGCCTTCGACTTCGACGAGCCCGCCGTCGCGATCATCAAGCACGCCAATCCCTGCGGCATTGCCGTGGGAGCCGACATCGCCGAGGCCCACCGCCGCGCGCACGACTGCGACCCGCTGAGCGCCTTCGGTGGCGTGATCGCCACCAACCGTCCCGTCTCGGTGGCGCTGGCCGAGCAGGTCAAGCCGATCTTCACCGAGGTGATCGTCGCCCCCGACTACGAGCCCGGTGCGCTGGAGGTACTGCAGACCAAGAAGAACCTGCGCATCCTCAAGGCCGAGGCGCCCAGCGCTGGTGGCGTCGAGACCCGCAACATCGACGGCGGCATGCTGATGCAGCACACCGACGCCTTCCAGGGCGAGGGCGACGACCCCACCAACTGGACGCTGGCCGCTGGTCCGGCCGCCGACGAGCAGACGCTGGCCGACCTGGCCTTCGCCTGGAAGGCCTGCCGTTCGGTCAAGTCCAATGCGATCCTGCTTGCCAGCGACGGCGCGTCCGTCGGTGTCGGCATGGGCCAGGTGAACCGTGTCGACTCCTGCAAGCTGGCCGTCGAGCGCGCCGGGGAACGCGCTGCCGGTTCGGTCGCCGCGTCCGATGCCTTCTTCCCCTTCAGCGATGGTCCCGCGATCCTCATCGACGGGGGAGTGAAGGCCATCGTGCAGCCCGGCGGCTCCATCCGGGACGACGAGACGATCGCCCTGTGCAACGAGAAGGGCATCTCGCTCTACCTCACCGGCACCCGGCACTTCTTCCACTGAGCAACCAGCCCGTGTCAGGCGCGCACGGCCCGGCACTCGTCGGGCAGCGGCTCGTCGTCTTGTCGACACTGGGCCCAGTGCAGGTGGTGGCCCGGGCGGAACGACGAGCACTGCATCACGTCGCACACGGAAAGCACTTACGTCCGCGTGGACTCACCCCGCCCCGTCCTTGGCCCGCCGGTCGGTGGGACGGGGTCTTCTCCGGAGGGCACCCAGGGAGTTGAATCCCAGTGTCGGCGACGCGATTGCCGCCAGCCCACGTCCGCAGGCGGGCGGGCGGAGTCCCACCATGCCCCGGCACAACCCGAGCGCTGGTCATCAGGCAGTGCGCTATGGCCGCTAGTAGGGTGGCCATGCTGGCCAGCCGCGGTGTTCCCGTCATGATGTGCCAGACGCGAGGTACCTGCCCCGATTCCTGCCAAGGAGAGCACATGACAGCCGATAGGATCGACGGATTGGCCGTCGCCGCCCAGATCAAGGACGAGCTCGCGGTGCGCGTCGCCGCTCTGCGGGAGAAGGGCATCGTCCCCGGCCTCGGCACCGTGCTGGTGGGGTCTGATCCCGGCAGCCAGATCTACGTCGGTGGCAAGCACAAGGACTGCGCCCAGGTGGGCATCGAGTCCATCCGCGTCGACCTCCCCGACGACACCACCCAGGCCCAGCTCGAGGAAGCGATTCACGCCCTCAACGAGAACCCGGCCTGCACCGGCTACATCGTCCAGCTGCCGCTACCCAAGGGCCTGGACGAGAATGCAGCGCTGGCCCTGATCGACCCCGACAAGGATGCCGATGGCCTGGCTCCCGCCAGCCTGGGCAAGCTCGTTCTCAACGAGGCCGGCCCGCTGCCTTGCACCCCGCGTGGCATCGTCGAACTGCTGCGCCGCCATGACGTCGAGCTCAATGGTGCCGAGGTCTGCGTCGTCGGCCGCGGGACCACCGTCGGACGTCCGCTGGGGCTGCTGCTCACCCGCAAGTCGGAGAATGCGACGGTCACCCTGTGCCACACCGGCACCAAGGACCTCGCCGCCCACACCCAGGCAGCGGACATCGTGATCGCTGCGGTCGGACGGACGGGTTTCCTGACCGCCGACATGGTCAAGCCCGGCGCGGTGGTCGTGGACGTGGGCGTCACCCGCGTGGACGGCAAGCCGGCTGGCGACGTGCACCCGGACGTGTGGGAGGTGGCCTCGATGGTCACGCCCAACCCTGGTGGGGTCGGGCCGATGACCCGCGCGATGCTGCTCAGCAATGTCATCGACCGGGCCGAACAGATGGCCGCCGGACAGGCCTGAGCCGTGCCCGACCAGGCAAGCGCCGGCTCACTCGGCCCCACCGAAGCGCCCGCTGAGAAGGATTCGGCGATCAGCCGGATGACCCAGTCGGCAGCCGAGCACACCTTGAACCAGTGGCCGTTGCTGGTGGTGCTGGGCCTTTTGTCGATCGGGCTGGGCATCACCGCGGCGGGGCACTGGCGCCGCGGTGCCTTTGCCATGGGCTGCGCGGTGTTGCTGGCGGGAGGCTTCCGCGTCTTCCTGCCCACCCGGGTGGCGGGGCTGTTGTGCGTCCGGTCGCGCTGGTTCGACAGCGCGCTGCTACTGGGGATGGCGACGGCGATGCTGGCGCTGACCTTCTTCGTCCCGCATTCTCGCTGAGCTGGCCACCGGCCCGCGGCAAGCTCGGGAATCGTGGTCTGGGCTCGCGTCCGTCATGTGGGTGGGCAGCAGGAAGGCCCTCACCGGGTGGTGAGGGCCTTCGTGCACTGTTGCGGATTGGGTCAGATGAGGCCCAGCTCGGTGACGGCCTTCTTCTCGTCGACCAGTTCGGCGACGGAGGCGTCGATCTTGCCGCGGCTGAACTCGTTGATGTCCAGGCCCTGGACGATCTCCCACTTTCCGTCCTTGATGGTCACCGGGAAGGAGGACACCAGGCCCTCCTCGACGCCGTAGGAGCCGTCCGAGACGACGGCCATCGAGACCCAGTCGTTCTCGGGGGTGCCGAGCGCCCAGTCGTGCATGCAGGAGACAGTCGCGTTGGCGGCCGATGCGCGGGACGACAGACCGGTGGCGTCGATGATCGCGGCGCCACGCTTGGCCACGGTCGGGATGAAGTAGTCCTCGATCCAGGCCTGGTCGTTGATCTGCTCGGCGATCGACTTGCCGTTGGCCTCGGCATTGAACAGGTCGGGGTACTGGGTGGCGGAGTGGTTGCCCCAGATGGTCATCTTCTTGACGTCGTTGACCGAGATACCCAGCTTCTGCGCGGCCTGCGCCTTGGCGCGGTCCTGGTCGAGGCGGGTCAGCGCGGCGAACTGCTCCTTGGGGATGTCGGGAGCATTGCTCAGGGCGATCAGTGCGTTGGTGTTGGCGGGGTTGCCCGTCACGAGCACCTTCACGTCGTCGGCGGCCACGTCGTTGAGGGCCTTGCCCTGGGCGGTGAAGATGGCACCGTTGGCGCTGAGCAGGTCGCCACGCTCCATGCCGGCCTTGCGGGGCATCGCGCCGACGAGCATGGCCATGTTGACCCCGTCGAAGACCTTCTTGGGATCGTCGCCGATCTCGATCTTGGCGAGGTTCGGGAATGCGCAGTCGTCGAGCTCCATGACGACGCCCTCCAGGGCCTTCAGCGCGGGGGTGATCTCCAGCAGGCGCAACTCGACCGGGGTGTCACCCAGCAAGGCACCACTGGCGATGCGGAACAGGAGGCTGTAGCAGATCTGGCCGGCGGCGCCGGTGACTGCTACCTTGACGGGGGTCTTGCTCACGGTGTTCTTCCTTCTCTCGAGGTGGCGCGGTCAGGCGCGAGCGAAGGGAGTACGGCTCTCGTCCCTCGACGCCGAACGGACATGCCGAGCCTATCGCGGTGGACGGGGGGGCTGCGACTCGACCGGGGTACTGCGAGAACGTCCGCGATGACGTACTGCCGTGTGCACCTACGTGCGCCGCCAGACGGCCCATCGGGAGAATCCGCCAGATATTGGGGCCCGCCCGCTCCCATCCCCCGCGCGCGTGCGAGGGTAGGGACACCAAACACCTACAGGATTGAGACAAAAATGACGAAGATCGCGGTGCTCGGTGCCGGCGTGATGGCCACCGCCCTGACCGTCCCCCTGGCCGACAATGGGCATGACGTCCACCTGGTGGGCACCCACCTCGACGAGGCGATCATCGACTCGATCGCCGCCAACCACGTGCACCCCGTGCTCGAGGTCGAGATCCCCAGCAATGTCATTCCGCACCAGTTGGCCGACGCCGAGGCCGCCTTTGCCGACGCCGAGGTCGTCATGGTGGGCGTCAACTCCTTCGGCATCGACTGGGCCGGCGAGCAGTTGGCCCGCCTGCTGAAGCCGGGCCAGCGCGTCATCGTGATCACCAAGGGCATGCGCGCCGACGAGGACGGGACGTTGCACATCCTGCCCGAGGTGCTGCAGGCTGCCGTCGGCGACCTGGCCGGTCAGGTTCCGTGGGCCGCCATCGTCGGCCCCTCCATCGCCGGCGAGCTCGCTGTGCGTCGCGACACCTGCGTGAACTTCGCCTCCACCGATCTGGAGAATGCCGAATTCCTCGCCAAGCTCTTCCGAACCAGCTATTACCACGTGTGGCCCGCCACCGACTTCGTCGGCTGCGAGGTCGGTGCCGCGACCAAGAATGTCTACGCCTTCGGCATGGGCTTCGCGAACGGCATCTTGGAGAAGATGGGCCCCGAGGCCTCGAAGAAGTACGTCATGTACAACTACTCCGCCGCGCTGTTCGGGCAGGGCTCGATCGAGCTCAAGGACTTCATCGAGATGATGGGAGGCGACCGCGCCACCGGTGACGGTCTCGGCGGCGTCGGCGACATGTGGGTCACCTCGGCCGGCGGCCGCAATGTCCGCGCTGGCGGCTTCGTCGGCCAGGGCGTGCCCTTCTCCGAGGTGCGCGACGTACACATGAAGGGCATCACCCTCGAGGGCGTCGCCGCGATCCGCGTGATCGGCGAGGCGCTGGAGAAGCTGACCGCCCGTGGCGTGGTCTCGGCCGAGAAGTTCCCGCTGTGCCGCTTCCTGTACGACATCGTCGCCAAGGATGCCCCGCTCGAGGTGCCGTGGGACACCTTCTACGGCGGCATCAAGAACTGATCGTCGCTCTTCTGCACGACACGACGAACGGGCCCGCTCCCTGGGGGAGCCGGCCCGTTCGCTGCTGTGGGTGGGTGACGCCGCTCAGGCGTAGAGCTTGAACACCTTGTTCGCATTGCGGATGCGGGTGCCGTTGGCGCAGTAGCGCGGCGCGCAGCGCTCGTAGTAGGCGGAGAAGCTCATCGTTGCGGCTGCCGTCGTCTTCGTGGCACGCAGTTTCTTCAGCGCACGCTTCTCGCTGCCGTTGAGCTCCACCCAGACGAAGTCGAGCTGGGTGCGCAGGGCATAGGGGCTGCGCTTGGTCTTGCTGGCGTAACGGACGAGCTGGGACCAGCGGGAGCCGCGCGACCACTGCGCGATGCCCATGCCGGGGCCGCCGTACTGGCGGGCCTTCGGGTTGATCGGGCTACCCGACTCCTGCATGAAGTTGCCGACGACCGCGGCCGACTGCTGCCGGGTCAGGCCCTTTGTCACGAAGTAGTTGTAGGCCACTTGGTTGTTGCTCAGTACGCGGGCGGACGCGGTGATCGTCGAGGCCTCGGCGGTGGTGGGGGCGGCGGTCATGGTGCCGAGGGCGACGGCTGCGCCGACCGCGACGGCGGTCAGGGCGGTGGTGCTGCGGGGCATCGTGAAATCCTTCGTGCCCCACGGAGCGAGGGGGCTTCTTGGCCACATCTAGGGCCGAAGAAGAGCTTACGAGAGAGTGAACGAATACTGATAATTCTCAGTTTCAAGGCTCTCTCAGGTCGGTCTTCGTGAGCTTCAGGCCCGAGTAA
>NZ_BAAAKI010000004.1:379133-386401 GCF_039527675.1 Luteococcus sanguinis
CGAGGGGGGCGGCCGGGTCGGTGGAGCGGTGGAGCGGGTTGCGTCAGTGCGCGATGGCACCCTCGGCGCCCGCACCGGTCATGGAGCGAACCTCCATCTCGGTGTACTTCTCCGCGTTGTGCTCGCTCGAGGTGATCGAGCCCAGCCAACCGAGGATGAAGCCGATCGGGACGCTGACCAGGGCCGGGTTGTCCAGCGGGAACCAGGCGAAGTCGGCATTCGGGAACATGGCCGTCTTGGCACCCGACACGGCCGGGCTGAAGGTGATCAGCACCAGCGCGGAGATCAGGCCACCGTAGATCGACCAGACCGCACCACGGGTGTTGAAGCGCTTCCAGTACAGCGAGTACAGGATCGAGGGCAGGTTGGCCGAAGCGGCGATGGCGAAGGCCAGGGCCACCAGGAAGGCGATGTTCTGGCTCTTGGCCGCGATGCCACCGACGATGGCGAGCAGGCCGATGACGATCACGGTGGCGCGGGCGACCTTGACCTCCTTGGCTGGGTCGGCGTTGCCGTCCTTGAGCACGGCGTTGTAGATGTCGTGCGCGAAGGAGGCCGAGGCTGTGATGGCCAGACCGGCGACGACGGCGAGGATGGTCGCAAAGGCGACGCCGGCGATCAGCGCGAGGAAGATCGTGCCCCCGGTGCCCTGGCCGGGCAGGAAGAAGGCCAGGGCGGGGGCGGCGGCGTTCGCCTTGCCGGGCATCGAGTTGATGTCGTCGTAGCCGACCAACCACGCGGCGCCGTAGCCGAGCACCATCGTGAACAGGTAGAAGGCGCCGATCAGTCCGATGGCCCAGGTCACGGAGCGACGGGCCTCCTTGGCGGTGGGAACCGTGTAGAACCGCATGAGCACGTGGGGCAGGCCGGCGGTGCCCAGCACCAGGGCGATGGACAGCGAGATGAAGCCCAGCTTGTTGGTTCCGTACTTGCCCATCGGCTTCAGCAGGTCGTGCCAGCCCGACGCATTGGCCTCGGGGTTGGAGGCCTTGACCGCGTCAGCCTTCGCCTGCGCATTGCCGATGACCGTCGACAGGTTCATGCCACACTTGGCCAGCACCCAGAAGGTCATGATGGCGGCGCCCGAGATCAGCAGGACGGCCTTGATCATCTGCACCCAGGTGGTGCCCTTCATGCCGCCGATGAGCACGTAGACGATCATCAGGAGGCCGACGAGGACGATGACGAGATTCTGCATTCCACTGCTCTTGACACCAAGGAGCAGCGAGACCAGGCCACCGGCGCCCGCCATCTGGGCCAGGAGGTAGAAGAAGGAGACCGCGAGGGTGGAGATGGCGGCGGCCATGCGGACCGGCTTCTCCTGGGTGCGGAAGCTCAGCACGTCGGCCATCGTGTACTTGCCGGTGTTGCGCAGCGGCTCCGCGACGAGCAGCAGCGCGACCAACCAGGCCACGAGGAAGCCGATTGAGTACAGCAGGCCGTCGTAACCGGTCAGCGCCACGGCACCGACGATGCCGAGGAATGATGCGGCCGACAGGTAGTCACCGGCGATGGCGAGGCCGTTCTGGCGGCCGTCGAACTGGGCGCCACCGGTGTAGAAGTCGGAGGCCTTCTTCTTGCCGCCGGTGGAGACGCGGATGACGATGGTCAGGGTGACCACGACGAAGATCGCGAAGATCGCGATGTTGACGATCGGGTTGCCCAGCTTGGTGCCCGTTTCCAGGGGCAGGAGGGTCTGCATCAGGGCGAGGTTCATCGGGTGACCTCCAGCTCGGAGCGAAGCCTGGACGCGATCGGGTCCAGGTTCTTGTTGGCGTGGCGGATGTACAGCCACGTGATGAGGAAGGTGGTCAGGAACTGCAACAGGCCCAAGACCAGGCCGATGGTGATGTTCCCCGCGATCGGCTTGCGCATGAAGTCAACGGCGTAGACCGAGAGCAGCACGAACAGGAAGTACCACACGAGGAAGGCTGCGCTGAGGGGGAAGGCGAAATTCCGGAAGCGACGCTTCAGCTCCTGGAAGTCGTCCGAGGTCTGGATGCGGGCCAGCGCGGCCTGATCGACAGTCACGGCGTGGGGGCCGTCCAGTTCGGGCAGGGGATTGTGGTTGGGGGGAAGATGGCGTTCGGGATCATCATGTAGATCCGTTGGATGCTGCGTCGACATGGGCGCTCCTGAGGACAACGGTGTTCTCTGTGGGCTTCGGGGCAGGCTGCCGCCGAAGTTGGCTTCAAACTAGCTGGCCCAAGGCTCGCTTGTCAGTTGCACACCTGACAATCGTGATCATTTCTTGATGTCGAGTTATTGCAGCCGCTGGCGAACATCCTTGCGGCGCAGGTGAATACGTGCATGCCCCATCCGCTGGGAAACTTCAGCCCCGAAAGATGATCGTGCGCTGTCCGTCGGTGAAGACACGGTGTTCGGCGAAGAGCTTGACGGCCTCGGTGAGAGTCCGGGACTCCTCGTCCTGGCCGAGTGCCATCAGGGCGGAAGGCCCTTGGCTGTGGTCCACCCGCACCACGTTCTGCTCGATGATCGGGCCCTCGTCCAGGTCGCTGGTCACGAAGTGGGCGGTCGCGCCGATCACCTTGACGCCGCGGGCATGGGCTTGGCGATAGGGGTTCGCCCCCTTGAACCCCGGAAGAAAGGAGTGGTGGATGTTGATCGCCCGTCCAGCCAGGAAATCGCATAGTTCGGGGGAGAGGATCTGCATGTAGCGGGCCAGCACGACGAGCTCGATCTGTTCGTCCTCGACGATCTGGCGCACCCGCGCCTCGAAGGCGGGCTTGGTCTGCGGTGAGACCGGTTGGTGCTCGAAGGGGACGCCGTAGAAGGCCGCCAGGTCACCCAGGTCGGGGTGGTTCGCCAAGATCTGCGGGATCTCGATGTTGAGCTGGCCGCTGCGTTGACGGAAGAGCAGGTGGTTCAGGCAGTGCCCGGCCTTGGACGCCAGCACCAGCACCCGGGTGGGACGCTCGGTCGAGACCAATGACCACTCCGCGTGGAAGCCGTCGACGGTCGGCGTCAGCGCCCGCTCGAGCAACTCGCGGCTCAGCGGGGACTCGAACTCCACGCGCATGAAGAAACGTCCGGTGTCCTGGGAGGAGAACTGCTGCAGCTCGAGGATGTTGCCCGCACCAGCGGCGACGCCCCCGGTCACGGCATGCACGATGCCGGCTCGGTCGGGGCAGGAGAAGTTCAGGACCCACGTCTGGGGGTCTCGCAGCGCGTTCACCCGCCCCAGCCTAGGTCCAGGCGCCCGGGTCGTGAGCCCTGCCCGGTATTCTGGATCGGTGACTCGACTCCCGAGGGCCGAGGTGGCGCCGAGCAATCGTGACCACCACCCGCTGCCGGACTGGCCTTCCCAGGTCCCCACCGGGCTTGGTGGTCGGGCATGAGCCTGGGTGACGTGGCCCTCAACATCGGTCTGATCTTGCTCTTCATCTGCATCGGCGGTGTCTTCTCCGGTGCGGAGATGGCGATGGTCTCCCTGCGCGACAGCCAGGTGCGCAACCTCGCCACCCGCGGAAAGCGTGGCGCGGCGATCGTCCGGCTGACCGCCGATCCCAATCTCTTCCTCTCCGCCGTTCAGATCGGCGTGACGGTCTCCGGCTTCCTGTCTGCCTCCTTCGGTGGCGCGACGCTGGCCCCGGCGCTGGCGCCTGTGCTGGAGGGCATCGGTGTGCCCGAGACGCTGTCGAACACCTTGGCGGTGGTGCTGATCACCGTCGTCATCTCCTACTTCTCGATCGTGCTCGGTGAGCTGAGCGCCAAGCGGCTGGCGATGCAGCGCGCCGAGGGCTTCGCCATGTCGGTGGCCCCATTGGTCGACTCGATCGCCCGCATCGCGCGCCCGGTGATCTGGTTCCTGGGCAAGTCGACCGACGTCGTCGTCCGGTTGCTCGGCGGCGACCCGAGCGCCGCCAAGGAGGTCGTCACCGACGAGGAACTGCGCCAGATGGTCGTCACCTCGCAGACCCTGGGTGCGGCCGAGCGCAAGATCGTGGACGAAGTCTTCGACGCCGGTGACCGCAATCTGCGCGAGGTGATGGTGCCGCGCACCGAGGTCGACTTCCTGCCCGGCGAGATGCCTGCCTACAAGGCGATCCGGGAGGTGCAGGGGGCGCCGCACTCGCGCTACCCGGTCACTGACGGATCCTCCGACCGGATCCTTGGCTTCCTGCACGTCCGCGACCTGATGGACCTCGACCCCGGCGCACGGTCGGCACCGATCCGCCAGCTGGTGCGACCGGTGCTGAGCCTGCCGGACACCGTCCGCGTGTTGCGGGCGCTCACCGACATGCGCCGCGCCCACTCCCACCTGGCGATCGTGCGCGACGAGTACGGCGGCACAGCCGGCATCGTCACCCTGGAGGACCTGGTGGAGGAACTGATCGGCGAGATCACCGACGAGTATGACGTGGAGGACGTCGGCGCGCACGACCAGGTCGGTGACGTCGAGGGCCTGACAGGTCTGCAGGACTTCGAGGAACGCTTCGGTTACGTGCTGCCCGAGGGGCCCTATGACACGGTGGCCGGATTCGTGATGGCCCAGATGGGACAGCTCCCCGCCGAGGGGGCCGAGGTCGAGGTGTTGCTTGACCGTTCACCGTCGGCTGCCGCCACCTTGCCCGAACAGGCGCGCCTCGTGTTCACCGTCACCGAGCTGGACGGCCGTCGTGCGGCCTGGCTGTCCGTGCGCCGCGTGGAGCCCGCTGTGGTCGGAGCCACCCAGGCATCCCCGGATGCGGGGGCACAGGATGAGGGCCGCGAGTGAACCAGGGCGACCGTGACGGCGCGGCCCTGCTGACGGGGGCTGGGGTCGGGCAGGTTCTGGAGGCTGCCGTCGCCCATCGAGGCGGACGCCTGCTGCACTGGGAGGCCGACCATGTCGATGCCGATCCGGGTCGGTCCACCACAGCGACCTACCGCACGCGCGTCGAGTGGCGTCAGGCAACAGACGTGCGTGACGAACTGGTGGGCCTGCTGGTCCGCGCTGACGGGCTGGACGACCATGACGGCCCCGCTGAGGTTCTGGTCATTGGGGATCATCAGGTGGCTGTCTGGTTCTATCCGGATGATCCCGAACTGCCCGGGCTGGCCAGGGTCGCCCACCCCGACCGGATGGCAGAACTCTTGGCGGCTGAGGGGCTGCTGGGTGCCGCGGAAAGCCCAGAGGACCTGCAGCTGTCGGTGGTCAGCTACAGGCCTCGCCGCCGGGCGGTGCTCCGGGCACGGCTGCCCGGGCGGACGCTGTTTGTGAAAGTGCTGCGCGAGGCCCAGTGCGCCGATGTGGTCGCGCGCCACGAGCTGCTGCGGCACGGGGGAGTGCCCTCGCCCGAGGTGCTGTGCGTCACCGACGACCACCTGGTGGTTCTGGATGGACTGCCCGGGGACCCACTGGCCCGTGCGATGTTCAGCGACTCGCCGCCCTGCACTGCCGGGCAGCTCGTGGCCCTGCTGGACAACCTGCCTCCCGGGGTGTCGCGGCTGGAGCGCCGTCGTCCGTGGGCTGACGTCCTGCAGCACTACGCCCAGGTGATCGGGTCCACGCTGCCCGAACAAGCTCCTCGGCTGGAATCGCTGGCCAGCACCATCAGGGGCGCGCTGGACGGCATCCCCCTGGGGGACGAACCGACCCATGGCGATTTCCACGAGGGCCAGGTGCATGTGGCGGGCGGATCCATCGTCGGGCTGCTGGACGTCGACACCTGTGGTCCGGGCCGCCGGGCCGACGACCTGGCCTGCCTGGTGGCGCACCTGTCGACCGTCCAGCGGATGAACCTGCATCAGGCCGAGCGGGTGAACGCGCTGGTGCGCGAGTGGGTACCCGTCTTCGACGAGCGCGTCGACCCGATCGAGTTGCGACTGCGGGCGGCCGCGGTCGTGATCTCGCTGGCCACTGGTCCCTTCCGGGGTCAGGAGGACGGCTGGCAGCGCTCGACGGTGGCGATGATCGACACGGCTGAAGCGCTGGTTCGTCAGGCGCAGTAAAAAATCTGAAGCCTCAGACCGTCACTTCGCGCGCATGGGAGTCGTGGTGGGGCACCTTGAGTTGTCACGCGTTTCGACCCGATAACGGTTTCCTGACGGTCTTCGGGGCAGGATGACGACCAGGTGAACGGCGGGTTAGATTTGGCTGGCTCGAACCGAGCCGTGGTCTTGTCTGCTCAGGAGGCAGTTTCGTGAAGAAGTCCCTCGTCGCGCCGGCGCTCATGTCGGCCCTCGCCCTGTCCGTCGCCGGGTGCGCCAGCGCCCCCGAGTCGAGCTCCAGCTCGACCGCCACCACCACCAGCACCGCAGCCGCTGGTTCCAGCTCGTCCGCGTCCGGTGCCTTCAAGGCCTGCATGGTCTCGGACGAGGGTGGCTTCGATGACAAGTCGTTCAACCAGACCTCGCACGACGGCCTGACCAAGGCGGTCAAGGAACTCGGCGTCGAGCAGGGCGAGATGCAGTCGGAGAGCGCCAAGGACTTCGCCACCAACATCGCGAAGATGGTTGAGGCGAAGTGCAACATCATCGTCACCGTCGGCTTCATGCTCGAGGACGCCACGAAGGCCGCCGCCAAGGCGAACCCCTCGGTCAAGTTCGCGATCGTCGACCCGGGTTCGTCCACCAGCAGCCTGACCAACCTCAAGCCGCTGATCTTCAACACCGCGCAGCCCTCCTTCATGGCTGGCTACGCGGCCGCCGCCCAGTCGTCCACTGGCAAGGTGGGCACCTTCGGTGGCATGAACATCCCGACCGTGACGATCTTCATGGACGGCTTCGCCCAGGGCGTTGACTACTACAACACCCAGAAGTCGAAGTCGGTCAAGGTGCTCGGCTGGGATCCCAAGAACCCCAAGGGTGGCCAGTTCACCGGCAACTTCTCCGACGTCGCGGGCGGCAAGCGCATCGCCACCACGCTGACCTCGCAGGGCGCCGACGTGCTGTTCCCGGTCGCGGGCCCCTCGGGTGAGGGCGCACTCCAGGTCGCCAAGGCCAGCTCGGGCAAGGTCTCGGCCGTCTGGGTCGACACCGACGGCTGTGTGTCGGCCGCCAGCTACTGCAGCACCCTGCTCACCTCGGTGCAGAAGCAGATGGACGTCGCCGTGTTCGACGCGATCAAGGCCGCCAAGGACGGCACCTTCAGCTCCGACTCCTTCGTCGGCACCCTGGACAACGACGGCGTGAAGCTGGCCGACTTCCACGAGTTCGACTCGAAGGTCTCCGACGAGACCAAGAGCGAGCTGGAGGCCATCAAGGCCGACATCATCTCCGGCAAGATCACCATCACCTCGGCTTCGCAGCCCAAGTGATGCCGA